>JAKAKP010000073.1 GCA_021813445.1 Deltaproteobacteria bacterium
CCGATGGGGCCCTGATTGCCGTTTAGTTCGGCGATGACGATGCAGGTGCGGTCGTGATAAGTCAGGCTTTGTAAACCCAGTTTGAGGGCCAGGTCCACCACCGGGATGACTCTGCCCCGCAGGTTGACCACGCCTTTCACGAAGGCCGGGGCATCGGGGACGGGCGTGATCTCCAGCATGGTGTTGATTTCTTTGATGGTATCGATCTTGACGCCAAATTCTTCCGGGCCCAGGCGGAAACTGAGATATTTGCCCCCCAGTCTTTGGCGCCGGGCCTCTTCTGCCTCGGCCAGCCGCTGGTAGGTGGTATCCAACAGAATACCCATGACGAATTTAATGGAGCCGTCCGGGTGGCAGATAATCTGGCTCAATTCCATAATCCACTTGAATTCCCCGGATTTGCTCAGGATGCGGTATTCCCGTTCATAGGTCTTGTTACCCTTTAAGCCGGCAACAAAGGCATCTTTGGCAGCTTTGCGGTCATCCGGATGCATGATTTCGGTCCAGATCACCTTTTTTTCCGTAAATTCTTCCTTGCTATAACCGGTGAGGTCCTGGATGGCGTCGCTCATAAATTTTACCGAACCGTCCGCATAGCCCTCGTATCTAACATTAAATATTTTGACTTTGGCTAAATCCATGTCCCCGCTCCCTGGCTGCCGGGTGGCGATCTTCTTCTTTGCGCACTAGTAGAGATAAATCCACTTTTAGGGAATCTTTGCGAATTTGCCTATCGGATACTTTCTGATTTTTTTGTCAGAAATTCCCTGACAACCGCATTTAGGAAAACAGAGCGCCGCGCCAGTTATAGGGGGGATGCACCTCTCCCCTAGGAAGGGTGGGGGATTGATAGAAGCCATTTCAAACCTCAAATAACCCTGAATTGTCATTCTGAGCGCAGCGAAGAATCTCGTATTTTCGAGGGGTTGAGATCCTTCACGCGTTTAGGATGGCGGAAATAGAGGTTTTGAAATGGCTTCTAGGCCCAGAGTAAGTCTCAAGAAGTTACTGGAGGGAGGTTCCTGGGCCACCGCCAGTAAGACCTGGGCCTCCCTGCCTCAGAACAGGGAGGCCCCGGGGTCCTGGCGTCAGGCCGGGAGGGGAGGGATTAGCTTTGATCCTTCTCCTGGTCATAAATTAAGGACACGGTGCGGGCGACGCGGTTGGCCCAATTGGGGTCGTCCTTATTGAGCTCCACCTCATCGTAGAAATCATTAAAATCGTGGTCGATCAATTTAAAGGGATTTTTGCTGTCCGCATCATAGAAGATATGGCGCAGCTCATGGCGCAAGACGCGTTCAATGTCTGGTTCCTCACAATGGCTGACCAGCTTGCTATCCAAATAAAGGATATAATCATAACCGTCATCCGGGGCCTCATTTCTGCTTAAATACTTCACCAGAGCCGAGGGTTTGACAATCTGGCCCAGAACGATCCTGCCTTTCTTCATCATCTTCTTTTTACTGACCAGGAACAAGATCTTGGCATTGGCCAAATAAGGGAAATATTGTTTCTTGATTTTATCGTACAAGGTGTCAATCGTTGCCGGGACTTCCTCAAATTTCATGACAATTCTCCTGTCTCCCTTGCTTTTGGGCAGATGCGTGGCAGCCGGGGCCGCCCGGAAGGCCAAGGGAGGGCCGGGGGGTTAACCCGAAGCCGTCCCCCGGGATCTCCCCCGCATCCGGCCGCCTGCTAGATATCATAAACCGCGGCCAAGATGCATCCCTTTTGCCGCAGTTGTCCCGGGAATTTTTGGCGGGGCACTGGCCCGGGGACTCCGGGCCGGCAGCGTTTGGGCTAAGAAGTTCGAAGGAAAATTTATCATTGCCGGAAGTTAGTTAAGCCTTTAAAATTAAAGTAGATCGGTGAGAGAAAGCAGGAGGAACAGGGCCACCGGCCCGGGGGCCGCCTGGAGGGAAAGGCCGTGCAGCCACAAGACGAGTAATTCCGGATCCGCAGGTTTACCCTGATAAGTGGTGAAGAAATTACTCTTTATTGCCGGTTGGTGAAAGTGCGGGCCGGTATGGCGGCAACCTATAGGCTATATGAGGATGCCCAGGGGCTGCCCTGGATGGAGATCGCCATGAACGATGCCTCCCATCTGGTGGCGCTGACCGATGCCTCCTTTGAACAAGAGGTGGCCGCGGAAATGTTGGTCCTGGGGGTCAATAAATATAGCGGCTGAGCCGCGGACTGCGAGCCTCCGGCATGGGCCGGCGGGGTGGCGGCAGGGCAGGGCCTGGCGACTAAAGGGCAGGGGTGGATTTCAACTCAGGGTCGCAGCAGGATGGCCCGCTTTTTTCTCCCACAATCAAGCCTCCGGCAGACGTCAACTCCGGGTAAAGTATGGCCATGCAGGCAGGGCAAACGGTGTGGGAAAACAAGGTTTCTGTAGTCGCCGCGGGGGATTCTGCCAATTCCTGCCATTCTCCGGCTGCAGTAAGGATTTTTTGGCAAGAACAACACCTGGTGATGATTTCTTTGCCGCTTTTCCAATCTCTAGGCACTTTTTTCCCCTTTAGAGACGACCAAGATTGCCGGCATGTTTAAATATGGGATTAAATTTCTCCAAGAACAATCGGTATAAATACCTAATTTAGGATAGGCATTAATAACCATTTCCAAGCAATACCTTCCTAACCTTTCCGGTGCTGCTAGATTGATCATGCAATTTCCTTACCGATTTTAATGCGGCGTTCCCCTTTTTTTCCCAGAGAACGAAAAAACGTCCGCGTAAGTATTTGACAAAAAAGTTTGTTTCTATAAACTTTAACTAGCACCACAGGTGGAAACGTTGCCGCAGCTATGCCAGCAGGGGGAACGGTTTACCGGTCGTTCCCCCCTTTTTTTACCTGGAGTGCCCCCAAGTGGGGGAAATTTTTGGAGGTTTTAAGAATGCGTGTAAGAGGCAAGGTCAAATGGTTCAGCGATGCCAAGGGCTATGGTTTCATTTCCCAGGAAAACGGCCCGGATGTGTTTGTGCATCACAGCAACATCGTGGCTGAGGGATTCCGCACCCTGGAAGAAGACCAGGAAGTGGAGTTCGAGATCGTGGAAGGCAAAAAAGGGCCCCAGGCCCAAAACGTGGTGAAAATCTGAAAACGGCAGGTTCTTACCTTTAAAAGAAGCCACAGACAATATCCCTCCCTTCCCGGAGGCCCCCATAAATCTCTAATCTTTGGCCGCTGGTTCCCTGACGGGAGGAAGCCTCAAAGGTATTTTCCGGTCAGCGCCTGGGGCTTGGGCCCCAGGCGGCATCCTTTTGGGGGGAAATTCCCAGCCCCTCTGGAGGAGCCGGACCGGCGCCACACCGCAGTATCAATCCTAGTGAAGGAGTTTGTGCATGGCTAAAGTTAAAAATGGCGATTTTGTGCAGGTGAATTATATTGGCGCCCTGGAAAACGGCGAGGTCTTCGATAGCAGTGAGGGCAACGGCCCCCTGGAATTCCAGGCCGGAGGCGGGGGGATCATCCCCGGCTTCAATGACGCAGTCCTGGGCATGGAAGTGAATGAAGAAAAAAAGGTGGTCCTGACTCCGGATGAGGCTTACGGCGACCTCCGGGAAGACCTGAAGCGGGAATTTCCCATTGACATGCTGGGAGGCGAGAAAGTGGAGGTGGACCAGATGCTGCGGTTCTCCAGCCCCCACGGGCCCGTGTCCGGCAAAGTCCTGGAAGTGGCCGCGGATAAGTTCATCGTGGACTTCAACCATCCCCTGGCGGGCAAGACCCTGGTCTTTACCATCACGGTGGCGGGCATCAGCGATCATCCCACCCAGATGTCCTGCTCCTGCGGTTGTTCCTCTACAGATTGCGGCGGCTCCTGCGGCTAAGCCGGAAACAGGAAACTGCCTGCATTCTTTTGCAGGCTTGCCAGCCAACCGGCAGCCCTGGCTGATATAGGCGAGTAGCCGCGGTTAGTAAAGTAACCGTCAGCTACTCGCCGTTTTTTTTTGGAACGCAGCTTAAGGCGCAGTGGGCGTTACTTGGTGGTGCTGGGCTGGTTGGCGGGAGCGTTAGGTGCATTCTGGCCGGGCCCCCGTTGGCCCTGAAGGCCCTGGGCATTGGCACCCTGGCCCTGGCGGCCCCCACGGTATCCGGACCCGGGGTAGTAGGGACAATTGGCGTTGCCCCGCCCTTGCCCCCGTCCCTGCACGGTGTTCTGGGAATTCTGGTATACCGGGCACAATCCCTGGCCCCCGCCCCGGCATTGGGCCCAACTGAGGTTCGCCCAGAGGATGATTCCCGCCAAAGCCATAGCCAAAGCCAGGCTCCAAACCATACGCGTTTTTATTTTCATCATCATGTTCTCCTTGTTCTGGCAATCTTTAGGGAGATTTGGGCGGCATGGCGGGAGCCGGGCCGGGTCCCATGCCACGGCCGTGGCCGTGGCGCCAACGCGGCCCCATGGGGCCGCAGCCCCGGGGACGACACAACCTGCGTTCCACCAGGTTGATAAAGGCTGCTTGCTGCTCCGGCCGCAGATGCTTCCTGCACTCCAGGAGAAACCGCGCCACTTCCTCTTCCAGTTTCCCCTGCTGGGCGCTGATCTCGTTGATCTTGGCCTTGATGGCGCTCCAATCTGGGTTCTCCCCTTTGAGCAGAGCCAACAGCTCCTGGCGTTTGTCCATTAACTCCTGGCGGAGTTGAGCCACTTGCCGGCGGTGTTCCGGGCCCATTTCCCGCAAGAACTGGCGCTGCTCCGCATCCAGGTGCAGGGACCGCCAAAATTCCCGCAGGTTCAGCGGTCGCGGCTCTCCTTGGCCCAAGGTCGCTTGCCGGTCCTGATACCGCAGATAGGCAAACGCGCCGATGGTCCCCAGGTTGAGGGCCAGGGAAAATATCACCAGATAGAGCAGCCAGTTCCGTTTCATGAGCCGTTGATCTCGTCGGTCTGATCAGCCTGATACGAGACCATGACTGCTCCCAGAGAGCCCTGGGGGAAATCATGAAATTCTTCCAAGGCCAGGTCTTCGCCGGTGCCGCTGGCGGCTGGGTGGTAAGGATAAAAATCCCGGGCCAGGGTGCCGCCCAGAACGATGCCCAGTATCAGCGATGCGGCCAGGGCCAGGGACTGCCACCAATAGCGGCGGCGGGGCTGCACCCGCTCCAGGACCCGTGCCGCCAACCGCGGCGGCGCCGCCGCCTCCAGGCTGCCCAGGGCTGCATCCAGCCGCTGCAGTTGGTCCAACTCCCGGCGGCATTCCTCGCAAACCTCCAGATGCGCGGCTACCTCCCCGCGCTCCGCGGTGCTCAGTTCGCCGTCCAGCCAGGCGGATAGTTTCTCCCGCACCCCATCACCAGCCATCTTCATTCTCCCGGGGATAAAATTAATCCCTGCTAGGTAAACACCAGAACCCGCCAAAACCGGCGCGGCGCCGCTTGTTTTAGGCAGATAAACCTTGCTTCCAGAAAAGATTTATCAGGAAGAGGCGAACGTCAAGGGTTCCCTTGACGCTCATTTCTTCCATGCTTACTATGGCTACCAGAAGTTGGCTGCCAACGCAGCATATTTTTTCAACCCAGGGAGGAGTTATGTTATCCCAAATCCCCGCGGATTTAAGCAAGCTCTCTAAAGAAAATTTGAACCAGGAATTGCTGCGCATCGGGATTATCGCGGAACTGGACGCCATCAACCTCTATGAGCAGCTGGCGGCCCTCACCGATAACCCCGACATCAAAAAAGTCTTCCTGGACATCGCCAAGGAAGAAAAGACCCACGTGGGGGAATTCCAAACCATGCTCCTGAGGATGGATAAACAACAGGTCCAGGAAATGGAGCACGCCAAAGAGGAAATCAAGGAACTCACCGGGAAGTAGGCAGGGCCCCGGAGCGCGTAATCGCATCAAGGTTCCTGAAAAATATGGGGGCGAGGGAGGGCCGGCCCCTGCCATCCCGGCCCGCCCCACTCCCATTTACTGCCTTCCTGCTCCGCGCCAAATCTAGTTTTTGACCAGCGTCAGCGCCGGCACCCGGGTTTCAATGATAATTCCTTCTTCCTTGAGGTAGTCCACCGCGGCCTTGTGCATGAGCTTCACCACGTGGAGGAATTCGCCCATGGGCATCAGGCGCATGTCACAACTGACGAGAAAGCCCATGGTTTCGGGGATGATGGTCATCCGGGTCTGCCACAGCGGGGCCTCATGGTGGCAATTAAAATGTTCCTGGGGACAATCTTTGGTTTCCATGGTTTCTCCCTCCCGGGGGTAGAGGGCCATGTTGCGACCTACTGCTGAGTTGCTGGAATAACCAGCCCCGCCGCCAAACGGGGGCTTCAACCGCTTTTGGGTTTCACCGTCAGGAAGGCCCGCAATTTCAGGTGCATGGCGCTCAGATCGATGCTCTCTTCCCTGTCCATCAGCCTTTTGACCAGCCCGTAGCGGTCCTGCAAGGATAAGGTGAAGTACAGGGGGCTTTCCACCAAAACTGCCACTATGGTCTTCATGGTCCGACACCGTTAAGAAATAAGTTTTGTACTCTTGTGACATGCAAGACCGGGGCCAAGACCAAGAAGCCCCGGAATTTTCCTTCAGGCCCCTTGGCCGGCATCCTTAACGACCTAATAACCCAGGCAAATCAGCCGGATTCCGCTTGAGAAATAAGGCACTTAGACTATGCAGGAGGGAAGATTTGACCACCAACCTGACGTCAAAGACCCGCCGCACGCAAAATTTGCCGCGGTGGAGACGCGGTGGACTTTAAGGAAGCAGCGCGGAGCGCTTCCTTGGGCCGCGCCGCGCCGGGGAATCTTGGCGCAGCAGGCGGCTTGTTGCGCCCCTGTTCAATTCCCGAAATGAGAGCCTTTCTGGCGGCCTCCTCATCCAGACCTATCAAATTGAGATAAGTGATTTGGCCCAGCAGGCCCTCTAAATCCACCTCCCGGACGATATGGGGCACAACGTTGTTGTGCCCCATAATTATTTGAAGACAGGGAGGAGCTCCACCCGGGCGGGGGGACCCTTTACCCCTTGATGGCAGCCTGGTATTAAAGGTTTTCGTTGTTGATCAGCCTCAACCCCGGCGCCCGGGTTTCAATGATAATGCCTTCTTCCTTGAGGTAATCCACTGCGGCCTGCTGCATGAGCTTCACCACATGGAGGAATTCGCCCATGGGCAGCAGGCGCATGTCACAGCTAACCAGGAAGCCCATGGTCTCGGGGATAATGGTCATCCGGGTCTGCCATTGAGGGATCTGATGCCGACATTGAGGATGATCTTGGGGACATTCCTTGGTTTCCATTTCTCCCTCCTCCAGCCGCCGTGGTGCACGCCTCAAAAAGGCACGAACTTCAACAGGCTCAGTTCTTCATACATCAGAAAAGTGCTTAGCTTTACTTGATGATCGCATAAATAAATTCTTTTTTCTTTATTACGCAGTCTTTTCACCAGGACAAGGCGATCCGGCCAAGGCATGGTGACATAAAAGGATCTTGCTACCTGGTCCGACACTATCGCTCCCATTATCTTTATCCTCTGATAAAGAATAATTTTCCCGGTCTACAAGAACAACTGTTAAAAGTAACTATTTAGCACTACGTAATAATACCTAGGGATGAAATATTCGGGAACAAGCTAGCAAGTTGGGACACAGGGAATGGTCTTATGAGATAGAGAACCAGTTATTTCCGGCGTTTTTGTGTAACTAATTCTTGTTCTTATTATTTTTTTCTCAAAGGCCCTATACCAGATTACCTTGAAGAACAATAGTAGCCGCTTCCTTTTGTATGCGCATCACAATGTGTGCCCGCCACTCGGACGCACAGCTGGGTCCGCCCCTACAGGAAAACGCCGTTAGATGACGACCGAGTTTTGCCCAATTTCAAGCCCTAATGGTGGGAGAAGTAAAGGAAGATTATGGACCTACGAAGAAAAAGGGGCACAGTTCGCTGTGCCCCGAAAAATTTACCATGTGGGATTGGGGGTGGAGGTTTGGGGAAGGGATTAAAGGTCCGCCAGCGGGACGCCTGGCTACCGGCCCTTAGCCCCCTCCCCCAAAACTTACTCGTCGAATTTCTCGTCGAAGACCTTCATGGCGCAGAATTTGCCGCACATGGTGCATTGGTCTTCTTTGGCCTGGCTCAGGTCCCGGTAGCGCCGGGCTTTATCCGGGTTGATGGAGAGCTGGATTTGCGTCTGCCAGTCCAGGGCGCGGCGGGCTTTGGACATGGACAGGTCCCAGTCCGCGGCCCCGGGGATGCCATTGGCGATGTCCGCGGCGTGGGCGGCGATGCGGGAGGCCACCACCCCGTCGATGACGTCCTCCACCTCCGGCAGCTTCAGGTGTTCCGCGGGGGTGACGTAGCAGAGGAATGAGGCCCCTGCGGTGGCGGCCAGGGCGCCGCCGATGGCCCCGGCGATGTGGTCGTAGCCGGAGGCCACGTCCGTGACCAGGGGACCCAGGACGTAAAAGGGGGCATGCGCGCAGTATTTCTGCTGGAGGCGCACATTTTTCTTGATGGCTTTCAGCGGCAGGTGGCCGGGGCCCTCCACCATCACCTGCACGCCCTGGGCCCAGGCCCGCTTGGTCAATTCCCCCAAAATTTTCAGTTCGTGGAGCTGGGCCTTATCCGTGGCGTCGGCCAGGCAGCCGGGGCGCAGGCCGTCCCCCAGGGACAAGGTCACGTCATGGTCCCGGGCGATTTTCAGCAGGCGGTCGTATTGCTCGTATAAGGGGTTCTCCTGGCGGTGGCGCCGCATCCAGGCGGTCAGGAAAGCGCCGCCCCGGGAGACCACGCCGGTGACTCTTTTTTTCAGCAAAGGAATAGCGGCCCGGGTGACGCCGCAGTGCACAGTGACGAAGTCCACCCCTTGCTTTGCGTGGTGCTCCACCATGTCCAGGAACCAGTCGCCGTTGACTTCGTCCAGACTCTGGGCCTCGGTCATCACCTGGTAGATGGGCACGGTGCCGAAGGGGGCGGGGCAGTTGCCCAGGAGGGCCTGGCGCAGTTCGTTCAAGGGGCCGCCGGTGGAGAGATCCATGATGGCGTCGGCCCCGTAGCGCAAGGCCGCGGCCAGCTTGGCCTGTTCCTTCTCCAGGTTGACGTCGTGGGGGGAGGTGCCGATATTGGCGTTGATCTTCACCCGCACGCCCCGGCCGATGGCTGCGGGCGAGAGATTCCGGTGTCCGGGATTGGCGGGCACCACCAGGGTGCCCTGGGCCAGCCCTTGGCGGATGACCTCCGGGGCCACCCCTTCTTTCCGGGCCGCCTGGGCCATCACTTCGGTAATTTTGCCCGCCAGGGCTGCTTCACGCTGAGTCATATGCGAATTTTATCTGAATTTCCTGGGAAAAGAAAGGGCTGGGGCAATTCCATGCGAAGCAGGGCTTGGGAGCGAGCCATTCCTGTTCCAAGGGAACCCCCAAAACCATGAAAGAAGTGGTGGGGCGGACCTCCGTGCCCGCCGGGCGCTTGGCGGGCACGGAGGCCCGCTCCACCATCTCTGGTTCGCAAGGGAGCTTCTTCTCATGTTTCCGGCGCGCGTGGCGCGTTACGGAGGACTCTTTCTGAGCAGTTCCTCGTGGGCCTTTGGCACACCCGTAAATTATGAAAAATGGTAGGGGTGGGCGTCTCGCCCGCCCTGCTAATCCGCACAGGCTGGAAAGCCTGTGCTACCGCTTGGAACTTCTCGGACAGGAGAGAGATCCTTCACTCCGCTGCGCTTCGTTCAGGATGACAGAGGGGGCAGATGGCGCTGAGGAGGAACGGCTTACTCTGGCCCCTAACCTTATCCCCCTCCCCCAGATACTCTTAATCATTACCCACAAGTCTTAATTTGACGGGAGAGCATTTCTGATTGTGTCCAGATTCTGCCAGGGCTAAATTCTTATGAATCACTGGGTCTTAGGGTTGGGGCGCCTCAAAATCCCCCCAGCCCCCTTTTTCAAAGGGGGAGTAAGAAAGTGCCTGATTTAAGGTATTCTTTGGTGGCGCAGGCTTTCCAGCCTGCGCAGTTTTTTGGCGCAGCCTGGAAAGGCTCCGCCACCGGTTAAAAAACTTGTGGGTAAAGATATGCCCAAATACTAGGGGGAACCACTTTTTTTTGCAGGCGGCAGAGGAATGGGTTAAGATGGAGGTTGTGAAAAAATTAGCCATTTTAGGGTCTACCGGGTCCATCGGCCGCAGCACCCTGGCGGTGGTGGCGGAGCACTCCCAGGAATTCGCGGTGGTGAGTCTGGCCGCGGGCCGGAACGTGGAGTTGCTGGCCGCGCAAATCGGGCAATTTCGCCCGGCCCTGGTCTCGGTGCAGGATGAGGAGGCCGCGGCCCGGCTGCGAAAAATACTGCCCTCCGGCAACACCCTGCAAATCATAGCGGGACCCCAAGGCGCGGCGGCGGTGGCTACCGCTGCGGGCGCGGACTTGGTGGTGTCGGCCATGGTGGGCGCGGCGGGCCTGGAGCCGACCCTGACGGCCATTGAGGCCGGCATCCCCGTGGCCCTGGCCAACAAAGAGACCCTGGTGGCCGCGGGCTCCCTGGTGATGGCCGCCGCCCGGAGGAAAGGCGTGGCCCTGCTGCCCGTGGACAGCGAACACAGCGCCCTCATGCAGTCCATGGAGGGGCACCGCCGGGAGGACGTCAAAAAGCTGTGGCTCACCGCGTCGGGAGGGCCTTTCCGGTCCTGGCCCGCAGAAAAGCTGGCCCAGGTCACTCCCGCCCAGGCCCTGCGGCACCCCAACTGGGACATGGGGGCCAAGATCACCATTGATTCCGCCACCATGATGAACAAGGCCCTGGAAGTCATCGAGGCCAGCGTGCTTTTCGGCCTGCCGGTGGACCGGGTCGGCGTCTATATCCATCCCCAAAGCATTATCCATTCCCTGGTGGAGTTCGTGGACGGCTCGATGATCGCCCAATTGGGGGTGCCGGATATGCGGCTGCCCATCGCCTATGCCCTGACCTATCCCCGGCGGCTGCCCCTGAGCGGGCCCTTTCTGGATTTGGGCCAGATCGCCCAACTGACTTTCGAGGAACCTGATCTCGAACGCTTTCCCTCGCTAAGACTGGGTTATGAGGCCGCGGGCGCGGGCGGCACCATGCCGGCGGTGCTGAACGCGGCCAACGAAGTGGCGGTGGCTGCTTTTCTGGAAGAGCGTCTCTCCTATCAGGGCATCCCCCGGGTGGTGGCGGCAACCATGGAAGCCCATACCCCGGAGCCCCTGGAAAGCCTGGCACAGGTCTTGGAAGTCAACCGCTGGGCCCGGGAGAGCGCGCACAACTTGATTGCCCGAAAAGGAGCCGGAAACCTTTCATGATCACCGTATTGGCCACGATCGTTGTCTTGGGAGTCCTGATTTTCATCCATGAGTTCGGCCACTTCCTGCTGGCCAAGCTGTGCGGAGTGCAGGTGGAAGCCTTTTCCCTGGGATTTCCCCCCAGGTTGCTGCATAAGCAGATAGGCGAGACGGATTACCGCCTCTCCGTCATCCCCTTGGGCGGGTACGTCAAGATGCTGGGGGAGAACCCCAATGACGAGGTGCCCCCGGAGTTGGAGCACCGCTCTTTCCAGCATCACTCCCTGTGGCACCGGTTTCTCATCGTCCTGGCCGGACCGGCGTTCAATTTCTTCTTCGCAATAATAGCCCTTTTTCTGGTCTTCACCCTGGCGGGCATTCCTTATGCCACTACCGAGATCGGGGAAGTTACCGCGGATGCGCCCGCGGCCCGGGCCGGGCTGCAAAAGGGCGACATAATTCTGGCGGTGGACGGGCAAAAAGTGAAGCGCTGGGAAGAGTTGTCCCGGAAAATTAAGAATGCGGGAGAGCGCCCCCTGACGCTGGAGGTGAAACGGGGGGAAAAAGTTTGGCATCTGACAGTGACGCCCCAACGCCAGGAAATCAGTGATGAGCTGGGAAGCAAGATTTCCGCCGTGATCATCGGCATCCGCGCCTCCACCTCCTTTGGCGTTGACCGGGTGGGCCCCCTGGCGGCCCTCAAAGAAGGAACTACTTATTCCCTGGGCATCGCCTGGGTAACACTGGAAAGCATTTACAAACTGCTGGCCCGGGAGGTGCCTTTAAAAACCCTGGCCGGCCCCATCTTCATCGCCAAGATCGCCGGCCAACAAGCGGAAGCCGGGGTTACCTACCTCATCCATTTTATGGCAGTGTTGAGCGTCAATCTGGCGATGCTGAACCTTCTGCCCATCCCCATTCTGGACGGCGGCCACCTGTTTTTCATTACCTGGGAGGCGATCCTGGGCAAACCCGTACCCATCAAACAGCGGGAAATGGCCCAGGCCCTGGGGCTGATGCTGATTTTGGGCCTCATGGCCCTGGTGTTATATCAGGACATCCTGCGGCTGTTCGCTCCCAACCCCTGATGACAACGTTTTTCGTTTTGAGTTTTGAGTTTTTCGTTAGTTGGGAAAAACTAGCTGCAAACGGAAACTCAGGGCCTCATCGAAACCAGATTTTTAAAGTCCCCCTTTGAAAAAGGGGGATTTAGGGGGATTTCAGGCGGTTAGCACCCCCCCTTAACCCCCCGTTTTCAAAGGGGGGGGAAAAACCTGCATCCGTTCAGGGCCAAAAGCTTTTTTTAAAAAGCCTGCTTTTCTTTAACATTTAGTTAGTGCAAACCTATTTGCCACTTATGGATAATCTCCCTTCTTTTAACCAAAAACGGAAAACGGAAAACGGAAAACGGTCCTTACTCCTGGCCCTGGACACCGCCACCGAGAAAGGCAGCCTGGCCCTGAGCGCGGCTGACCGGCTCCTGGCGGAAATTTCTTTGGACTCTCCGGGCACGTACCTGCAACACTTGCTGCCCGCGGTGGAGGAGCTCCTCCGGACCGCGAGGCGCAGCTTGAAAGAAATAAGCGCCATCGCGGTCAGCCAGGGTCCCGGCAATTTCACCGGTCTGCGCATCGGCCTGGCCACCGCCAAGGGCCTGGCCTGGGCCCTGGACCGCCCCTTAGTGGCGGTCTCCACCCTGGAGGCCCTGGCCGCCCAGGTCCCCGGCCAGCCGCAGCCTACCGCAGTCATCATGGACGCCAAACGGGAGGAAGTCTACCTGGGGTTTTTTGTCTACCCGGGGAAACTCCCTGAGGCGATTTCGGAGCCCCAACGCCTGCCGGTGGCGGCGCTGCCGGCCCGGCTGCAGCCGCCCCTGCTCCTCACCGGCCCCGGCCTCAATGCTTATGAGGAGTTCCTGAAAAAACACCTGTCTCCGGCCATCGCCTGGGCTCCTCCGGAAGTACGCCATCCCCGGGCCAAGACCATTGCCCGCCTGGGGCGATGCCGGTTGGAGCAGGGCCTGACCCTGGCCCCGGAACAGTTGGTCCCCGCTTATCTGCGCCCGGCGTTGTGATACAATCCGGCATAAAAACTTGACAGTTAGGCCGGGACGTGATAAAAATTTTCTGATAACCAATCAAAATTACAGGACTTTCATGCATCAAGCCTCCATGCCGGTGGTAGATCTCCGGTCCCGCGACCATTACCTTGCCTCCTGTATTGCCTTGGCCCAAGAGAACCTGTCCCATTTCGGCTCTCTGGCCGAGATTGCAGCCCAGGAGCGGCGGATCAACTGCTATCCCCGTTTGGGACAACTGGAAGCACCCCACCAAATCCATCTTTTAGGGGAAGAAGACCCCCGCGCCGTGCGCCGGGCCAAGGAAGCAGTGGCCCGGGGGAAGGTGCTTTTTGAGCACGCGGCCGCGGGGGAAGGCACCCGCCTGTTCCTGGGCCCCAAATATCGCCTCAATATTGGCCGGGATCTGAAGCTGGAAACCATCGCCCACCTGATGAGCATGGAAGCCGGGGAAGTGATTCCTCCGGAGACGGTGGCCGCGCAAATCGGAGAAGCGCTCCAGGATTTGCTGCCCCTTTCCCTGGGGACCCGCCACATGCTGCAACTGGCTTTCGATCTGGAACGGCTGGCCCGGGAACTGGGGGAGCCGCCCCCGGAGGTGCTGGCCCGCCAACATCTGCTGATCATCGTCAGTGAGGAGATGGCTGCCGGCATAAAAAAAGAATTTTATCAATGGCGCTTTTATGGTTTCCATCCCCAGCGGGTCTATTTCATGGTGCAGGAGAGTTTTCATGGCCTCAACCTGAAAGACGGGCGGTTTTTCTTTGATGCGGCCACGCCCCGGCGCCTGCACAACCACGGGCAGATGGTGATGCAGCAAACCATAGACCGGCAGCTTTTCTCCTTGCCGGGGACCCATGCCTGGGAGCGGGTCTATCATTCCCAGGAGGCGGTGGGGGATTGGCTTCAGGGTTTTGTTAATAAAATATCATATAATATTGAGGACTTAGACTATTTGACCGGGGCTCTGGATTTTCCCTGCCTGGGGCTGGTATTGGAATTGGGTGAGCAGGGTTTTAATATGGTCATGGAGGTGGTGGCCAACAACCCGGTGAAGCCCCAGAAGGGGGGGATGCTGGCCTGGGACCGGGAGCTGCAGCAGGACGTGATGATCGAAAGCTTTCAACTGGGGGACATTAGCAACCGGGACATCGCTTTCTTGAATCGGAATTTCAACCACTATCCCCAGCCCTTTAAGAGCTGGCGGCGGGTTTGGGACGAGGGCCTGCCCATGCCGGTGACCGTGAAAGAAGGGTTTTTGTATTACCAACCCGTGCAGGGGGACATCAATTTCCTGGTGCCCACGGCCTTTTTCCGGCGCCGGGAGATGCCGCCCATCAGGAACCTTAAGACCCCGGCCGCCCTGCCCCTGGCCATCAACTGCATGGCGGCCCAGGACCGCCAGCCCGGTTTTCGGGAATTCGTGCAACGCTCCTGGGAGAGATGCACATGAGTCCGCCCCGGAAGATGTTCGTTAATGCCGCCGATCCGGAGGAATTCCGGGTGGCCATCGTGGAAGAAGGGCAGATTGAAGAGCTGGCCCTGGAGTCCGCGTCCCGGGAAGCCACCAAGGCCAATATTTATAAGGGGGTGGTGGTCAATATCGAGCCCAGCCTCCAGGCCTCCTTCGTCAATTATGGGGGCGAGCGCCACGGGTTTTTGCCCCTATCCGAAGTGCATCCCGACTGCTACCTGGAACAACCCCAGAGCAAGGGCAAGGCCAAGATTCAGCGGGTCCTGCGCAAGGGCCAGGAGTTGATCGTCCAGGTCTATAAAGAGGAGTCCGCCACCAAGGGGGCCTATCTCAGCACTTACATTTCTCTTCCGGGGCGGCGTCTGGTGCTCTTGCCCAAACAGAGCCATTTGGGGGTCTCCCGGAAGATCGAAAACGAAGAAGAACGGCAGCGGCTCAAGGATCTGGCCCAGAAATTGGGCCTGCCCCCGGAGATGGGCCTGATCATCCGCACCGCGGGGGAGACCGCAGCCACCCGGGAGTTGAGCAAGGACCTGAGCTATCTCCTGAAGCTCTGGGAAAACATCAAGGAGACGGCCCAAACCCAGCCCGCCCCCTGCCTGCTGCACCGGGACCTGGACCTCATCACCCGGACCGTCCGGGACTATTTTGCCGCGGACATCAAGACCATCCTGGTGGACAACAAAGACGTCTATCAGACCCTGCGCACCTTTATCAAGGAAATGGCTCCCCGCCACGTCCATGCCCTGAAACTCTATAAGGACAAGCTCCCCATCTTCACCCGCTATCAGCTGGAGGAACAGATCGACCGGATCTATGCGGAGCAGGTGCCATTGAAGTCCGGGGGCAGCATCGTCATCAACCCCACCGAGGCCCTGGTGGCCATCGATGTCAATTCCGGGCGCTACACCGGGCCCAAGGAACTGGAAGAGACCGTCTACAAGACCAACCTGGAAGCCGCCGAGGAAATCGCCCGGCAGCTCCGCCTCCGGGACCTGGGGGGGCTCATCGTCATTGATTTTATTGACATGAAGGAGAAAAAGCACCAGAAGGAAGTGGAGCAGGTCCTGAAGCAGAGCCTGAAAAAGGACAAGGCCCGGGTGACCCTGGGGCACTTGTCCAAGTTCGGCCTGCTGGAGCTGTCCCGCCAGAGGTTGCGCCCCACTGCGGAAGTCAGTGCCTATTGTCTCTGTCCCGCCTGTCAGGGCCGGGGCCGGGTCAAGAAGGTGGAGACCTTGAGCGTCAGCCTGCTGCGGCAGATCAGCACCCAGGTGGCCCAGAGCCCGGTCCAGGAGGTGCGGGTCACGGCGCCCCTGGAAGTGGCCCATTTTCTTCTCAATAAGAAGCGCAAAGACCTCCTTCTCCTGGAGGAGCAATTCGGCATTAAAATCGCAGTGGCCGGCAAAGAACGCCTGGGCCCCGAGGAAATCCAAGTGGAATACCTCAAACGGGAAACGGCCGAACCCAAACCGGCTCCGGAGCGCAAGGCCCCAGCCGAGCCCAAGCGGGCCCCAGAGGCCAAGACCGAGGAAAAGCCGGCGGCGGAGGCGCAGCCAACTCCCGAAGCCACCGCGGCTCCCGAGACCGCAGCAGCTCCCGGGGCCAAACCTTCCGGCGGGAGAAAACGTCCGTCCCGGCCCCGGCGGCGCTCGTCGAAACCCAAGCCCAAAGCCGCGGCGCCGGGTGAGACCCAGGAAGGCGCGGCACCCCCGGAGCCCCAGGCGGAAGCGCCCGCAATCCCGGCGGAGCCGGAAAGAGCGCCCGAGCCGGAAAGAACGGAGCCGGAATGAGTTTTTTAGAAATCATATTTTTTAATATTTAGAAGTATCCCAGCAATAAATTAAAAAATTAAAAAATATCAGCTACGTATATACTTAAAGTTATTCCCTCTCCCCTCGGGGGAGAGGGTTAGGGTGAGGGGGGTGACTTGGCCAGGTAGCTGTAATCAGCCCAAAGACGCCACCCCCACCCCGGCCCTCCCCCCTCAAAGGGTGAGGGAGAAAAGACTGACAGCTTGGTATAGTAATTAGGTTCCTCTTAAGAAAGGGGAGTATTTGTATGGAATGGCTTCTTAATTTAGAAAACGCGATTGTTGAGTACAAGTGGGTGTGGCTCACTATCTTGGCGGTGATAGTGGCTGTAGCCATGGTTAAAAAGCTTTTAAACAAATCGGTCAATCACCATGCAGGTCAAATCGATTATAACCCTCAGCATGAAGATTATTATGACGAAATCCGGAGAAGAATGAGAGCCTCTGATGATGAAGTGGGTTCTCGCCTAAGGGCCTCAATTGACGAGGTGTTTAGGCGCTATCGCTGATAAGGGAATTATTAATTTCTCCGAGAGAGTGTCATTAAATGCGAGCCATCTGGGCATCCCAAATAAAAGAGTCCACTGTTTTTTGGTCAAACTAATTTTGCAGTACCATTCATAGAGGAGCAGTTCCATGCGCAGCAACCTGATGAAATTGGGTCTGGAGAAATACCCCCACCGCTCTCTGTTCAAGGCCATGGGCCTGACCGACAAGGAAATCGACCAGCCCATTATCGGCGTGGCCAACTCCTTTAACGAGTTCATCCCCGGCCATATCCATCTGGACAAGATCACCCGGGCGGTCAAAGCCGGGGTGCGCCTGGCCGGGGGCACGCCTTTGGAGTTCGGAGTCATCGGCGTCTGCGACGGCTTGGCCATGCACCACCAGGGTATGAAATATTCCCTGCCCTCCCGGGAGCTCATCGCCGATTCCATCGAGATCATGGCCACGGCCCATCCGGTGGACGGCCTGGTTTTGGTGTGTAACTGCGACAAGATCATCCCCGGCATGCTTATGGCGGCCCTGCGCCTGAACATCCCCGCCATCCTGATTTCCGGCGGCCCCATGCTGGCCGGCCGCTTTCAGGGAGAAGACGTGGATCTGATCACCGTCTTTGAGGGCGTGGGCGCGGTGAAGGCCGGGAAGATGGGCGAAGACGACCTGAAGGCCCTGGCGGAGTGTGCCTGTCCCGGCTGCGGCTCCTGCGCCGGCATGTTCACCGCCAATTCCATGAACTGCCTGAGTGAAGCCTTAGGTATGGCCCTGCCCGGCAACGGCACCATCCCCGCGGTGCACGCAGCCCGCTTCCGGCTGGCCAAGAAAGCGGGGATGAAGATCATGGACCTGGTGAACCGCCAGATCCTGCCCCGGGACATCGCCACCCTGGAAGCCTTTATCAACGCCATGGCCGTGGACATGGCCCTGGGCTGCTCCACCAACACCGTGCTCCACGTCCCGGCCATCGCCCGGGAGGCGGGGATCGACCTGTCCCTGGACCTGTTCAACAAAATCTCCAACCGCACCCCCCACCTTTGCTCCATGAGTCCGGGCGGCCGCCACCATCTGGAGGACCTGGACCAGGCCGGCGGGGTGCCGGCGGTGTTGAAGACCTTAATGGACGGTGGCCTGGTATCCGGCGCCCCCATGACTGCGACCGGCCGGACCGTGGCCGAGAACCTGGCGCCGGTGGAGGTGCTTGACCCGGAAGTCATCCGCCCCCTCAGCGACCCGTACCACTCCCAGGGAGGCATCGCCATCCTGCGGGGCAACCTGGCTCCGGAAGGCGCGGTGGTGAAGCAGTCCGCGGTGGACGAAAAAATGCTGGTTAATGAAGGCCGGGCCCGGGTCTTCGGCTCCGAGGAAGAGGCCACCCAGGCCATTCTGGGAGGCCGGATCAAAGCCGGGGACATCGTGGTCATCCGCTACGAAGGCCCCAAAGGCGGCCCCGGTATGCGGGAGATGCTCACCCCCACTTCGGCCATTGCCGGCATGGGCCTGGACAAGGAAGTGGCGCTGTTGACCGACGGCCGCTTCAGCGGCGGCACCCGGGGCGCGGCCATCGGCCATATTTCCCCGGAGGCTGCGGAGGGCGGCCCCATCGCCCTGGTCAAGGAAGGCGACCGCATCAAGATCGATATCCCGGGCAAAACCCTGACCCTGATGGTGCCTGAGGCGGAACTGGCCCAAAGGAAAGCGGCCTGGGAAGCTCCGGAGCCGAAAATCAAACACGGCTACGCCGGCCGCTACAGCCACGTGGTCAGCTCCGGCAGCAAGGGCGCGGTATGTGAATGATGGAAAAGACATTGGGGGAGGGGGCTAAGGGCCGCGGGCCCTTACCCCCTCCCCCAAACCCCTACCCCCAATCCCATATATTTTGGTTTTAACGAATATCTAACCAGGATTTAATCAGGCTTGCAGGTTTTCGACAGCCTCTCGGGTGAAGAGAAAGCAGAATAATGATAAAATAAAAAAATAGTTCATTCCGCTTCTGCCCAATGACAATAAAACTTATCATGATTTTAAATAGTTAATCCAGTTATCAACAAAACTTTCCGGGCTTAATAAAAAAACTAAACTTATATTTAATTTTTAATTTTTGGGAGAAATTGACATGCGGCTGACCATGGAGCGGGAGACGTTGTTGAAGGCAGTAAGCCGGACCTTGGGGGTGGTGGACCGCCGGGGCACCATGCCCATTTTGAGCCATTTTCTCCTGGAAGCAGGCAGCGGCGAGGTGAAGATTTCCGCCACGGACCTGGAAGTGAGCTTCCGGGGCTCTTACCCCGCCATGGTGGAGGAGCCGGGCTCGCTCACCCTGCCGGCCCATTATTTTTATAACCTGGTAAAGGAGCTGCCCGGGGAAACCCTGAATCTGGAGGGCACCGAAAAATCCAACCTCCAGGTGTTGGTGGGGGAGTCCCGGTACCAACTGCTGGGGCTGCCCGCGGATCAATACCCCGCCATCCCGGAGATCACCGAAGAGAATATGGTGGAGGTGGAAAGCCGGCTGCTCAAAGAGATGATCGAAAAGACCATCTTCTCCGTGTCCGTGGACGACCTACAGTATCACTTGTCCGGCATCTTCTGGGAGCGGGTGGAAGTTGAACCCAATTTTCTCCTGCGCATGGTCTCCACTGACGGCCACCGCCTCACCCTGATCGAGCGGCCGCTGCCGGAAAGCGAGCACTTCGGCATTGCCGAGGGCATCCTGATTCCCCGGAAAGGTGTGGGGGAGATCTCCCGGCTGCTGGCGGAGGAAGAAAAGGTGTCCCTGGGGCTGAGCCGCCAAAGCCTGGCCCTCAAGGCCAACTCCAAGTACCTCTTCATCCGCCTGCTGGAAAAGAAATTTCCCGAATACCGGCGCATCATTCCGGAAAGCGCGGCGTTTCATTTTGTGGTGAAGCGCCAGGACTTGCGGGACACTCTGCACCGCATTTCCCTGCTGTCCACCGAGCGCTTCCGGGGGGTGATCCTGAAGCTGGGCCCGGAGCAATTGGAAGCCACCTTCAGCAACCCGGAAGTGGGCGAAGGGCGGGAGGTGCTGCCCTTGACCCTGGAGAAGGGGACCCCGGAGGAGCTGCCCCTGGAGATCGGCTTTAATGCCCGGTATCTGCTGGAGCCCCTCAACGTCATGGAGGAGGAGGAAGTGGTCCTGGAGATCAACGACCGGGACCGGCCCTGCCGCCTGGTGTCCAAGGGGGACCCCAGTTATTTCACCATTATCATGCCCATGAGCTTGTAACAATGATCGCTTATTGCGGGCTGAATTGTTCCCGGTGCCCCACGTTTATCGCCACCCGGAACGATGATGACGCGGCCCGGGAGAAGACCGCGGCTCTGTATGCCCAAAAGTTCGGGATGCAGCTCAAGAAGGAAGAGATTAACTGCGATGGCTGTCTTAGCGAGGGGGGCAGGAAGATCGGCTATTGCCAGGTCTGCGAGATCAGGCAGTGCTGCCTGGGCAAGGGCTTGGAGCATTGTGCGGTGTGTCCGGAAGAGCCGTGTGAGAAGCTGGTGAAATTTCACGAGTTCTCGCCGGAGGCCAAGGCGGCGTTTGCGGCTTTGAAAAGGGGCTAAGGTGCGCAGGCTGGAAAGCCTGCGCCACCAACTACTGCTCCCCCCTTTGAAAAAAGGGGGGGATTTATTAGCGCTGGAGTCGGGAAGCGCATTGTTCATGAGGCATTTGGTCTGAACCGGCCCAGGTTGGAAAGCCTGAGCCACCAAATATGGGTTGAGCTATGGACGAAAAAAAATATCTGCGGCGGTTCGGGGAGCGGGTCGGTTACACAGACGCGGAAATGGAGAGCATTCCCGCAGACGATCCCCGGGTGCGCCAGATAAATAAGCTGACCCGGGCCGCGGCCAAATATTCCATCGAAGCGAGAGTGGTGGCCGCCCGGCATTGCAATTCCGGCTATCAGGCGGGGGACCGCTTCATCCTGGACGTGGACGGCAATTTTGTCACCAAGCTCTGCCCTCCCAGGTTGTGCGTATACCTCCTGGCGCAGATGCAAATTCCCGTGGCCCTGATCAACGAGCGGTTGAGCGAGGGCCTGGAACCCAACCAGATCCATTTCATGAAACACGTCCGCTGCCCGGACGCGGGCGTGGAGTGCGGCGGCTACGGGGAAGTGATGGTGGAGGTTAAGGTTATCCCCCGGGTGAAATAAAGAAGAATTTTATATCCTGGTTCCCAAGCTGCGCTTGGGAACCCAGTTATGCCCCCAGCTGTGCTGGGGGGCCTACCCAAAGCTAACAAAGCTTGTCTGACAACGGCAACGCCCCCAAGCACAGCTTGGCATACAAAAACGTTCCCAAGTAACTTGGGAACGAGAGATGAGTTGAAGGAGAAGCATTTTGGCGAATCAAACCATCGCTCCCGAAGAGTACAGCGCCGAACAGATTCAGGTCCTGAAAGACCTGGAGGGCGTGCGGGAACGGCCGTCCATGTACATCGGCAACACCGGCGTCGAAGGCCTGCACCACCTGGTCTACGAGGTGGTGGACAACGCCATCGACGAGGCCATGGCCGGATATTGCAACGAGATCAAGGTCAAAATCCACCAGGACAACAGCGTCACCGTGGAGGACAACGGCCGGGGCATCCCCGTGGACCTCCACCCCACGGAGGGGCTGCCCGCGGTGGAAGTGGTCATGACCAGATTGCACGCGGGGGGTAAATTCAACGGCGGCGCTTACAAGGTCTCCGGTGGCCTCCACGGCGTGGGGGTCTCGGTGGTCAACGCCGTCTCCGAATACCTGGAAGTGGAGATCCGCCGGGACGGCAAGGTCTTCCATCAAAGTTACGAGCGAGGCAAGACCAAAACCCCGCTCACGGTCACCGGCCAGACCAAGCGCCGGGGGACGACGGTGCTCTTCCGGCCCGACCCCATGATCTTTGCGGAAATCAATTTCAGTGATGATGTCCTGGCCCAGCGCCTCCGGGAACTCTCCTTCCTCAATGGCGGCTTGCGCATCTTCCTGGAGGATGAGCGCAGCGGCCGCAAAAGCGAATTTTTCTATGAAGGCGGCATCGTCTCCTTTGTCCAGTACTTAAACCGCAACAAGAACCCCATCCATCCGGACCCCATTTATCTCTCCGGCGCCCGGGGGGGCATCCAGATGGAGATGGCCTTCCAGTACAACGAGACCTACAACGAGCAGATCTTCACCTTTGCCAACAACATCAACACCCGGGAAGGAGGCTCCCATCTGAGCGGTTTCAAAGCGGGCCTCACCCGGGCCATCAACCAGTATATGTCCGCCGCCGAGCTGCCCAAGGCCCTGAAAAACTCCCACCTCCAAGGGGAGGACGTCCGGGAGGGGCTGACCGCGGTGATCAGCGTCAAGCTGCCCCAGCCCCAGTTCGAAGGGCAGACCAAGACCAAGCTGGGCAACAGCGAAGTCAAGGGCCTGGTGGAAAACCTCCTGTACGAGACCTTTCTCACCTTCCTGGGGGAGAATCCCGGGGTGGCCAAGCGCATCCTGGCCAAACTCCTGGACGCGGCCCGGGCCCGGGAAGCGGCCCGTCGGGCCCGGGACCTGGTGCGCAAGAAAGGGGCCCTGGGGGACATGACCCTGCCCGGCAAGCTGGCGGACTGCCAGGAACGCGACCCGGGACGGCGGGAAATCTACCTGGTGGAGGGGGACTCCGCCGGCGGCTCCGCCAAACAGGCCCGGGACCGGCGCTTCCAGGCCATCCTGCCGCTGAAGGGCAAGATCCTGAACGTGGAAAAGGCCCGGTTCGAAAAAATGCTGGAAAACCCGGAAATCCGCACCCTGATTTCTTCTCTGGGCTCGGACCTCTCTAAAAAAGAGGAGGCCAATATTGAGGAGGACCTCCGGTACCACAAGGTGATCATCATGACGGACGCAGACGTGGACGGAGCCCATATCCGCACCTTGCTCCTCACCTTTTTCTACCGGCAGATGGAGGCCCTGGTCAAAGGCGGCTACCTCTATATCGCCCAGCCGCCCCTGTACCGCCTCACCCGGGGCAGCGAAAAGATTTACCTGAAAGACGACAGTGAGTTCAAGACCTACCTGATCCAGCGGGGCCTGGAGAAAAAGCGCCTGCGCCTGGGACCGGAGCGCACCCTCCAGGGTCCGGCCCTGTCCCAGGCCCTGGAGAAGGTCTTTGCCTATCAGGAATACCTCTCCCGCTTTGAAAAGCGGGGCCTGGCCCGGGAGATCCTGCGCCTCTTCCTGGACCGAGGCATGACCTCCAAAGAGAGCCTGCGCCAGGAAGAGGGGCTGTCCGCCCTGCTCCAGGCCCTGGAGGCCGGGGGCCGCTGGCGCGGCCGCCTGGACGAGGATGAAGAACACCACGCCCAGGCCATCATCATCAGCGACGGCCAGCGGGAGGTCCCGGAGATGCGCCTGGACTGGGAGCTGTTAGGGGGCAGCGATTTCCAGGCCCTGGTGAAGCTGGATCAGACCCTGGTGGATTTCCAGTCTCCGCCCCATCGCCTGGAAGAAAAAGACAAGGTCTGGGAATTCCCCAACCTGGAGGAACTGGTGGCCTTTATCCTGGAGGCCGGTCAAAAAGGGGTGACCGTCCAGCGCTTTAAAGGCCTGGGGGAAATGAATCCGGAGCAGCTCTGGGAGACCGCCATGGACCCGGAAACCCGCACTTTGCTCAAGGTCAACATCGAGGACGCGTATGCCGCGGATGAAATCTTCACCATCCTCATGGGGGACAAAGTGGAACCGCGGCGTGACTTTATTCAGAGCAACGTCCTTGAATTAAACGAATTGGATATTTAACTTTATCCTAGCGGGCGGGAGAAAGGGCCGCAAGTCAATCATCCTCCTGCGGGCCGGTCCTGTTCTGGGGCAGGCCCGCAGGTTAGGGGGAAAAAACCGGGGGTACGGGCGTCCGTCGGCGCCGGTCTTCGGCCCTTTACCCCGCCCCTAAAACTTACTGGAGGGACCGTTATGCACCGCAAAGCCAAATTCAAAATCTATGTCACCCGCCGCGAAATGCTCCAAGTTGGCGATGTCCCCGACCACACCCTGATGCTCACCGAACTGGAAGGCTATCCCATCGACTATACTCCGGGGGTAGCGGGAGAATTTGTCTATCGGCGCAGCGTCGGCTTCCATGACCGTGTCAAGGGTGACGGCCGGATGCATGGCTATGCCTGCACCGTTTACGCCAACGGCGCGGTCTACTCCCGCTTTACCGGGGACAAAAACGGCGACATGACCAAGGGTAAGTGGGAGGTCGATAAAGGTATCGGCAAATTGGCGGGCCTCAAAGGCGCGGGCACTTTTACCGTCAAGCCCAGCGACAGGGTCGGGGAATTTATCCTGGAGATGGAAGGGGAATACGAGTTATAAGCCCCTTTCCCCCGGCTGGAGGAAAAATGAGGCGACAGGGGCGGTTTTCGAACCGCCCCTTTCAGTTTTCCCCAATGCGTAGAAACTGTGTGATAATTGTGTGCTGTTTCAAAACCGGGTTGCCGTCAAGGAACGATCATTATATGGTGTAGGGGCATAACTTGCTCTGCCCCTCAAAGCCTGGGGCACAGCAAGCGGTGCCCCTACGAAAAAATATCTTTAATCAGGAATTTTATAACTCTTTGCGGAGTCATAAGTCCAATAATCCTAAAGGACGAGAACCGATGCCGGAGACGACCTGCGCCAAATGCCGCGCCGCCCTGGACCCCGGGGAAGGCCGGGAATACCAGGGCCAGGAGCTGTGCGAAGACTGCTATCTGGATTCCCTGAGCATCACCAAGACCTGCGACCCCTGGGCGGTGCATACCGCCAAGAGCCTCAAGGATTTGCCGGGGGGACAAAACCTGACTCCCTTGCAGCAGAAACTTTTCGATCTGGTTAAGGACCAGGGCGAGGTGCCGCTGCTCGAGGCCGCGGCTCAATTGGGACTGACCGAAGACGAACTGCGCCGGGAATTCGCGCCCCTGCGCCATATGGAAAAGCTCCGGGCCTGTAAGAAGGATGACCTCATCCACCTCACTCTGTTTTGAGCGCTGAACCCACCGATCTCGATTATGCCCTGCTGCGCCGGGTGGCGCAGGGAGAAGCTCCGGCCCTGACGGAACTCATCCGCCGCCACCAGACCCGCCTCTACAACCTGGCCTACCGGCTGCTCAAGGACCCCCTGGACGCGGAAGACGCCCTTCAGGAGGTCTTTATCAAGGTCTATGAACACGCGGCCACTTTTGAGCCGAAGGCCCCGGTGAGCGCCTGGCTCAACCGCATCACCGCCAACCACTGTTTGAACCGTTTGCGCCAACGCCACTTCCAGGAGTCCCTGGAGCCGGACGACGCGGTGGCCGTCCCCGATGGCGGGGCCAGCCCGCTCGAGGCCCTGGAGGAGCAGGACCTGGCCCGGCGGCTGGAGGCCTTGCTGGCCTCGCTCCCGGAAAACCAGCGCCGGGCGTTGATCCTGAAACGTTTCGGCGAGCTCTCTTATCAGGAAATCGGGGAAGAAATGGGCCTCAGCCCCCAGGCCGTGGACGGCCTGCTGAAACGGGCCAGGCAGTTTTTGAAGAAGGCCCTCCAGGAATATTTGGAGTAGGGGCGAACCTGGTGTTCGCCCAGTTCCTGGGGCGGACGACTCCTTGTTCCCAAGCTTAGCTTGGGAACGCCATTTATCCGCCAAGCTAAGATTGGCGAGTATCTGCGTTCCCAAGTACAACTTGGGAACGAGTTGAAAAACCATGAAAAGAG
>JAKAKP010000078.1 GCA_021813445.1 Deltaproteobacteria bacterium
GGCTTTTATTCAATGTTATTCATGGGACACGATAATAGCAACAATAGCAGCCCCACATAAATCAGGGAGAAACGACCCCCTCTGGCCGTAAGGCTCATGCGGGCAAATTTCGGCGTTTTTTGGATAATATCTTTCTGAAAAGCAAAGATTGAGCCTTTTGCAAAATGCTTATTTAATCGTAAAAACTCTCCGCGAATTCTCTGCGTCCTCTGCGTCTCCGCGGTGAATTTCCCTTTTTTTCAACGCAGAGGCGCAGAGAGCGCAGATAGAGGATACGCAGGAAAAGAGACTTTTGCAAGTGCCTAAAAGTATTGATTTTTAATATCGCCGCAGCCGCGGGCCGCAGCCATCCTGACAGACCGCAATTTTCTATGTGCTTGCCAGACTTCTTGTGGTATGCTGCTTCTCTTAAGAAAAACCGGACCCCTTGTGGGCAAGACCGCCTGGACCATCTTCCCGCTGCCCGGCCATTTGTCCGTCACCTCGTCACCCAGGAGTTGAAATGCCTTTGAAGCTCAGCCGCAATCTCAAAAAGCGGGCGGCACTGTGGCCGGCCCTGGCCGCCACTCTGACCCTCTTCAGCTTGTTGATCTTTCTGGGCGCGGCAGCCCTGGCAGAAACCCTGCCTTTGCCCGCGCCACCCTTCAAGGGCAAAATCGGCAAGACCTACAAAGACTCGGTGCCGGATTTCCCCAAGCCGGTGCAGGCCCCGAAAGGCGCACCCAATGTCCTGCTCATCATGCTGGATGACGTGGGCTTCGGCCAAGCCGGGACTTTCGGGGGCCCCGTCCCCACTCCCACTTTGGATAGCCTGGCCAAAAACGGCCTGCGTTACAACGAGATGCATACCACGGCCCTGTGTTCCCCCACCCGGGCGGCGCTCCTCACCGGGCGCAACCACCACTCCGTGGGCGTGGGCAACATCATGGAGTTCGCCACCGGTTATCCGGGCTACAACGCCATGATGCCCAAAAGTGCGGCCACCATCGCCGAGATTCTCCGGCAGCACGGCTTCAACACCGCGGCCTTCGGCAAATGGCACCTGGCCCCGGGCCGGGAGTGCAGTTCTTTAGGCCCTTTCGACCGCTGGCCCACGGGCCAGGGGTTTGAATACTATTACGGCTTCCTGGCCGCGGAGACCAACCAGTTTTGCCCGGCCCTCTATGAGAACAAAAATCCCATCTCCCCTCCGGCCACGCCCCAAGAGGGCTATATCTTGAATAAGGACCTGGCCGACCATGCCATCAAGTGGCTCCACTTCCAGCATTCAGTGGCGCCGCACAAGCCCTTCTTCGTTTATTACGCCCCCGGCGCCTGCCATTCGCCCCACCAGGCGCCCAAGGAATGGATCGAGAAATTCAAGGGCAAGTTCGGCCAGGGCTGGGACAAAGTGCGGGAAGAGACCTACGCCCGCCAAAAAGAGTTGGGCGTCATTCCCCCGGGCACCAAGCTGACGGCCAGACCCCCGGAGATCCCGGCCTGGGACTCCTTGACGCCGGACCAGAAACGGCTGTTTGCCCACATGCAGGAGGCCTTTGCCGCTTACCTGGCAGAAACCGACCACGAAATCGGCCGGGTGGTGGAGGCGATCCGCGGCCTGGGCGAACTGGATAACACCATGGTCATTTATATCGTCGGCGATAACGGCCCCAGCGCCGAGGGTTCCCTGCAGGGTACTCTGAATGAGGTAGCCGAGGCGGGCAACGGCATTGTTGAGCCCCTGGAGGTGATGCTCAAGCGCTATGACGAGATCGGCGGCCCCAACACCCTGGGGCATTACCCCGTGGGCTGGGCCTGGGCCGGGTCCTCCCCCCTCAAATGGGTGAAGCAGGTGGCCTCCCACTTCGGGGGCACCCGCAACCCCATGGTCATCTGTTGGCCTAGGAGGATCCAGGACAAGGGAGGACTGAGGAGCCAATTCACCCACGTCATCGACCTGGCGCCCACCATCCTGGAGGTCTCCCACCTGCAGATGCCCACCGTGGTCAACGGCGTCAAACAAAAGCCCCTGGAAGGGGTGAGCCTGGCTTACACCTTCGATAAGGCCGGGGCCCAGGCCAAGACCCGCCACCTCACCCAATACTTCGAGATGTTCGGCAACCGGGGCGTCTACCACGACGGCTGGCTGGCCTGCGCCCGCCACGGCCGCCTGCCCTGGCAGACCATGGGCCACGCCACCGGTGATTTCGACCACGATAAGTGGGAGCTGTATCACGTCTCCGAGGACTTCAGCCAGGCCGATGACCTGGCCGCCAAGTATCCCCGGAAGGTCAAGGAGCTGCAGGCGCTCTTTATGAAAGAGGCCAAAAAGTACAATGTCCTGCCCCTGGATGACCGCTTCGCGGAGCGGGTCCTGGAAGCCAGGAAGATGATGGCCCAGGCCCGCAAGTCTTTCACCTTTTATCCCGGTACGACCCGGGTGAACGCCGAGCTGGCCCCGGATATTTTCAACCGCTCTTACAGCATCACCGCCCAGGTGGACAGCCCCGACGGCAAGGCCCAGGGCGTGCTGGTGACCCAGGGGGGCCATTTTGGCGGCTACAGCCTGTATGTGAAGGATGGCAAGCCCACTTTCGTTTACAACTGGGGGGACACCGCCCGCTACACTATCACCACCGCGGAGCCCCTCCCCCCGGGCAAGTCCACCATCCGCTTCGAGTTTGCCTGGGACGGCGGCAAGCCGGGAGCGGGTGGGACCGGCACCATCTTCGTCAACGACAAGAAGGCGGGGGAAGGCCGGTTGGAGCATACCATGATGACCGGGTTCTCCTTTGACGAAACCCTCGACGTGGGCCAAGACTCCGGCACCCCCGCGGGGGATTACCGGGTGCCGTTCCGCTTCACCGGCAAGCTGGAAAAGGTGACCTTTGATTTGAAAGACGGCGTGGGAGACAAAGGGAACCCGTTGGCGGTCCGCGATTAACCTGACAGTCTTCCATGGATTCAGGAAATCTCCGCAAAACGCTCCTGGGAGTGGGACTGGCCGCGGTCCTCGGGCTGGCCCTGGCCGGGGCCTGGCTGCTTAGGCCCGGTTTGCCGCCCCCCGGGACCGGAGGGCCGGGGGCTGCGCCCACCGCCCCCGGCTATAGCAGCGCGGCCAGTTGCCGGGAGTGCCATGAGAAGTTTTACCGGCTCTGGTCCAACTCCCGTCACGGCCTGGCCATGCAGCCCGTCACCCCGGAGTTGCTGGCCAAGCTGACTTTTCCCACGGACGATACGGTCATCAAGGATTATCGCTACCGCCCCGTCAGGGGACAGGGCGGGGGCTGGCTCCAGGAGCACGGCCCCCAGGGAGACAAGAAATACCGGCTGGAGCAGGCCCTGGGGGGCAAGAATGTCTTTTATTTTTTGACCCCCTTAGAGAAGGGCCGCCTGCAGGTCCTGCCCCTGGCCTACGATGTGCGGCACAAAGCCTGGTTCGACACCACCCGGAGCATGCTGCGCCACCAGGGCACCGGCCGGGGGGAAGAGCAGCTTTCCTGGAAGGATAATCTTCTCACCTTCAACAGCGCCTGCTATGGCTGCCACGTCAGCCAGTTCTCCTCCAACTACGACCTGGCCACCGGCGCCTACCGCTCCGTCTGGACCGAGCCGGGCATTAACTGCGAGACCTGCCACGGCCCCGGAGCCGAGCACATCCGGGTCTGCCGGGAGGCCCCCCCGGGGACGGCGCCACCGGATCTGAAGATCATCAGCGTCAAAAAATTCACCGCGGCGCAGCATAACGACACCTGCTCTCCCTGCCACGCCAAGATGATCCCCCTAACCTCCGGGTATACCCCGGGGGAGCGTTTCTTCGACCACTACGATCTCGTCGCCCTGGAGAACCCGGATTTTTACCCGGACGGCCGGGACCTGGGGGAGAATTTCACCTTGACCCAGTGGCTCGCCAGCCCTTGCGTCAAATCCGGGAAATTATCCTGCCTCCACTGCCATACCTCCAGCGGCCGTTACCGCTTCCAGGACCCGGCCCAGGCCAACCAGGCCTGCCTGCCCTGCCACGCCCAGCGGGTGGCCTATGCGGCCGCACATACGCACCATCCGGCGGATAATCCGGACTCGCCCCGGTGCGTCTCCTGCCATATGCCCATGACCGAGTTCGGGCGCATGCGCCGGACCGACCACTCCATGCGTCCGCCCACACCCGCAGCCACCCTGGCGTTTCGGTCCCCCAACGCCTGCAACCTCTGCCACCGGGATAAAAACGCGGCCTGGGCGGATAAGCAGGTGCGGCAGTGGCATCAGGACGATTACCAAAAGCCGGTGCTCAGGCGGGCGGCTCTGCTGGCCGCGGCCCGGCGGCAGGACTGGTCCGCACTGCCGGCGATGCTGCAATATCTTCAGGACCCGGCCCGGGATGCAGTATCTGCCGCCAGCCTGATCCGGCTCCTGGCCGCGTGTCCGGAGGCCAGCAAATGGCCGGTCCTGGTGCAGGCCCTGAAGGACCCGTCGCCCCTGGTGCGGGGGGCCGCGGCCGCAGCCTTGGAGGGACATCCTGCCCCGGAAACCCGGGACGCCTTGCTCCAGGCCGCGGGTGACGATTACCGCCTGGTGCGCATCCGGGCCGCCCGGTCCCTGGCGGCCTATCCTGATAATCTTCTCAGCCCCGGGGACCGGGGCCGCCTGGTCCAGGCCAACGGGGAACTCCTGGCCTCCCTGACCGTGCGGCCCGATGATTGGGCCTCCCACTATAACCTGGGGAACTATTATCTGGACCGGGGGGAACTCGATCTGGCCCTGGCCGCGTTCACCACTGCGTCCCGCCTGCGGCCGGATGCGGTGCTGCCTCTGGTCAACCGCTCCCTCGTTCAGGCCAGGCTGGGCCAGACGGAGGCCGCGGAAGAGTCCCTGCGCCAGGCTTTGCGGTTAGAGCCGCAAAATGCCACGGCCAATTTCAACCTGGGATTGCTGTTGGCGGAAAAGGGAGACCCAAAAGGCGCGGAGCAGGCCCTGCGGGCGGCGCTGCAGGCTGACCCGCAAATGGCCGCAGCCGCCTATAATCTGGGAGTGCTCCTGGCCCCGAACCGCTTAACCGAGGCCTTGCCCTGGCTGGAAAAAGCCAGCAAACTCCGGCAGGACCAACCTAAGTACGCCTATACCCTGGCCTACTACCAGCGGCAAAAAGGGGAGAGCCAGGCGGCTAACCAGGGATTGCGCCGGCTGCTCGCGGCACAGCCCGCGTTTGCCGGGGCCTATTTTCTCCTGGGGGAAATTTACCAGGAACAAGGGAAAGCAGAGGCAGCCAGGCAGGTCTATCGTCAGGGATCGGCCCGTCCGGATTTGCCGGCGCAAGTGCGCGAGGCACTGGCGGGCAAGTTACGGGCCTTGTCTAACCCCAAGACTTCTCATTAATCCAGAAGGCTTTTCTCCAAACTCGCAATCAAAAAATGCAGCGCCTCCGCGTGTGCGCCTCTATTCAAGGGCGCACATGTGGGCCCGCCCCTAAAAAAAACGGGGGCTGGGGTCCCCCGGACCCCGCCCCCCTCCAAGAACCCCCGCACCGCATTAATGAGGCAAGGTAATCACGAAATCTGAACCATTGTTTTTGGCCTCGTACCACAAATCTCCGCCGTGTTCCTTGATGATGTCTTTGATGAGGCGCAGGCCCAGCCCCAGACCCTGTCCCCGGGTCTTGTCTCTTTTACCCGCCCCCTTAGTATGGGAAAAGAGCATGGTGCGATCTTTGGAACTCAAGGAACTGCTGTTGCCGACTTTCAGATGGTACTGGCCGCCCCTCTCCTCCAGATCGATAATGATGGTGCAACGATCACCGCCATGTTTAATGCCGTTGCTCACAAGATTCCGGAAGACGCTTTTCAGGTACAACTTGCTGCCTCTAACCGGGATGGCCGCCGCGCCCCGGGTGGCCAAACGGTTATCGATGGTGATGCCGTGGTCCTGGATCTCTTCAGAGAATTCATCCAGCACCGGTTCGACGATCTCTTGCCTTAAATCCAGCAATTCAGAACCCAGGTCAACATCGCTATTGCCGGACAACACCTGGGCCATGAATTCTTCACTGACCCCGATTGTTTTCTTGACCCGGGAATAGACTTCCTGGATCTTTAAGGCCAACGGCTCATTCAGATCTCCATGGGCGCCCCGGGCCAGGAGCTTCAAAGCTGCGGAGGTGGAGACCATGGAACTGCGAATGTCATGAAACATGATGGCCAGTTTGTTCAAAACCTGCTCATTGATGGCCGCCAACCGCACCTGGGAGTCGAGTTCGGGACGCTTCACCTCCACACTCTCCAGGCATTTGGCCACCCGCCGCCACAAGGCCGCGGGAGTGCAGGGCGGGAGAATATAGTCATCAATTTTTAGACGATAGGCCTCCATGGGAAAGCCTATCTGGCCGTCACCGCCCACGACAATAATCCGGGTTTCCGGATTCAGCTTTTTGGCGCGCTTAATGACGTCCAAGCTGTTTTCTGAGTCATTGGTCAGTTTGGTGACGAGCAGATCATAATTCTTTGTGACCAAGGACTCCAGTGCCGCTTCGGGGGTTGATGCCATCGCCACCCCGTAGCCTTTATAATCGAGCACCCAGGCCAAAGTTCGAAACAAGGGAGAGCTGTCATCTAACATCAGAATCTCGAAGGTAGCCATGGTTTATCTCCTCTTGCGCGCTGCAGGTGGATTTTAAATCCACCAGGTTAGAGACTGCTGCAGTGTCGATACAACCTTTTTTCCCAGAGAAAATCAATCGGCAAAAAGGCCTATTTATGACTAGGTAAAAGTACCTATTTTCATGCACCCCAGGATGGAAGTCTGACTGGCTGCGGGGAGCACCAGGTGGAGGGTCACCGCTCTTTTAAACAGGTTTACAAAAATCTGCCTGGGCATATCGGCCGTCACGATGGTTCCTGCCTGGCTATGCCTGGGGAACCATGGGGGAAACGTATATTTCTCCAGAGCGTATCTTGTTGATGGCGGGAAACAGTTCCATATCCAGGTTCAGTTTAAAAATGAAGCCATCAGCCCCGATATCCAGAGCATAATCCATATATTCCTTATATTCGTACATCGATAGGAATATGACTTTAACGTCGGTATAAAGCGCCCTTATTTTTCTGATAACTTCGATATCCCGGAGACTTGGCATAGAAATATCGACAATAACCATATCAGGAAGCGTAGCCTTCAATACTTCTAAAAGATGCAATCCGTTGCTGGCTTCTCCCACTATGCGGATATCCCCGAAGGTTTCAATAATTCTTCGAATCTCACGCCGGACCATATCGTGGCTGTCAGCTAGGACAACGGCATATGGTCTTTCCATAATTGCTTCCTTTTCAAGCAGCCATGCAGGCAACCGTGGCTCAACCATATGAGTCTCTTTCATAATTGCAACACCCTGACGTTAATGAAAATACGAGAAACCCAAGCTCGTCTCCCAAACCTTTCTCCCCTGGAAATATCCCAAACGCCGGTAAACGGGCTTGATGGTGCACAAAGGGGGGAGAGCCATCTCCATAAAGGCATTCTCGCACATGGGGGATCCCGCGCTTACTTCCGGTTGATGCTGTAGGGACGGAAGCGCCGCAATCCGCATCTCTTTTCCCTTGGTGATGTCTGCCTTCTTATAACGCCATCCCATTTATGGATCCCGTAGGTCTGGTCCTGGCAGCGGCTTCACCTGATGCCAAGAACAGCGTTTTTCTTAAATTCTTATTCTTGTTGCAGGGGTAAGTAAATGCGCAATAGTGCCCATTTGGGGATAGGTAAAACTACCTATTTAGTAGGAAAACAACTGAAACAATCGGGAAGGGCGACGTCTGGGTTAACTACCCGTCTGTGGAGGTGTATCCTTTTTGGATGGCGAACTTTACCAGGTCAGCAGTCTTCTTGAAGTTTAATTTTCTCATGATATTGGCCCGATGATGCTGCACGGTCCTGGAACTGATAAACAAGAGGCCGCCAATTTCTTTGCTGGATTTGCCTTCGGCAATGAGTTTGATGATCTCTCTTTCCCGGGTGGTCAGAAGTTCTGACGTAGACTTTGCTTGTCCTTCCTGCCCACGTTGCCGCTCCATAAAGATATCCGTCAGTTGGGGGGCCAGAAGCCGGGAGATATAGGTGCCACCCTGGCGGATGGTATTGATGGCGGAGAACAGTTCGATATCCGCGTCTTCCTTCAGCAAATAGCCCTCCGCGCCGGCCGAAAGGGCGTGGTATAGATACTCCTTGTCTTTGTGCATGGTGAGGATAATGATCCTGATATCAGGAAAGGCCATTTTGATTTCCCTGGCGGCCTCCAAACCCCGGAGATTGGGCATGGAGACGTCGGCAATCACCATGTCTGGCGGAGACTGTTTAATAATTTCCAATAATTGCAAGCCGTCGGCAGCTTCTCCCACCACTTCCAGTTCGGGATTTTCCTGGATAATTCTCTTGACCCCCCGGCGGAACATGGCGTGGTCATCGGCCAGGACGATACGATAAGGATTCTCCACGATTTTGTTCCCTCCCCTGGAAGATGAGTTAACTAACCCCCGCAGCCCTTAAAGGAGCCAGGTTAGCTCCTCTTCTGATCCACCGGTACGGTGCAGGTGATGCGGGTACCCAAGCCCTGCCGGCTCCAGATTCGCAAGGACCCCCCCAACATTTTAGCGCGTTCATCCAGGGCAGCCAGCCCCAGCCCCCTCTCCATCGAGGGGCTGCCCAGGATTTCGCTCACTGCAAACCCCTGACCATTATCCTCCACCTCAAAAAGAGCCATCCCCTCGGATTCCATAATGACCAAACGCACTTCAGTGGCCTGGGCGTGTTTGGCGATATTGGTCAGGGCTTCCTGAAAGATGCGGAAAATGATGATCTGAGACTCCTTATCGAACAGGTGGTCCAGATTGGGCAGAGCAAAGTGATGGTTAATATCGTAGTATTTGCTGAATTCATTGACTAAATATTGCAACGCCGGCACCAGCCCCAAATCTTCCAGGATGGCAGGGGAAAGGGCCCTGGACAAGCGCCGCACTTTGTCGATGACCTCATCCAGATAAAGGGACAGATTTCCCAGTTCCTCTTTAACCTCCAGCGGCTCCTGCAACTGCCTGCTCGTGGCTCGCAGGTTCAGCTTCAGAATGGTCAGGCTTTGCCCTAGTTCGTCATGGAGTTCTCTGGAGATGCGCTTACGTTCGTTCTCCTGGGCGGTCAGGATTTGGGAGGCCAGAAGGCGCAGTTTCTGTTCCGATTCCCGGAGATTCACTTCCGCCTCCTTCCTCTTGGTAATGTCCTGCCCGACGGCCATGACGCCCAGGACTTCGCCTCCTTTCCCGAGCAAGCGGTTGACGTTCCAGAGAAAGGCGCGCTCTCCGCCATCCCGGAGCTTCAGGGGCATTTCATAGGCCCGGGTGGCCTGCCCGGCCAGCACCTTTTGCATGTCCGCCTTTATTTCCTCTTGATAGGCCTCCGGCACCGCCACCCCCAAGAATCCCCGCCCCAGTACCTCCTCCCGCCGCCAGCCGGTGATCCGTTCGGCTTCCCGGTTAAATTCCAGAATGAGGCCCTCCGGGCTCGCCACACTGATGAAGCTGCCTGCGGTTTCGAACAGGGTGCGGAACCGCTCCTCGCTCTCCCGCAGCCTTTCTTCGGCTTGGCGGCGTTGCCGCCGTTCTTCGAATTCCCGCAAGGCCCGTTCCACGGACGCGCCCAACCGGGCCAGGTTTTGTTTCAAGACATAATCCGTGGCTCCCTGTTTCAGAGAGTCCACGGCCACTTCCTCACCCATGGCCCCGGAAACAAGGATGAACGGCACCTCCAGGCGCCTTCCCTGGATCAGCGCCAGGGCGGAAAGGCCGTCAAACGCGGGCAGGCTATAGTCGGCCAGGATGAGATCGGGGGGCTGCTTATCCAGCTCTTCCAGGAAATCATCCCGGGTTTCCACCCGTCTCAGGATAAAATCTATCCCGGCCTTGCGGAGTTCATATTCCGTCAGCTCCGCATCGCTTGCCACGTCTTCCAGCAGCAAAATATCTAATTTTTTTGGCAAGTCTGGTTCACCCTGTGAGCGGTAGGCACAGCTTGCTGTGCCCGTTTCGGGCTTTAGGGACCCGGCAAGAAGTCATGCTGGGGCATAGCAAACCGGGCATAGCAAGCTATGCCCCTACGGTTAATTCATGCCGGCACCTTGTTCAGCAACAGCCAATACAATCCCAGGTCGGCCACGGAATTCACGAACTTATCGAAGTCCACGGGTTTGACAATATAACTGTTCACCCCCAGTTTGTAGCTCTCGACAATATCCTTTTCTTCCTGGGACGAAGTCATGACCACCACCGGGATGGTCCGGGTCCGTTCATCCGCCTTAAGCCGGCGCAAGACCTCCAGACCGTCCACCTTGGGCAACTTCAGATCCAGGAGGATCAACTTGGGGTGATGATTAATTTCCCGTCCTGCATAAGCGCCGGCGCCAAAGATGAAGTCCAGGGCCTCCGCCCCATCCTGCAACAATTGCAGTCTATTGGCCAAGCTGTGTTTTTTCAGGGCCCTGAGGGCCAGCTCGGCATCATGGGGGTTATCTTCAATCAAGATAACTTCAATGATATTAGGATCATCCAACAATCGCTTCTCCTTTGCGAGGCAAAGCAAAATAAAAGATAGCTCCGCCATCCACCTTACCGGTGGCCCAAACCCGGCCTCCGTGGCGGCTGATAATGCGCTGGACAATGGCCAGGCCCACACCGGTGCCTTCAAACTCTTCCCGGCGGTGCAGGCGCTGAAAAACTCCGAAAATTTTGTCTACATAACGCATGTCAAAGCCTACGCCATTATCTTTTACAGAATATATATCTTCTTTCCCTTCTGTCCATCCATCCACCTCAATTACAGTTTTTTCCCTGGATTTGGTGAACTTGCAGGCGTTTTCCAGGAGGTTGGTCAGGACCTGGTTGATCAGGTTGCGGTCCCCATAGGCCGGGGGCAAGGAATTCATAATGAGCTCCATCTGCCTTTGCGGATCCCGGGCCCGTAGTTCCCTGAAGATTGAAGTAACCAGACCGGCCACGTTAATTTTTTGGGCCCTGATTTCCTGGCGTCCCAGGCGGGAGAAGGCCAGCAAGTCGTCAATCAAATCCCCCATGATCCGGGTGTTGCTGCGGATGACGTCGAGCAGCCGCATCCCCTCTCCCGCCAGTTTCTCCCCGTGTTCTTCCAGGAGTATGCGGGCAAAGCCATCGATGGCCCGCAAGGGAGCGCGCAGATCATGGGACACGGAATAGGAAAAGGCCTCTAACTCCTTATTGGCGGCCTCCAGTTGCCTGGTGTGTTCACTAGCCTCCCGGATGCGGTCGCTGAGTTCCAAATTTAACTGGTGAATCTTCTTTTCCACCCGTTTCCGCCGGGTGATGTCCTGGAAAAGGCCCACCGCGCCGCTACGGCGGCCGTGCTCATCAACAATCGGGGCGGTGTTCACCAGCAGATCCCGGCGCTGGCCATTGGGCCAAGCCAGGACCATTTCCAGGTTGCGGTGCGTATCCCCGGCTTTGGCCGAACGGATCAAGGGCTGATTGCCGGGGACACAGACGGTGCCGTCCCCCTGGCAGAGCTGGAACAAGGCGCAGCTTTCCAGATCGGCGTCGTTCTCCAGGGGTTTGGCATAAAGCTGGTCCGCCGCGGGGTTGGTCAGGACCAAACGCCCGTCGGCGTCGGCCACCACAATGGCCTCCGGCGCGCTGGCAATGATGGCCTGCAGCCGGGCCCGCTCCGTCTCTAACTCCCAGATCAGTCTTTCCCGTTCTTCTTCGGCCCGCTTACCGGCCAAGGCCATGGCCGCCAATTCCCCGAACCCGGCAGCCAAACGGGCGTCCTCAGCCGTGAAGCCCCCGGGTTTGTTGCCCAGGCCCAGGAGACCCACGGTTTTTTCTTTCACCACCAGAGGAGAAAACAAGATGTTGTCCAGGACCACGTGACCCAGGGGCAGGAATGCGGCGTATTCGCTATTGGCGAAATCGTTGTGGAACACCGTTCGGCAGTTGCGGTAAGCCTCTGCCCTCAGTCCCCTGATGGGCATGGGGAGCGAGGGGTCCACCTGGCAGCTCAGCCCGGCGGTATCCAGAAAGAGGACGTCGTTTTCCTGGCCGTCAGGTGTAAGAAGGGCGACATACCCGGAAGAAGCCCCGATCAGCCCCTTGCAGGAATCGAAGATGGAGCGGGCAATCTCGGTGAAGCTGCCGCTTTTCAGCACCGCCCGGGTGGCCTGGAGGAGGGCTTCGATTTCCGCCTGGCGCTGCCGGGCCTCCGCCAGGGTCTGACGCAAGGCCTCTTCGACCCGCACCCGGTGGATGGCGGTGCCCAGGGTCAAAGCGATTCTTTCCAGGCGCGTCACCAGAGCCAGGGGCACCACGTTCTGCCGGTGGTCGGCCAGGTGGATGAGACCCAGAATCTCCCCGCCAAATCTAATGGGCACCAGGGCCACGGATTCATACCCGAAATGGTGGCAGACGTCGCGAGTCTCCCCTAACCGGCCCCGGGGGATGGTGGCTAAGACTTCGGAAAAATCATTGATATAACAAGACGCCCCCTTAGTATAACAGGGCAAACTGGGGTCCGTCGCCCCTTTGATGACATTGATGCACAGGCACTGGTCAGAGGAGAGGCACAAAGGGCCCTCCGAAGCGATGAACTCTTCACTGAATCCAGTGTGGGCTTCATAAGGTATGTTTCCTTGCTCATCGAGGATGCGGATGGCCGCAGCCTCGCAGCCGACGTGCTCCTGGATGGCAGCCACATAATCCAGCAATAGAGGCGTCATCTCGGTGTGGCGGTTGGCTATTTCCAGAAAATCCCGGGAGGTTTGGAGGGCTACTTCCGCCTCTTTGCGGGCGCTGTTGTCGTGGATGATGGAATATAGCAGCAGCCGGCCGTGGACCAGGATGGGGCCGCTGTAAATTTCCACTTCCCGGACCTCCCCCGTGGCCAGGCGGTGCTTAAAGAAAAAGTGACCGGCTTCCCCGAACTTAACCCGCTGCATATTCCGAAGAATCTGATCCTCAGATACCAGGCTGATATCCCTGAGTTTTTTGGCGATCATCTCATCCCGGTCATAGCCGTAAAAGAAACAGGCTGCGGGATTGGCGTCCACGATCCCGCCGGTCTCCGGATTCAGGAGGAGCATAGCGGCCTGATTGTTTTCGAACATACTGCGGTAGCGCTCCTCGCTTTCTTTGACGGCCTCTTCCGCCTGCTTGTGCGCCGTGATGTCCTGGACCGTGCCGAACCCGCCCCGGAGCTGGCCCTGGGAGTCGAACTCCAATTCGGCCTTCTCCCGCACCCACTTCACCACTTCGTCCGCGACGATGCGGTGCTCGATGTCGTAAGGCGCGCCGCCCAGGGCCGCGTTCCATTTTTGATCCACATACTCACGATCCTCCGGGTGCACCGCGGCCAGAAACGTCTCATAGGTCAGGGCCTTTCCCTGGGGAATCCCGAAGATCCGGTAGGTTTCCTCGGACCAGAGCAATTCGTTGCGGGGCATGTTCAGCCGCCAACTGCCAGTATGGGCTACGGCCTGGGCTCGGTTCAAATCCCTTTGGCTCTCCCCCAGGGCATAATGGGCTTCATGCAAATCCTGGTTGGTTGCCAGGAGTTCTTCGGCTTGAGTTTGCAGTTCTTCGTTTTGAACCTGGAGTTCCTCATTAATGACCTGCAATTCCTCTTCACTGGCCTGCAGCTTTTCCAGGAATTCCTGGCGCTCCATTTCCGCCCGCTTCTGCAGGGTAATGTCCCGGGCATAAATGCGGATCGCCTGGAATTCTTCGGGAAAATGAATCGACTCCTCAAAAAAGACGCCGCTTATTTCCACCTCCCGGCAAAATACCGTGCCTCCCTCTCCTTCTGCGATTTCTGTCAAAATGTCCAGGTCCGGGGGCAAAAAGGCTCTGGTCTGGTTTTCCAGCCCCAGATTTTCCAGAATCGCCAGGGCAGCGGCGTTGGCAAAGGTGATATTCCCGGAATAATCGACCTCCAGGACGGGATTGGGGTTCAGCCGGGGAAAGGAGGCCTGGTGCTCCAGCGCCTTTTCCATCTTCCGGCGCCGGGAGATATCCCGGAGCATCATCTGGACCGCAGGCTGCCCCTGAAAGTTAACGCCCACGCCGGAGGCCTCCACCTCTACCACCTGGCCGTCCAGACGCAAAATTTGTATTTCCCGGAGGTCGGTCCGCGCCCCTTCGGCGTTGACTTTGCAGATATGTTCCGTAACCAGATGACGGTAATCGGGATGTATCACCTCAGGGACCTCTTTACCCACCAGGTCCCGGTAATGGTTAGCGCCAAAAAGCCGCACGCCCGCGGGATTGACGAACAGAAACCGGCCCTGGCTCTGCACGGCAATGGCGTCAGGCGATTGATCCACCAGACGGCGGTAGCGCTCTTCGCTTTCCTGAAGCTTCTTCTCCGACCAGAGGCGCTCCGCGATCTCATTCTGCAACGCGGCATTGGATTGGGCCAGTTGCTGTGTGCGGTCCTGCACCCGGGCCTCCAGCTCTTCGAAAGAGCGGCGCAGGGCTGCAGCCAGCCGCCGCTGTTCTTCCCTGGCCCTCAAGGCCATGATCCCGAAGGAGACATTCGCGGCCAGGTCGGATAAGAGTTGCACCTCTGCGCGGTCAAACGCGTCCGCGTCCTGGGCATAGATATTTAAAGCCCCGAAGGCCTTGCCCTCCGCTATCAGGGGCAGAACCAGGGAGGAGGCATAGCCCCGCTTGCGGGCTTCCCGCCGCCAAGGTGAGAAATGGGGATCGGTGAGGATGTCCCGGGCCAGGGCGGGTTGGCCGGTGCGGATGGCCGCACCCGTAGGCCCCTGGCCCCGTTTCTTATCGGCCCAGGTAATCTTCAGGGTTTCCAGGTAGCCTTCCTCATAGCCCGCCTGAGCCATGGGGCGCACCGTCTTTTGCCGGTCTTTCTCGGCATAGCCGATCCAGGCCAAACGGTAGCCTCCCTCCTCGACCACTGCGCGACAGACGTTTGGGAGCAGTTCCGCCTCCGTGCCCGCCTGCATCACGGCCTTACTGCCAGCGCTCAGGGTCCGGAGGGCCCGGTTGGCCCGGTGCAGTTCGAGCTGGCCCCGTTGGTTCGCAGTCACGTCGTTGATGGAAAAGACCAGGAACTCCACCTCCCCCTGGGGGTCCAAAATGGGCACCAGGGTCCAGTCCCAATAGGTTACGCCCCACTCCGGGTGATCTGCAAAAACGAAGGGCCGGGCCGTGGTTTGATAAGGCTTCTTGGAGGACACCACCTCTTCGAAAATATCGCGGGCGTCGGAGGGATAGAGATCAAAGTGGTTTTTGCCTATGAAATCTTTGGTCTCCCGATTGCAGGCCTGGGCATAGGCCGCGTTCATCCGGATAAAATTAAAATCCTTATCCAGAATTACCAGGGGATTGACGGAGTGTTGGAAGAAGGCGTCAAGAATCGCGCCTTGCCGGCGGATTTGAGCTTCCTTCTCCTGGAGGTCGCTGATTTCCATGCTTGTTGCTTCCCTGACAGGATTATTTACCCTGCCCCTGTTTTATCAAGATTTTTTCAACGAGAAGCCCCGCACTCCCGTTGGTTTGGGGAAAGCATGCGCTCCTGGACAGAAGCTGTGGCTAATGACAAGGGCGGCTCCAGGTATGCGCCTCTCCTAAGCAACATGCCCGGATGTTCCCTTAATACAATTAGGATAATTGTACCAATAGTCTTTCGCAAATGCACTATCAAGGTCCCACCACCCTGGTTGCCCCGCCGCTCCTGGGATGATAAGCTTATGCGCCCGCATTGCCTAACCTTCTTGGAAGAACCTGAGAAAGGAGACTATATGGCCGAGTCCCCCAAAGAACCCTGGATCCAGTGGGTAGCCCTGACCACCACCATTTTGGCCGTATGTGCGGCCATCTCTTCCCTGAGGGCCTCCAGCTACTCCACCAAAGTGCAGGTACAGACCACCAGGGAGGCCAATCATTGGGCGTATTATCAATCCAAGAGCATCAAGGAGCACAGTTTCCGGCTGAACCGGGACATCCTGAACTATGCCAGCCTCCTGGGCACCCCCAACCCCCAGGTGCAGCAATTCCTAGCAGCTAAAATTAAGGATTATGACCAGGAAATCAATCGGTATGATCAGGAGAAAAAGCAGATCAAAACCGAGGCCGAAAATCTCGTCAAGGAGCAGGAAATCCTGAAAAGGCATAACGGCGCATTTTCCCTGGCGGTGATGCTGCTGCAGATCGCCATCATGATGTCTGCGGTGGCCGCACTGATCAAAAGAAAAATGATGTGGTACGCAGGCCTGGCCTTCGGCCTCGTGGGCCTGCTCTATATGGCCAACGGGGTTTTTCTGTGGTTTTGAGTATACAGTGAACAGGAACGATAAGACCGGTCGCTCAATGGTCACTTTGTCCCTGCTTACTTTTAATAATGGAAAAAAGGCACGCGGAAGATCAGCAGAAAGCCGTTTAAGGAAAATAGGGCCCCCAGAACCGCAGAGACAACGGCAAAATAAAAAATTGACCGGGAATGGGCCAGGATGGCGATGGAGGCCATGACAATGGCAATTTGCAGCAGCACTTCCGCATAATCAAAGTAGGGATCCTTATTGCGGTTGATGTCCCTTTCGTGCTCCAGTTTTTCCGCCTCTTTCCTGATGTCTTTCTTTTCTTTGCCGTAACGCTCCGCGGCTTTGGCGGTCTCCTGGAGCAAAGCCTCATAGCGCTTTTTGACCTCCGGTTTGAGAGACTCTTTTTCCAGGAGATCCAGTTCCAGGCGCTGCTTCTGTTGGCGGTACAGATGCTCCCGGATCACTTTGGCCTGGTAAAAGGCCCACTGGTCCGAGGCTTGCTGTTGCGCCAGCAGCATCTCCTTCATAGCGTTGTTGCCCCCCAGGGAGGTGATGGCCAGGAAGACCGCAAAGATGGCGGTGGTCAAAGCCACCCGCTTAGTAAAAGGTTCTCTCTTCTTTTCCTCCAATTCCTGCGGCTCCGGCAGTTCGATTTCAGCCATGGACCTCGGCTCCTTCTATCTTCAGTAAGGGTGCGGCCCCGGGAGCGACATCAACCCGGCGGCCCCGGGGGTCCGCCCCCCCGGGAAAATTGTCTTTTGGCCCATCTGGCACTATCTGACCCAAATCTTCATCCCGGCCGAGAGGGCGCCCGCCAGCCCCACCTCGTTGCCCCAGGCGTCATAAACCTTTCGGCCCGCCTCGATCTGCTCCAGCAGCCCGGCTTTAATCAAGGCGTGCCTGACCGTCATGCCCGGCAGCAGTTCCACCGGCTTATTGTTGACATAGACCTGCATGAAAGACGGTTCTTCGTTTGGCGTTTTTGGTTTAACCTTTTTCGGTTAAAAGAGTCTCTTAATGTCATTGAAAGTTGGGTACAGGCGTTATGCGGTGGGGCGGCCGTCCCTGGCCGCCAGACGCCTGGCGGGCACGGAGGTCCGCCCCTCCGGCATTTTATGATTCATGGCTAAGCCGATGTTTCATGAACAACTGCTTACTGTTCACTTGCCTTTCCTAATCCACTTCTTTGATGCGGCCCTCAACCTGCGGGGCCACGGTTTTCTGCCGGCGGACATAGTCGCCCACCACGTCCCGCAGCCAATGGCCTGCGTCGTTGTATGCCAGCTTTTCGCCTTTGAGCATGCCGCCGGCGCAGAAATAATCCGGGGAGGACTTCAGCGCCTCGCCAAAGGCCTGGTAACCGTCCCCGCCTGCGGCCATGAAGTCGTTGGTGGCGACCGCGTATTCCTTCTGGGGATCCAGGGGCTGGCCGCCGATCCTGATCTCCTTCACCCGGGAACCGGCCGGGGCCCGGCGGCTGTAAGTGAAGGAGAGGCCGGAGACCTGGGGAAACCGGCCCGCGCCTTCCTCCAGGCCGGAGACGCCATGCTCCAGGGCCTCTTTGATCTGCTTGCCGGTGAGCTTGATGGCCACCAGATAGTTATCAAAAGGCAGGACCGTATAAATATCTTTGATGGTAATGGGGCCCTTGGCAATGCCGGCCCGGATGCCGCCGCCGTTGATGATGGCTGCGTCCGCGCCCGCGGCCTGGCGGAAAATGTCAGCCAGGAAGTCACCCAGGTTGGTCTCCCGGGCGCGCACGTGGGCGCCATCCAGATCCACCTCGGTCTTGCCGATCTTCTCGCCCAGAACCGCGTAAACCCTGGCCGCATATTTTTTTACCAGGGCCTGGACTGCTTTATCTGCCCGGCCCTGGGCCGGCTTGATCATCTCCAGGCGGCCCTGGAAATGCTTGATGTTGCCGTCTTCCACCTGCAGATCCAGGACCCCCAGGGCCTTGGCGTGCTCCCAGGCCTGGACCACGATGGTGCCGTTCACCACCGCGGGCTCCAGCAGTTTGGTGTGGGAGTGGCCGCCGACGATGACCCCGATCCCCTGAACCTTGGCGGCCAGCTCCCGGTCGGCCTGGTAGCCGATATGGGAAAGGACCAGGACCAGGTCCGCCTTTTTCTTGAGCTCAGGCAGGTACTTTTCCAAGCTCGCCTCAGGGGTCAGAAATTTTAAGCCCCTGACGTTACAAGGATTAGTGGCTTGGGGCGTATCCGGGGTAACCACGCCGATGACGGCCACCTTCAGCCCCTGGAGGTCTTTGATGACGTAAGGTTTAAGCCCGTCCTGGAAGCCCTCCACATTGGCCCCCAGCACCGGAAAATGGGCTTCGGCAATCCTTTTCTTGAGGACCTCCTGGCCAAAATCGAATTCGTGGTTGCCCACCACCATGGCGTCGAAATGCATCAAGTTCATGAGAGCTATGGAGGACTTGCCCTGGAAGAGATTGGCCCAGCTGTTCCCCTGGATCATGTCCCCCGCGGCCAGGAGCAGTGTGGGCTTTTCCCTCCGCAGCTTCTTTACTTCTGCGGCCAGGTAAGCTACCCCTCCGAGTTTCTCCTGGGAGCCCGGGGGCTGGTAGGGGTCGGCAAACCCGTGGAAATCGTTGACGTAAAGAATCCTCAGAGAGGCTTCCCGGGCCTGGGCCGGGGCCAGGAAGAGGATGCTCAGGAGGATGGCCAGAATAATAATGGGCAGCTTTTTCATTTTTCCCCTCGATCTGCTTTGGGAGAAATTTATCTTTCTTCGCAAGGCGTTGCGCTTAAATTTGTTAGCATTTGTTCATGGCCCATTGGCCCACCCATAAATTATGAAAAGAGTCGTAGCTCGCCCGCCCTGTTAATCCGCACAGGCTGGAAAGCCTGTGCTACCACAAAAACTTTTCAGAAGCAGATTTTATCTCAGGATCACTGCGCATCTGCAATAATAAACCGGTTCCGCCTGTCTCATTGCAGGTGTTTCTTCAAGAAATCGATAGTCCGCTGCTGCGCCTCTCCGGCCTGGTCGGAGAGCCAGAAGCACATGTGGGTGCCGCGATTAATCCAGAAATGCTCCGCCCCCGGAATGGTGGACGCGGCATAGTCCGCGTCGGCAAACTGCACATCCGCGTCCGCGGTGCCGTGGATGATCAGAGACGGGGCCTGCACCTTTTCCACTGCCAGGCGGTCGATGGCGGCCAATTGCAGCAGATCGTTGTCGACCCCCGCCTTCCGGAGATCGAACTGGCTCATGGAACTGAAGAAGACCCGCACATAGTGCAATTTTTGGGGGTCCTGGACCACTTCTTGGAGGCGTTGGTGGAGTTCCGCGGCATTCAAATATCCTTCGGTCTTGAGGATATTGGCGATCACCATCTTGGGAAAATAATCCAGCATTTTGTTGAGCAGCCATTCTCCGGGTTTGGAGAGGAATAGCTTCTGTTCCACCACTCCGGCTTGCTGGGGCAGATGATAGGTGCGGCAGACGGCATCCACCGCCACCAGGGCCTGGACTCGCCGGGGGTGGCGGATGGCCATCTCATAGGCGGGCGGCCCACCGGCCGAGGCCCCCAAAACCCCGGCTCGCTCTATTCCCAGGCCATCGAGCAGGGCTACCAGGGCATCGGCCTGTTGCGCGCAGGTGGCGCCAACGGCTAGCGGCGTGCGCAGATATCCCGGCCGGGAAGGACAGATAATCTGAAACCCCGCGGGTGGGAACATATCCCCCATTCCCAGGGCCTGATCATAGCCTCCGGGTCCGCCATGGATGATCAGAAGCGGGGGGCCTTTCCCGGCAACCGCATATTCAATAGGACCCTGGGGGGTTTCCAGGAGAGAACTTTCGCCGGCATTCCAGAGAGGAACTTTTATCATCTTGCCTGTTCTCCTTGATGAGGATTTAACTGCTGCTGACCGGCAGATCGAGCCCCTGATCCGAGCCGCTTCCGGGGGTAGGATAGCCCGTTTTGGCCGCTAAGTCCACGGATTTGAAGAATTCAGGGCCAAGGAGCGGAGGATATCCGGGCAGGTTCCGGGTGACGTCTTTTCAGACAAAAGGTTTCCAGCCTGGGTTTCACCTCCCATGACGGAGTTTCCCTTCATCGCGCCTTGCGGCCAAAGCCGATTTTGGCCTTGCCTCCATCCGCTTACCCTCACTTTACCCCTTTGCCGAAAAATTCACCTTTACAAGTAGCGATATTTCTCTAATCATGGTTCCATGTTACCGATTGCCTTCAAAATCCGGGCCTTCCTGAAAAACGCCGGGTCCAGGGGACTTAGGCCGTGGGCAAAGTTGACGGCGTATCGGCCTGATGGATTGATGCTTACGTCAGCACCCAGTGGCGGCTTCAGCCGGCCCTTGGGCGGCGGTGGCCGCACTGGAAGAGGTCGTAGCGGCCGGAGGCAGGTTTTGGAGATTACTGGGAGACTGAGAGGAGGACTAAGGCCTCCGGCCCTGGTTGCCCCCCAGCCCGGGACCCGAGAGGATTTCCTGGAAGAAGGGTGCCAAGAACCATGAAAAGCCAGCAAGAATCTCAAGTTCAAGAAGATATCCGCACCGGCACCAGCCCGGAGACCCTGGCCCAGGCCCTGTTGGACAACCTTTACTACGTTCAGGGCCGTTCCCCCGAACTGGCCACCCAGAACGACTGGTACATGGCCCTGGCCTACACGGTGCGGGACCGGCTGCTGCATAACTGGCTGTACACCCTCCAGACCATCGCGGCTGACGTCAAGGTGGTGAGCTATCTCTCCGCGGAATTTTTGCTGGGGCCGCAGTTGGGGAATAACCTCCTTAACCTGGGCATCCGGGACCAGGTAAGGGAAGCCTTGTCGCAGCAGGGTCTTACCTTGGAGGAACTCCTGGCCCAGGAGCGCGAGCCCGGTCTGGGAAACGGCGGTTTGGGAAGACTGGCCGCCTGCTACCTGGACTCCCTGGCCACCCTGGAAATCCCCGCCATCGGCTACGGCATCCGCTACGAATTCGGCATCTTCCACCAGAAAATCCTGGACGGCTGGCAGGTGGAGATCACGGACAAATGGCTGGAGTTGGGCAACCCCTGGGAGATCTGCCGGCCCGAAATTTCCTATCGGGTGGGCTGGAAAGGATACACCGAAACCTACATGGACGCCGATGGCCTCCAGCGGCGGCGCTGGGTTCCGGGTGTGGAGGTGAAAGGGGTGGCCTATGATTATCCGGTGCCCGGCTACCGGAACCGGATCACCGACCTCCTGCGTCTGTGGAAGGCGGAGGCGGTGGAGTCCTTTGATTTTGCGGACTTCAACGTAGGGGACTACTATGGTGCGGTCCACGAAAAGGTGATCTCGGAGACCGTCACCAAAGTGCTCTATCCCAATGACGAGCCCGAAGTGGGGAAGAGGCTCAGATTAGGACAGCAGCACTTTTTCGTCTCCTGCTCGCTCCAGGATATGATCCGCATCCACCTGCTGCGGCAGAAGAGCCTGGATTGCTTCCATGAGAGCTTCGCGGTCCAACTCAACGATACCCATCCGGCCATCGCCGTGGCGGAGCTGATGCGGCTGCTGGTGGACGAACATCTCCTCCCCTGGGAGCAGGCCTGGGAGATCACCCGGAAAAGCTTGGCCTACACCAACCATACCCTGCTGCCCGAGGCCCTGGAGAGCTGGCCGCTCCCCCTCTTTGCCGAACTTTTGCCCCGGCATCTGGAAATCATCTATGAAATCAACCGCCGCTTTTTGGATGAGGTGCGCCTCAAGTATCCTTTGAACGAGGAGCGGTTGCGGCGGCTGTCCCTGATCGAAGAGAGCGGGGAAAAAGCCGTGCGTATGGCCCATCTGGCCTGTGTGGGCAGTCATGCCGTCAACGGCGTGGCGGCCCTGCATACCGAACTCCTGAAGCACACGGTGCTCAAGGACTTTCATGACCTGTGGCCGGAGCAGTTCCTCAATGTCACCAACGGCGTCACCCCCCGGCGTTTTCTGGCTCTGAGCAACCCCTCTCTCAGCGGGCTCATCACCCGCAAGATCGGTCCGGGCTGGGTCAAAAACCTGGAGGAACTGAGGCGCCTGGAGGAATATGCCGACGATCCGGAGTTCCAACAGGAGTGGCGCCGGGTGAAGCTGGAAAACAAAGAGAGTCTGGCCGCCATCATCCAAAAGCGCACCGGGGTGGCGGTGAATCCCCACAGTCTCTTCGATATCCAGGTGAAGCGCATCCACGAATACAAGCGGCAGCACTTGAACGTCCTTCACATCATCACCCTGTTTAACCACCTGAAGCGTCAGCCGGAGCTGGAAATCACGCCCCGCGCCTTTATCTTCGGGGGTAAGGCCGCGCCCGGCTACGCCATGGCCAAGCTGATCATCAAGCTCATCAACACGGTGGCGGACGTGGTGAACCACGACCCGGACGTCCAGGACCGCCTCAAGGTGGCGTTCTTTCCGGATTTCAACGTGAAAAACGGCCAACTCATTTACCCTGGGGCCGATCTCTCGGAGCAAATCTCCACCGCGGGCAAGGAGGCCTCCGGCACCGGCAACATGAAGTTTGCCCTGAACGGCGCCCTCACCATCGGCACCCTGGACGGCGCCAACGTGGAGATCAGAGAGGAAGTGGGCCCGGAAAACTTCTTCCTGTTTGGACATACCGCGGCAGAGGTTGCGGCCCTGAAGGCTGGAGACTACAACCAGATAAAATTCTATGAGCGAGATCCGGAACTCCGGGAAGTCATCGACCTGGTCAGCTCGGGATATTTCTCTCATGGCGACACCCATCTCTTCCAACCCCTGGTGGCCTCGCTGCTTTACCGGGACGAATATCTGGTGTTAGCCGACTATCGCTCTTACTTGGCCCGCCAGGAGGAAGTGGGCCGCGCCTTCCGGGACGAGAACCGCTGGAGCCGCATGTCCATCCTCAATACTGCGCGCATGGGCAAATTCTCCTCGGACCGGGCCATCCGGGAATACTCTGAGCGGATCTGGAGAGTCAAGCCGTTATGATAGTGAACCCAAAAGAGGAATAAGATGAAAATTCTGGTGGCCGTCGATAAAACCAAAGAATCCCAGGTGGCCTTGCACTACGCCTGCCATCTGATGGAACATTTTGTGGCCATCGTCGACGCCCTTTACGTCAAACCAGATGTAGTGGAAACCGTGACCGGAGGAGGCGGGTACATCCCTTTCACATACAGAAGCAAGGTGGCAAGGGAAATTGAAAAAGAGGCGGAGAAAACGGTGGAAGAGATCATCGAGAATTGTGCCGTCTGCGTGGGCAAGCGCATTCCCTGCAATCCCTTCGTAGTGAGTGGAGACCCCGCGGAGGAAATTCTCAACTATGCCCAACGGGATTACTATGATTTGATCATCTTAGGCTCCCAAGGCAGGTCTTTGCTCCGTGGCCTCCTGGTGGAGACGGTGCCCGCCAAGATCCTGCAGCACGCCCGGCAGTCGGTGTTAATCCTGCGAAAATTCCGCCCCATCCAGAAGATCCTGGTGGCTTATCGGGGATTCCCCTGCGATCCGGGGGCCCTGGAGTTTATCGCCCCGTTGTTTAAAAAGAAGAAGCCGGAAATCACGGTGCTGCACGTCCAAGACCTGGAGCAGGCGGCGTCCGCAGAGATGGTGGAGGCCTGCCTGGGGGCGGGAGAGGAGACCCTCCGGCAATATGGACATGCTCCCCTAAAGAAGAGTACTAAGGGGGATTTCGTGGAAGAAATCTTAAGGGCGGTGGCGATAGAGCGCTATGATCTTCTAGTTCTCGGAGCTTATGCACCTAAGCTTCCGAAAAATTTAAAGGTCATGAGTGACGAAGTCCTGGAGCTGGTGAGGCTGACCACCCGCCCCGTCCTGGTTTACCGGGAGGATAATTATTAAAATTCTGAGCGAAAATTTTCTCCCCAATAAAAATTGGTGAGAGAAACTTTTTCCAGTTCCGTCCACTCCACCATTCCCTTAGGCTCTAGCTTCCTATTTCTGCAATTATTACTTCTTGGCCAGGGTCATAGATGCCGGTGGCGTCGGCGATGCGGTATAAGGCCCACGGTGTTGGTGGCGCTTACCATTACCCCGCTGACTCCCCCTCTAGCAGAGGAAGTGTCAGAAGGGGAAAAATGAAAACCTACCCACCGCCTACGCACCAAACCGCCAATAAAAAAAGGGGCTCAAAATGTTGAACCCCTAGGCCTCGAATTTATTGGTGCCGGAGGCCGGACTCGAACCGGCACAAGGTTGCCCTCGGGGGATTTTGAGTCCCGATATATACGATACCATAGCCAAAAAACCCGCATGGTTGACAGATTAGCCTTCCAGGATATTTGTTAAAATCAGATATCTTTGAGCAAAACCTACTCACCGACCTACTCACCGAAAAGGGCTTTCCAATGGCTGTTCAATTATTTTAGCGAGAGTTTAAATTCCTGGCTTGTGCTGGCTTGTTGGTTCGAATCCAACACGGCCCACCAGCTATTTTTAATTAATTTCCATATATTATAGCGATTAGCAAGATAGCAAAAAGCGTCAGCAGACTGTCAGCAGATCGTCAGCAGATCGCCAGCATAAATAGTAATTTTTATAAATTTCCCCTTCGCCGAATGGCAGACTCTCCCACACTTCGTCTGAAGACTACCTGAGAATATGGTGGGTTCGAATCCCACCCCCTCCGCCAAGTAACTTATTGATAATAAAAGCAATTATATAGATAATCTCATTTCATAAAAGTATAGCCCCAGAGTAGACCCAAAGATTAAAAGATGGATGATGGGAATAGAGGTTCGAGCCTTGTTCCCTCTCCAGTTTTTGGCCTGCTTCAATCCTCACCCGGCTCTGAGGCCGGGTGCTTCTGGGCGGCGTTTATGCGGCGGTGGGAAGGAACAGTTTCAATCCTCACCCGGCTCTGAGGCCGGGTGCTTCCCGCACCGGTTCCAGCGACCCTTGGACCATGGCGGTTTCAATCCTCACCCGGCTCTGAGGCCGGGTGCTTCGATGGTTACTGCTCTAACGCCTTAAGCCGTCGCCGTTTCAATCCTCACCCGGCTCTGAGGCCGGGTGCTTCGCTTCCTGGAGGACTGGCGGGACCACCATTTTGACGTTTCAATCCTCACCCGGCTCTGAGGCCGGGTGCTTCGCACATCGCCGATTCTCAGGCGGCCATCCTTTTTGTTTCAATCCTCACCCGGCTCTGAGGCCGGGTGCTTCTAATACCAAGTTGCCATCTAACAGGTAATATTAAGATATGGAAAATTCGTCATCGAACGAAGTTTTTCCGGGTTATTAGCGAGATCATTCAGTCCCA
>JAKAKP010000026.1 GCA_021813445.1 Deltaproteobacteria bacterium
CGTCCAGGGTCTGCTGGAATTTTCCCGGCACATGCCCTCCAAAATGGTGCCGCTGAATATCAACGCGGTTCTGGAAGAGGCCCTGTCCCTGATGAGCGACCACCTGCTGTTTCAAAATATCGATCTGATCAAGGAATTTGAGGCCGATCTCCCCCCGGTCTTGGGGGACAAAAACAAGCTGGAACAGGTCTTCATTAACCTGCTGATGAATTGCGGGGAATCCATGAACGGAGAAGGCCGCCTGACCGTGGCCACCTCCTGGAGGACGGGCGGCGAGATGCTGCAGGTGCGCTTCCGGGACACCGGCCCCGGCATCCCTGAGAGCTATCTCAGCCGCCTCTTTGATCCCTTCTTTACCACCAAGGAGGTGGGCAAAGGCGTGGGCCTGGGCCTGTCCATCAGCTACGGCATCATCCAAAAACACCGGGGCCGGGTGTCCGTGGAGAGCACCGGGGCCCACGGCACCACCTTTCTGGTGGAACTGCCGGTTCCCCAGGAAACCGTGGCAGAGGCAGAGGCCTGAGCCCTAAGTCTCCCGGAGGGTTGAGGAGATCAAACCAGGGGCGATTTCCAAAAAAAGGCGGGAGCGATATTAGCGAAAAAAAGCACAAACTTTAGGTCTTTATCCGTCTTGGGGAGCAAAGTATCCCGAAAGCTGGTGCTAATATCAAGTGTAACCTCCGGGAACTTTTTATAATTTCCCCATGCATATTTCTCTGGAGCTTTTGCCAAAAATATTTGACTTAGCCCTGGGGGTATGATAGGAAGGCACATGTGAAAAGAAGTATTTTTGGGCAGCGGATTATTCCCGGGTTTTAATTGAAAGAAGACACCAAAAAATTTCTGAAAGAGCTGTTCCAGGGAGGCTACAAGGCTTCGACCATCGGCATGGCCCTGGCCTTGTCCATCTTCATCGGCTTTTTTATCGGTTTCTTCCTGGATAGATATTTCGGCACCGACTACGTTTTTAAGATTATCGGTTTGATTATGGGGATAATCGCGGGTTTCCGGAACGTCTATCTCATGGGTAAGAAGTTAGAGAAGTGAAGGCCCCATGGATCTTTTGACCCCCCGCCACCTGAAGATCGCCAATTGGGTGGTGCTGAGCATCCTGGTAGTGGGAGGTTATGTAGGGGTCGGCCGGGAATTCGCCCTGGGAGTGCTGGTGGGCGGCCTGCTGGTGGTGGTAAATTTTCATCTGCTCCACCGTTTCTTGAAAGGCACCCTGGAAAGGGCGCAGATCGACGGGGAAAACAAAGGACAGGCCCAGGCTTTTTTTGCAGCCAAACAGTTGCTGCGATTTTTCGGGTTGCTATTCATTGTCTATTTCTTGGTGCGGCACGGCTGGGTGAACGTGATCGGCTTGGTGTTGGGCTTGTCCACCGTGGTTCTGACCCTCACCCTGCTGGGTATTAACGAAATGATCAAGCTAAAGAACAAGGAGGCGAACCCTTCTCATGGAACATCCCATCCTCTTTCTTGATGTAATTCTGGGAAAATTTGGCGTCCACATTCCGCCCCACGTGACCTACAGCTGGTTTATCATCGCGCTCCTGATCGGCTTGGGCGTGATGGCCACCCGCCGCATCGGCATGGTGCCCGCGGGCGGGCAGAACGTCTGGGAGATGATCCTCGGCGGCCTGGAAGAATTCATGGTGGAGATCACCGGTGAAGAAGGCCGGGCCTTTTTCCCATATATCGCTACCGTATTCGTCTTTATCGCCCTCTGCAATCTCATCGGCCTGCTGCCGGGGTTCTTGTCCCCCACCGCCAATATCAACACCACGCTGGCCCTGGCCCTGTGCACTTTTGTCTATACGCATTACCTGGGGATCAAGTATCACGGCGCCAAATACATCAAGCATTTCCTGGGACCCATCCCGGCCTTGGCGCCCTTGTTCTTCCCCATCGAGATCATCGGCCACTTTGCCCGGGTCCTCTCCCTGACACTTCGTCTCTTCGGCAATATCATGGGTGAAGACCTGGTCATGGCCATCCTGCTGTTCCTGGCCGGGGCCTTCCTGGCGCCCCTGCCCATGATGTTCCTGGGTGTGTTTACCAGCCTGGTGCAGGCTTTTGTCTTTACCCTGCTCTCCATGATGTACTTCGCCGGCGCCATGGAGCACGCCCACTAATTACGGAAGAAGGCCACTTCATATATCCATCATTCTGTAGGAGGTTTGCGAAATGAGAAAAGCATTGGTAGTCGGTTTCAGCATGCTGGTTTCCCTGCTGTTCGCCTCTCTGGCGATGGCGGCGGAGCCGGGCGCGGCTGGCGCTTCCGCCGGTCTGGGCAGCTTTTTCAGCTATGCGGTCATGGCCGCGGGTTTCGGCATCGGTATCGCCGCTCTGGGCACCGGCATCGGCCAGGGCCTGGCGGTGAAGAGCTCGGTGGAAGGCATTGCCCGTAACCCCGAGGCTTCCGGGAAAATCACCGTGACCATGCTCATCGGCTTGGCCATGATTGAGTCCCTTTGTATTTACGCTCTGGTCGTGGCGTTGATCATCCTGTACGCCTACCCCATGGCGAAACCCATTGCCGCGGCTCTTGGGTTCAAGATCTAAGTGAATTGCCTTACGATTGGGGGGGCCTGGCCCCCCCAATTTAAGGCAATATTTGTGAAAATTTGCACGGTCTGCTGTAAATTTTTAATTGATGCGTTCTGCCATGAAATTCTCTAAGATCCCTGCGGTCACCATCACTCGCCTCTCCATCTACTCCCGCTGCCTCGAAAATCTGGCCCAGGAGGACGTGAAGATCATCGCCTCCGACAAGTTGGCCCAGAAATGCGGCATCAATCCGGCCCAGATCCGTAAGGATCTGGCCTACTTCGGTGAGTTTGGCATCCGGGGGGTGGGCTATTTTGTCAAGGAGCTCCTCTTCGAGATCAAACGCATCCTGGGGCTCAACAAGACCTGGAAAATGGCTCTGGTGGGCATCGGCAACCTGGGTTTAGCCCTGGTGGCCCATGAGAACTTCGCCCGGCAAGGCTATGAATTTGTGGCGGTCTTTGATGTGGACCCGGCCAAGGTGGGCCGCCGGCTGCCCAGCGGCCAGGTCATCCATCACGTGGATGATCTGGATAAGGTGGTGAAGGAAAAAGGCGTGGAGATCGGGGTGATCGCCACCCCTGCGTCCAAGGCCCAGAGCGCCGCGTACCGCTTTATCAGCGCCGGGGTCAAGGCCCTGCTCAATTTTGCCCCCATCCAGCTCCAGGTGCCGGAAGGAATGGCCGTGGAAAACGTGGACTTTACCGTGAAGTTGGACAACTTGGCTTATCACCTCACCATGGCCGAAACTTAAAGCAAATCTGCGGTTATCTGGGTAGTAACCTCTTCTTCCCCGGCGGTGCCTGCCAGTAGGACTCCCGCCCGCTTACTGGCGGCTGCCGCCTTTCTCAGGCACGACGACAGGCACGAGGCCATTAATCCTCCTTCTCCGGTGGCTTCAGGTTCAGGGCCAAACAGGCCGACATCAGCGCGATCACCATCCCGTAGAGATAGCAGCCGGTGGCGCTGAGGTTGCCGAAATATCCGAATTGAGCCAACATATCCATTTGCTTACCCTTCCATTTTTCTTGTTTATACAAATATAACTCTAAGATTGAGTTGGGGCAACCCAGGTTGCCGCGATTTAATCAATAAAATTGCAATTCCTTTGCCAACTTCAAAGTTTCCCTAAAATTTCTCCGAAAGCTGCGCCAGCAGTCGCTGAAATCCCATAAAACCCCCGCGGGACCTGACCTTGCCCTTTACAACCTTTGGCCTTTTGGCCAGGTGCTGGCTATTTGGCAAATTATAATAATGCATAATTGCCAATTTATAAACTTACCATTATTTACATTATTGCATTCTTATAGCTCGTCACCCATGACTGCCGGCGGGAGCGAAGGAGGATGGACAACAGGAACTTTGCCTGCGGTGAGAGAGAATGTGTGGTAATAAAGTGCAGCGCATTCCGTCTTTTAATCTAAGTTGCGATCTAACGATAATTTTTCTGTAGGGGCGGACCCAGGTGTCCGCCCCAGCGCCCGCAAAGTCCGCTGCGTCTTAATTCTATGATCACCCTGTTTTGGGGGTTCGGCGGATGGTGTTTTACCAGCGCCGGGGGGGCACACATGGGTGCCCCCCCACGAATTCCCCGCGGTTTGACTGCAACTTACTTTTAGACATCTGGTTTTCTAGGAAGGTCCAGCAGCTTGAGGGCATGCCGCAGAGGAACAATTATATGGCAGCTTAAGGTGGGTCTAGGTTACTTGCGGAAGGCGGGATGCGTTTCACTATCGGTTGGAATCGTTTCCATTGCAATTCCCGTGAATTTTTCTTGGTGGTGCAGGCGTCTCGCCTGCACTAAAACCGAGGGCGAGACACCCGCCTGACAACATGCTAGTCAAAATGCTATTGGCATGCAAGGGCGAACACCAGGTTCGCCCCTACAAAAAAATCCCTTTGATGTCGAATTGATCTCAGTTCTTCCCTGGCCCCTGACCCCTGATCATTTCCCCGCTCAGTGAAGGACTTCTCTTAAAAACCGCCCCGTATAAGACTCCGGGTTGAGGGCCAGTTCCCCGGGGGTGCCTTGAGCCACCAGGCGGCCGCCGCCGTCGCCGCCTTCCGGGCCCAGGTCGAGGACGTGGTCCGCGGTCTTGATGACCTCCAGGTTGTGCTCGATGATGATCACGGTGTTGCCCTGGTCCACCAGACGGTTGAGCACCACCAGGAGTTTCTCGATGTCCGCCAGGTGCAGACCCGTAGTGGGCTCGTCCAGGATGTAGAGGGTGCGGCCCGTGGCCCGTTTGCTCAGTTCCCGGGAAAGTTTCAGGCGCTGGGCCTCGCCGCCGGACAGGGTGTTGGCTGCCTGGCCCA
>JAKAKP010000060.1 GCA_021813445.1 Deltaproteobacteria bacterium
GTGACCTTATCGTCCATTTTCAGATGCTCCATCACGAAAATGGCGGTCATTACCTTGAGGGTGCTGGCGGGCGGCCAAAAGAGTTGGGGGTTATAGGACAGCAGAATATCGCCGGTATTGGCGTCCATGATGACAAAGGCGCGGGCCGTGAGGTCCAGGCCTTCTCCTTCTTTAGCCGCCAGGGGCGAAGCCAGGAGGAGGAGAAGGACCAGGGCCCAGGCCCAAAGCTGAGGCTTCAGGCTCAATCTCATGCAATACCCTGTTTCTCGAATTAAGCCGGGGCTCCGGAAGCCCTGCAGGCCGACGTCTTAATCTTATGCAAAATTGCCGGGATTAGCAAACCAGAAATGGCCCCGGTTGGGGAAAAGGTTGCGGGAGGCAGGGTCTCTTTTATGTAGCTCCTTGTATTTCCCGGAGATATTCCTGAGGGGGGAGAAAGCCGGCAAAACGCTTTAATTCCTTGCCCTCCGGTGAGAAGATGATGATGGTGGGCGCTCCCCGAACCTCCAGTTTCTTTACCAGGTCCATATGGCCGCGGCCCTCGAGGCGCACGGGTATGAAGCCCTCGTTGACTGCCTTAGCCACGGCCGCATCTGCATGGGTTTCCTTATCCAGCCGCTGGCAGTGAGGGCAGCCTTCCAAATATAGCTCCAGCAACAAAGGACGGTTGGCTTTTTTTGCCTCTGACGTAGCCTCTTCCCAACTCTGACGCCAATATATAACTGCCATAAAAGATTCTCCTTAAGTCACTAATTCCATTTACATTAAGCATTTTCGGGGAAAAATAAAGGGGGGAACTGCAGAAGTGATCAGAACATATGGCAAAAATAAGCCAAATGCTATTCCCTGAACAGAAATAATTGACAGGCAGCGGCCCTCCTTGCCAGCCACTGCAACTCAATCAGGATACCGCTCCCTGATAAATCCGGGGAGATCGCACAAGTCCCGGATGCGGGGCACCTGCGCGTGGTGGAGGCAATCCCCGCGGTCGATGAGGACCACTGGCATGCCGATGGCCTGGGGGCCGGCCACATCTGTTTCTGGATCATTACCCACGTACAGGGCGTCGCCGGGATCAAGCCGCATGGCCTTAAGGGCGTGGGCATAGATCTGCGGATCAGGTTTGCGCACAAAATAGCGGGAAGACAGGACAATGGGGTCAAAATATTTTGTCAGCCCCAACATGCGGATTTCCGGTTCGCTGAAGACCCACTGGGCGTCGGAGACGATCCCCATTTGATAACTGCCTTCCAACTCCTGCAAGGCCGGCATGGTGTCCTCAAACAGACCGAAGCGGCGCCGGGTGAGGGACCGGAAGAGGCGGGCCAGCCAAACCACCATGCCCCGCTCCGGTTGCTTACGCCAGCCTTCCTGCAAGAACTCCTCGAAGACCTGGAAGACGTCGATCTCCCCGTAAGGCCCCTCCTGGTAAGCCATCATTTTTTCGGCGGTTTTCTGCTGATATTTGGCGGCCAACTCCTCCGGGCCATAATAGATCTCGAAATAGCTCAAGAACTGGCTAAGGATACGATAAGTGGACATATCCCATTCATCCGTCAGGATGTCCACCAGGGTGCCGTAGAGATCAAACAGGATGGCCTGCATCTATGGTCCTCCCCTGCCAGGGGTCATGGCCCGTTGGACCCACGGCAGCTCTTTCCCGGGCTTTAGTTCCTGTATTTTCTACTCTTTTTATCGGGAGATGATATGATATGATAAAGCCTTTTTTTTGGGGAATCCAGTGATTTATCCGTTAATTTTCTTACTTCTGGCGGCTTTGGCGTATCAGGTTCTGGCCCTGGGCTGTTTGTGGCGTTTTTGCAGCCAACCCCGGAGCCCGCAGCCCTCCCCGCCCCTGCCCGGCATTACCGTGTTCAAACCCTTGAAAGGCCTGGATGAGACCACCCGGGAATGCCTGGAGAGCTTTCTCTCCCAGGACTATCATCCCTATCAAGTAATCTTTGGGGTGAAAGACCCGCATGACCCCCTTTTGCCGCTGCTCCAGGAATTGCAGCATGACTTTCCCCAGCAACAGATAGAAATCGTCACCTGCCCGGCGGACCTGGGCCTGAACCCCAAAGTGAGCACCTTGCGGCAGTTGGAGCCCCACGGGCTTTTCGACCTGCTGGTGATCGCCGACGCCGACGTGAAGGTGGGGCCGGATTTCCTTAGCCAGATCGCGGCCGCGCTCCAGGAGCCGGAAGTGGGGGTGGTCTCCTGTACCTACCGGGCCGGCCCGGTGGCGACCTTGGGCGCGGGCCTGGAGGCCCTGACTATCAGCGGGGATTTCATCCCCTCGGTGGCCACGGCCTTTTATGTGGAAGGCATCCGTTTTGCCCTGGGGGCCGCCATGGGGCTGTCCCGCCAGGCCCTGGCAGCCATCGGGGGATTTGCGGCGCTGGCGGATTTTCTGGCCGATGACTACCAGTTGGGCTGGCGGATAGCCCAGGCAGGCTTTCGGGTGCGGCTCCTGCCTTATATAGTGGAGACCCAGACCCCCCGCCTGGGCCTCAAAGAATACCTGGCCCATCAACTGCGGTGGAGCCGGACTTACCGGGTCTGCCGCCCCCTGGGCTACTTTGCCTACGGCATCACCCACGCCCTGGTCTATAGCCTCGCCCTCTTTCTGGCTGCCGGCGGGACTGCCTGGGCCGGGGGCCTGTTAGGGGCTACCCTGGCGACAAGGCTGGCCGTGGCCTTCTTTTCCGAGCGCCGGGGCCTCCAAGGAAACCTCCCCTGGGCCTTTTTTCTCCTGCTGCCCTTGAAGGACATGCTCTCCGGCCTTATCTGGTTGTTAAGTTTTCTGGGCGACCGGGTCAGTTGGGGGGGACGGACCTATAGGGTAACTTCGGAAGGCAAGTTGGTAAAGGATTGAGGGGCTATTCTTCAATAGTTCAAAGGACTTCCGGATGGATATAAAGATTCTTGAGCAGTTGTTGGAGGAAGTGAAAGACGGCTCCCTGCCGGTGACCGAAGCCCTGGACCGCTTACGCACCCTGCCCTTTGAAAACCTGGGTTTTGCCCGGGTGGACCACCACCGTCATTTACGCCAGGGATTTCCGGAAGTGATCTTTGCCGCGGGCAAGAGCCTTGCCCAAATCCGGGGCATTCTTACGGCCCTGCAGCCTAACAATGACAATATCCTGGTGACCCGGCTGGCCCCGGACCAGGCCGAAGTCCTGCTGGCCGAGTTCCCGCAGGCCTGCTATTACCCGGATTCCCAGGTGCTGACCGTTATTCAGGGGGAGATTCCTGACCGGGGACGGGGGGTGATCGTGGTCATGTCCGCGGGCACTTCCGACATCCCGGTGGCGGAGGAGGCCCTCCTTACCGCCCGAATCATGGGGCACCGGGTGGAATCCCTGTACGACGTGGGCGTGGCCGGATTGCACCGGTTGCTGGCCCACCAGGAACTGCTGCTCCGGGCCACCTGCCTCATCGTGGTCGCGGGCATGGACGGAGCCCTGCCCAGCGTGGTGGGGGGCCTGGTGGACCGGCCGGTGATCGCGGTGCCCACCAGCGTGGGCTATGGGGCTTCTTTCGGAGGAGTAGCCGCGTTGCTGACCATGCTCAATTCCTGCGCCGCCGGCGTGGCCGTGGTGAATATCGACAACGGTTTTGGCGCCGGCTGCCTGGCGGCCCTTATTAACCGGAAAGATTGAGGTGATCATGAACATCGTGGCCTTCAACAGCAGCCCCCGGGACAATAAGACCAGCAAGACCGAACTCATCCTGCAAAAATTCCTGGAAGGGGCCCGGCACGCGGGCGCGGCCACGGAGACCCTGTATCTGCGGAAATATCATATCAAACAATGCCTGGGGTGCTTCGGCTGCTGGCTCGGCAACCAGGGCCAGTGCGTGCAAGACGACGACATGACCGGGGAACTATTAGGCCGCTTCCTGGAGGCGGACCTGGTAGTACTGGCCACGCCCCTGTACCACTTCAATATGAACGCCCGCATGAAATCCTTCATTGAGCGCACCTTGCCCATGTTAAACCCTATCTTTATGGACCGGGGGAACCACACCATCCACCCCTTCCGGGTGGACAAGGTTCCCCGGATCGCAGCCTTAAGCGTCTGCGCCTTTCCGGAACTCCACAATTTTCAGGCCCTGTCGCTGAATCTGCGCATGATCTTCGGCAATAACCTGGTGGCGGAACTTTACCGCCATTCCTCCGAGTTTCTGACCGTGCCCCCCCTGCAGTTCCAGGCGGGACTGGTTTTGCTCGCGGCCGTTCAGGCCGGAACAGAAATGGTGCGCCAGGGAAAAGTGAGCCTGGAGACCATGGAGGCCCTGACCCAGGATCTGGCGCCCCGGGAGACGCTGATCCAAATGGCCAACCGGTACTGGCAGGGGGAAATGGCAAGACAGGAAGGCCCCGCCCCGCCTGAACAAGACGAAGATTCCGTGGACAAGTGGGTTTAAATGGCAAGAGTATCTAGTTATTCTATATTGCCGCCAGTTCATGAAAATTCTGGACATTGGGCAAAAGTGTGTTCATTCTAGATAAACTGCATGGTGTCTAACTTAGGAACATCTATATATTTAAATCCCTTCAAAGGTGCCACCAAGATGTTGGAGCGATTATCATCAAAAGGCTTTGAATTAAAATTCCTCTCCCACGCTGAAGCAATCCTTTCCAGGGATTTCCCTGATGCTGTTATAGAACTTGAAGAAGCTTTAGAAATCTTCAGTATCCCTATCAGGCTGTTGAAAAACTCTTTTCTTGATGCCCCTAAAATAACGCTGTCCATAATGCCGATAAGGTGTTATAGTCAACGATAACAATATGTTATCTGGAGGCAGCCATTATGCGCGGCAACGATGTGC
>JAKAKP010000090.1 GCA_021813445.1 Deltaproteobacteria bacterium
AGCCAAAATAGACCACCCCCATCCAGGGGATGGTGGCTACCGTCACGGTATGCCCACCGAGAACCAGGATGAGCCCTCCCAGGAACTATCCGGGCGGCTCCTACCTCCAGGCGAGAAATAGCCGGTCGTCGATGGTCCCCAGGATCAAAATCCAGGTGGTGCCCAAAAACAGGGATAACATCCGGGGCCACTCGGGTCGCAGCCGCGGCGACCTGCCCAGGAGAGCTAACCCGAAAAAGGCGAGGAAGGCCGCCATCAAGGGCAGGAACAACGCCCACCCCCCGGTAAGAGGCGTATCTTGGGGATGATGGCGTCTGCCCCCCGGGGGGGCGACTAAGCCCCATCTTTCGCCAAACTTTTTGACCTGGGGAATGGCTGCGTAGGTCGCCGCAAAACCAAAGACCAGCAGTGACAAGGCCACTCCTAGGGGCATGTTCATCTCAGTCACTGGCGAAACTTACTCCGGTTTAATACCGCCTGGTAAAGCTCGGTATATTGCGCGGCCAGGCGTTTAGGATTAAATAGCGCAAAGGCGCGTTTTTTTCCAGCCTCTCCCAGCTTTTTCCGCAGTTCACTATCCTTAATCAACCGGACGAGAGCGTCTTTAAAGCCTGCCTCATCTGCCGGAGAGACCACATAGCCAGTCTGGCCATCCACCATGGCTTCGGCATTGCCGCCCACATCCATGGCCACGCACGGCAGGCCCGCAGCCATGGATTCCAGGAGGGCAATGGAGAGCCCCTCCGAGAGGGAAGGAAAGGCAAAAATATCCATCGCTCCCAGGACTTCCGGGATATCGGTCCGGAATCCCGGCAACCGTACTTTGTCTGACAAGCGCAGTTCCGCCGCCAGACTCTCCAGGGCCTGGCGCTCTTCACCCTCACCCAGGATGAGCAGTTGGATCTGGGGAAACCGGGCTGCGAGATCGCTGAACCAGCGCACCAGGCTGCCATAATTTTTAAGGGGCAACAGGTTGCCAACAGAGCCCACCACTACCGCACCCGGCGACACCCCCAATGCGGCCCTGACTGCGTTGCGCTCGCCCCGGGGCGGTTGAAAAGGGGTCAAGTCCACGGCGTTCAAGATGGTGACGATTTTATCGGGAAGCAACCCCAGTTGCTTAATTACCGCCTGCCGTGCATCTTCGGAGACCGCCACGTACTTTGTAGCCCAACCTGCGGTCAGGCGCTCCGCCAGCCGCACCGCCTGGGAAAGTAAATCCGATGCGGTCACGTGGGTATCGACGCCGTGAATGGTATTGATGATATTCCTAATCCCGGCTAATCGTCCGGCCAGGCGGCCATAGAGATTGGCCCGCACCAGATGGCAGTGGAGGATATCCGGAGGGTCGCGCCGCAACTGGCGCACCAGGGGCCATAAAACCCGGGCATCCAGAAAGGAACGTCCCATGGGAAAAACCCGATATCCCAGGCCGGCCTCACTTATCATAGCCTGGGGGTCCAGGGCCGGCGGCGGCGCATACATCGACCAGATGGAAAAATCAAGTTGCCCCGGATCATGGCTCCGGATCTGGGCCATAATGCAATTGCTGGGTCCGTGGCTGGTCCAGAAGGAGGTGATGAGGTGATAGACTTTAATTTTTTTTCCCGCCATAACCTATCGGTACGACTCCAGCCAGGCCTGGAACATCAGGACATTCCACAGATGTTGGTGCCACCGGGGATTCCCCGCCAAATGTTCTTGCCATTTTCCCCGGATGGGCTCCGGATAAAAAAAGCCGTCCTGCTGCAGCCGCGGCTCCGCCAACAGATCTTCCGCCCAATCACGCAAGGGACCCGTGAGCCACTCGGCAATGGGCACGGCAAAACCCATTTTCGGACGCTCCACCAATTCCCGGGGCACGTAGCGGCAGAGCATCTCCCGGAGCAGCCATTTACCCTGCTTATTCCGGATTTTCAGAGACAGGGGCAGGCGCCAGGCAAATTCCACCACCCGGTGATCCAACAGCGGCACCCGGGTCTCCAGGCTGACACCCATGGCCGCGCGATCCACCTTCACCAGGATATCATCCGGAAGGTAAAGCCCCAAATCATAGTACATCAGCCGTTGCACCAGGTCCGGCAAGGCCGCGGCCCGGCTCGCATCCGTCACGATAGTGGGGTATTCCCCCGCATCCCGGGCCACTTCCAGGGGCTGGTGCCACTGGGAAATCAGGCGGTAATAAACCTCTTCCGGGCTGCCGGCGCTTAAATATTCCGCCAGCTTATAAATCTTTTCCCCATAGGGTTTAACCCGCAGATGGGGGGGCAAACCCGGCTCCAGCAAGGCCAGGAGCCGGTCCCAGAAGGCTACCGGCATCCAAGTCAGGAACCTGCCTGCCCCCTGGCGGCAAAACGCGGGCAGAAGCTGGGCCAGGTCCCAAATTTCCTGGGTGCGCACATAGCTGGGATAACCGCCGAAGAGTTCGTCGCCGGCGTCGCCGGTGAGGGCCACGGTGACCTGGCTCCGGGCCAGCTGACACACCAGAAACGTGGGAATTTGGGAAGAATCGGCAAAAGGTTCGTCGTACAGCTCCGGCAGCCTGGGGATGACCGCCAAAGCGTCCGCGGCCGTAACATACAACTCGGTGTGGTCGGTGCCCAAGTGGCGGGCCACTACCTGGGCATGGACCGCCTCATTGAACGCATCTTCGTGAAAGCCGATGGTAAAGGTCTTGATGGGCCGGCTGCTCTGGGCCTGCATCAGGGCCACCACCGTGGAGGAATCTATGCCGCCGGACAGGAGCGCACCCAGGGGCACATCGGCCACCATCTGGCCCTTGACCGCGTCTTGCAGCAGGCAGTCTAGCTCCTCCAGGGCCTGGCTTTCCGTACCGACAAAGTGGTGACGTTGCCCCTCTTCCACCACGGCCCGGGCTGACCAGTAGGGGCAGGGTGCAGGACAGGCGCCGGGGCTCATTTCCTCCCAGGGCAGCCGCAGCAAGGTCCCCGGGGGCAGTTTGTGAATCCCCTGGAAGATGGAATAGGGCGCGGGCACATGATGGAGGCGGAGAAACAGGGCCAGGGAGTTACGGTCGATCACCCCTTTAAAGCCGGGCCATTGCCGTAAGGCTTTAAGCTCCGAGCCGAAGAGAAAGGTCCGGTCCTGCCAGCCGTAATAGAGGGGCTTTTCCCCCACCCGGTCCCGGGCCAGGGACAACACCCTTTCCTGCCGGTCCCAGAGGGCCAGGGCAAACATGCCGATACAGCGCTTAAGCGCTTCTTCCAAGCCCCAGCGGCTGATCGCGGCCAGCAGCACTTCCGTGTCCGAGGTGCTGCGGAAGCTTTCCCCCAGGCCTTCCAACTCCTTTTTAAGCACCGGGAAATTATAAATCTCACCGTTGTAAAGGATGAGATAGCGGCCGTCGGCCGAGGCCATGGGCTGCCGTCCCAGGGGGGATAAATCAATGATGGAGAGGCGGCGGTGCCCCAGCGCCAGCCCCAGGCCGGCATCCACCCATGACCCCGCATCGTCCGGTCCCCGATGGCTCAGGGTGCCGGCCATGGACCGGATCAAGGCCTCCAACTCCTCGCCAGGGCGGTTTGTCTGGAGGTCAAAAAAACCGGCGATGCCGCACATTATGAAGGTCTCCGGGAAGGCTGCGGGGGCGGGGCCTTCTCAAGCAAGCAGGCGTTGATATATCTTCTCCGTGTCCGTCACCATTTTTTCAATGCTAAAGAATTTTTCTATGCGGCTGCGCCCGGCCCGGCCCATGCCCACGGCCCGGCGCGGATGCTCCAGCATTTGTTGGCAGGCCTGGGCCATGGCCTCAGGGTCCTGGGGAGGCACCAGGAGTCCGGTCTCCCCGGGGATCACCAGCTCCGGGGTCCCTCCCACCGCGGTGGCGACCACCGGTTTAACTGCGGCCATGGCCTCCATAATGGCATTGGGCATGCCTTCCCACTGGGAACTGGAAACCACCAGGTCCAAGGCCCCCAGAATCTCCGGCACATCCGTCCTGACGCCGGTGAAGCAGGTGCGTTCTTCTAAGCCTAATTCCCGGGCCAACGCCCGGGTTTCCTCCAGTTTGGGGCCGCCGCCCACGCAAACAATCTGAAATCTCCGGTTGCTGCGTTGGGTCAGGGATTGCATAGCCCGGAAAAAAGTGTCATGGTCTTTGCGCTTACCGACCAGAGAGCCGATGATGCCGATGGTAAAGAGGTCCGGGGCCAGCCCCAACTCCCGCCGCATAGCCTGGGGGCTCTTGAGGTGATCGAAGGCCTTCACGTTTATGCCATTGGGGACGGAATAAACCCTTTCAGGCCGGGTCCCTTGGGTTTCCACCACCATGGCCGCGCCCGCCCGGCTATTGGCCACTATCGCCTCGGCACGAGAAACTACCAGGCGGTTGATCCAGTGGTGGAAGCAATTATTGTTCCCCCCAACAAGAGGTTCCACATTCCTTTCGGCAACCAGGAGGGGAATCCGGCAGATTCTGGAAGTGATGAAGGCAAAGAAATTGGCTAGGGTCAAAAAGGAATGGATCAGGTCCGGCCGCCAGCGCCGGGTCAGGGCCAACAGACCCAGCAGCGGAAAAATGTCGTACCGGGGAAGATACCTCTTTAAAACCACTATGGGGATGCCCAGGGAGCGGAACCCGGGGATCATCTCTCCCGGGCTCAGAACGCACAGTAAGGGGTCGAAGCGGCGGCGGTCCAGCCTCTGCAATAAGTAAAGCAGTTGGCGTTCCGCACCGCCGAATCCCAACTGGCCGATAACCAATAAAATCTTGCGCACGCAGGCTTCCTAACAACCGCTTTCTAACCTAAATGCCCGGCCCTTATCATTGCCCCTGGGAGACCGCTTTTTTCAGGATTTCGCAGACCCGGGCCACTTTCCCTTCCGTCAGCTTGGGATAAAGGGGCAGGCTGATGGTTCTTTGGCCGATCTGGTAAGCCGCGGGGAAGTCCTCAGGCCGGTAGGCGTAGCGCTCCCGGAAATAACGGAGCACGTGCACGGCCCGGTAATTGACGGCGCAGCCCGCTCCTTGTTCCTGCACGGATTTGATGACTTCATCCCGGTCCAGCCGCGGCGGCAAAAGCACGGTGAACAGATGGTGCCCGCTCACTTCCCCCGGGACCGGGGCCTCCAGAAAATCCAGGCCCTCCACGTCCGCCAGCAACTCCCGGTAAAGGTTTTCCAAATCCTGGCGCCGCTGGCGCAAGGCGTCCAGGCGATCGATCTGATTCAGGAGCAGGGCCGCCTGGATGTCGTCCATGTTGTACTTCCAGCCCATCATCTCCATGTCCCAATGTTCGTATTTCTTGGTATAGCGGTCTGCGGCGTTTTTGGAGATGCCGTGATGCCGGGCCGAGCGGTACCAGGCCGCGTCTTCCGGGGAACTGCACACCAGGGCCCCTCCTTCCCCGCACGTCATGCTCTTGGTGGGATAAAAGGAGAAGCAGGCCGCGGCGCTGAGCTGACCCGGCCGCACCTGATCCCGGCTGCCTTCCAGGCAATGGGCCGCATCTTCCAAGAGTACCAGGCCATGTTTGGCCGCCACCCGGGCGAAGCCCCGCATGTCCACCATGCGGCCGTAAAGGTGCACCGGCAGGATCGCCCTGGTCTTGGGTGAGACGGCCGCGTCCACGGCTTCCGGGAGCAGCAGCCCGCTTTTGGGGCAGACATCCACAAAGACCGGGGTAGCCCCCGCCTCCAGGATGGCCGTAGCCGTAGCCACAAAAGTCATGGGGGTGGTGATGACTTCATCCCCCGGACCGATGCCGTGCTTCAGGAGGACCAGGTGCATGGCCCCGGTGCAACTGGTCAGGCCCACCGCCTCGGGGCTGTCCAGATACTGGGCGAATTTCTTTTCGAAAGCCGCCACCTGGGGGCCGGTGGTGAGAAAGAGGGAGCGCAGCACCTGGTTGGCCAACTCCAGGTCTTCTTCGGTCAGATTGTGTTTGAAGAATTCGATTTTTTCCATTATGCGCCTGGATCGGTTTTTGGGGATGCTAAGCCGGCATAAAGGTGCTTGGGGCCGGCTGCAGCGATTCAATCGAAATCATTTAATGTTACTATAACCTAAATAAATCAGGGCGGTAATTTAGAAAATCGTTAAATTGGGAGCCGGGGGCGGAGCCGCGACCTTCAAGGCTTCTGCTCCGGCCCGCCTGTACCCCTGGAGATGGCCCTGCGCAAGATAGCCATGGTCTCGCTTATCTCGTCCCGCTGAATTGCCCCGGAATATCTGGAGATGATCACCAGAAACAGCGCCACTGCCAGGCTGCGCACTCCCAAATGCCCGGTTAGTTGCGGGAAGGGAGAAAGGTCGATGAGCAACATCAGGACCAGGTAGGCGAGGCCCAGGAAAACCAGGGGCTTGACCTCAAAGGGGATGAAGTATTGCCGTTGGTTGGTCAGGAATACCGCTCCGGTCAGGATTAACTCGATGCACACCGTGGCATAGGCTGCGCCCTGAATCCCCCAAGTCTTAATGAGGATGAAGTTGACGGGCAGACTGAGCAGGGCCGTGACCCCATAAGCCCAGATGAGATGGTAGGTCTTGCGGGCGATGAGCAGCCCCAGCCCGAAAGTGGTCCTGAGGCTGCCGATCCATAAGGCTAAAAGCAGCGGTCCCACCAGCTTGGAGGCGCCAAAATATTTGGGACTGCCCACGATCAATTGCACCAGCGGGTAGGCGAACAGGAACATGCAGGTGGCCGCGGCCATGCCGATCAGGGCATAAACCCGGGACACCGCGGCATAGATGGAGTTGACTCCGGGCAGCTGCTGGATGGACAACGCATACGGGTAGTAGGTAATATTAAAGGTAATATCCAGAAAGAGGAGCACCGAGCAGATTTTGAGCCCTGCGGCATAAACCCCCGTGTGGCTCAGACCCACCAGGTTGACCAGGAAAATCCGGTTGATATTGGGCAGGAGCATATTGACGGCCCCGGCCAGGGCAAAGGGAATCCCCAAGGCCATCACGGCCCGGACGTCCCCCAGGGCAAAACCTGCAGCCAGATGCCGGGACACCGACCATAAGCCGATGACAGCAAACGCCGCGTAGGACAAAAGCATGCCCAGGAGGACCCCCTTAGCTCCCAATCCCAGGCTGATCACCAATATCAGGTTCAAGACGGCAACCAGCAAGGAGAGGCCCATGGTGATAAACGCGAACCGCACCGGCTCATGTTTCCATTTGTGCAGGTTCTGGGAAAACGCGAACAATCCCTGGAGGGGCAGCATCAGCAACATCAGCACCGTCAATCCCGCCAGATTGGGTTGGCCCAGCAGGGCCTTGCTGATGGGCGTGGACCACAAGACCAGGCCTCCGGTCAGGAGGCAGGACCAGATAAATTGAAAAAGCAGGTTGGAGGTGATGACCCGGCGCTGGCGCGCCTGATCTTCAATCTGGAAAATTAAGGCCAACCCCGAATCGATGCCCAGGATGGCGATAATCACCAGGATGGAATTGAAAGTGAGGAGGACGTCCACCTGGGCATACTCGGCCGGAGCCAGCATCCGGGTGTAGAGCGGCAGCAGGAAGAAGGAGATGGCCCGGGAAATGATGGTCCCCAGGCCGTAAATCAGGGTGTCCCCCGTGAGCCTTTTCAGGACTTCCCTGAGGTCCGGGGCCAGGGGCGGCGCGGCGTCTGTTTGATTAGACAAGGGTTGCCTTATTTACATGATGCGGCCTGCGGGCCAGGATGGATTCATAGAGCCCCAAATAGCGCCGGGCCACGACCTCACCCGCGGCATTTTGCTCCACCCAGGTGCGGCCCTGCAGCCCCAGCTCCCCCAGTTCCTCCCGGTTCCGGGCATAATGGTCCAGGGCCCGGAAAATTTCCTCCTCTGAGCTGGCGTTGATCACCGGCGGCAACTCCGGAAAAAGGGCCGTGGGAGGATAAAAATAATCGCTGTTGGACTCGGTCTGCATGAAGGTCAGCACCGGGGTGCCGCAGGCCATGGACTCCAGGGGAATGGACCCCAGCGCCCCGGCCACAAAATGGTCCGCGGTCAGATCGGCCAGGGCATACCAGTCCACCAGCTGATGGCGGGGCAGGTGGTGGATCCATTTGACCGAGTCGCCGATCCCCAGACTGCTGATCAGATCCCGGGCCGGGGCTTCATCCGGGTAGCCCTGGGCCACCAGCACCAGGTAGAAGGCCTGGCCCTGGGCTTGGAGCCTGGCCAGGGCCCGGTAGAGCCGGTCGTTGCCTTTCTTGGAGTCGGTGTAACTGCTGGTAAAGGCCTGGCGGGTGGGGTGAAAAATGACCAGATCGTTTTCCCGGGCCTCTGGCAGCATCTGGGCCCGGAGCCGGGACCGCGCCCCGGCCTTGGGGGGAGAAAAGCGCCTGGTGTTAATGCCCAGGTGCAAATGCACAATGCGGTCTTCCAGATGCAGCCGATGCAATAAGCGGTAACCTGGTATCCACAGGCGGTTGTAAACTCCCAGCACTATGGCCGCGGCCTGGGCCATGGCCTTCCGGAAAAAGAGCGGTGCCAGGAGGTTGCGCAGGTCCAGGATCTTCCTGCCGAATTTATTGATAAACAGCCAGGAATCATAAAAAGGCAGATGAAAGAAATCGCTGCCAAAGGGATGCCAGATAAAGGGCCGGCCGGTCTTGACCGCCAGCAGCAGGCCTTCGCCGTGGACATGGAGCAGGTCGCAGTCCGCCAGTTCCCGGAGCAAGGCCGGGGCCACTACATTTAGAGGCAAAAAAGGCTTCTCGGGATGCCGGTAGGTATGGACCCAGGGGGCCGGCTCCTGTTCCAGTTCCGGGTCTTCGGATTGCGGCCAGCACTGGAGAGCGGCTTTGCCATTGTAGTAGAGATGCGCGTCCACCCCCAGCTCCCGGAGATACCGGGCCAGGACATAATGGTTATTACAGGTGTTGCCGATGAAGTTTACGCGCATACCGGCTCAGATAAAGACCGCGTGGTGGATGCACCAGTTTTCATCCGCGGCCAGGACCTGGAAAAGCTGGCGTTCAACATCAAAGACGATGAGGCCGCGATTGGCGTCCAGGCCGATGAAGGTGGGGTCGGTCCAGGGCAGCACCGCCTGCAACCACTCATGCGCGGCCATGGCCGGAGGCTTGCCCGGCAGCCGGGCGGTTACCAATTTGTCCACTACCTGGAACCGGGCATCGGTGAGCCAGCACTCCCCCGCCATGGTATTGGTCACCAGCCAGCCCTGCCGGTGGGGCATGATGCCATGGGGCATGGCCTGCAAGCCCCCGATCACCACCCGCCAATCCCCGCTATCCTTATCAATTTCAATGACTTCGCCGGAGTGGCCCAGGGTGGCCAGGATCACGTCCGGCTGGCCGGGATGATAACTCGCGGAATTGGGGTGGTTGGCGCGCTGGCTGGTCATTAAACCGTGCTCGCCGTACTCTGCCGGGTCAATGAGTTGGGCCGTGATTCCCTGGGCGCGCCAGGCCTCCTGTTGCTCCCGGTTCCGGGCCAGATAGACGCCGTCATGGTTGGGATTGAAGCCGTGTTCCCAGGCGTACCATTCCCAGCGAACCTCCCCGCTATCCAGGTCCATTTCCAGGAGGCAGTCATAGCCCGAAGATACCACCAGAAACCGGCGGGTGTCGAGGTTGACGTCCAGGGAATGGAGAAAGGCAAAAAAAGGATGGCGGTATTCCTGTAGGATCCGGCCCTGGAGGTCCAGTCGGAAAACCCGGTCGATTTCGCTGACCAGCAGCTCCCCGCCTCCCAGGGAAATCAAGCCCCGGGGCTCCCGGAATTCCCGGACCAGAAAGGCGTTGGCCGCGTTCAGGACCTGCCCCGGATGCAGCTCGATCCCCACCAGCAAGCCGGCGGCCACGGGCCTGGCGTCAATGCGGCCCAGGCGGCCCCGCTCCTTGGCTTCGATGAGCCGGGTCCGCCGCTCCACCTGATCCAGGCTTTTCACCGTGAGCAGCAGGCGCGCCGGTCTCACAACCTCCGCATTTCTGGCAAACTGGGACACATCCGTCAGCAGCATCAAGTAACCTCAGGGACCTTTCACTCCGGGAGGGTTGCTATGGTAATCGGCGGCCAACCGCCGGCTCAGGGCCTCGATCCACTCCCGCAACAGGGGCTCCGGCATGCCGCTGGGGAAGGCTCGGTGGTAGAGATGATTGTGCAAAAATTCCTGCTCCATCTCCCGGATCACCTGCCGCCAGGTCCGGGCCAAAACCTCCAGCATATCCGCGCCCCGGGCCAGCCACTGAAAGGGATGAAACAGTAATTGCAACCGGGGGTGCCCGGCCTTGATGATGTCTTCCAGTTCTTCAATGGTGTAACGCAGGTTGGAATCGGCAAAGTAAGCACAATGTTGGGTGAAGCGGTGGCCGTACATATTAACCAGGCCGGGCACCGTGAAGTCCTCTGGCCGGTTAATCACCCAGGGCGCCAGGCTGGGGTTGTGCCAACTGAACACCGGGCTGAGTTCGGGGAGAAAGCCGCGGCTCGTCTCGAAATCGGCCCTTATTTTGGCGCTTAAGGACGCGGCATCAGTCGCAGCGGTATCCTCTAGAACATAATGGAGCCCCAGATCGTGTCCCAATTGCTGGATTTCAATGACTTTTGCGAGACCTGGATAAGTCAGCAAATTATACAGGGGGGAACGCAATTGGAAGCAAAAGGTGGCCTGCGCGCCCAGGTCCGCATCGATCTGGGCGAATTCCCTGGCCCAACCCACAGAATAGTCGATGTCATGGCGGAGATAAACGACCTTGCCCGCGGTTTCCTGGTTTTCGGTAAAGCGTCCCCAACGGTAGCCTTCGGCCCGTATTAACTCCAGCAGCCCGCGGTAAGCTTCTACTGTGTACATTACTTGTAATCTTAACCTATTACGTGGTGATTAATGCAAGTCAGTGTCTCGAATTTATTGCCAAACCATTCTCAGGTCACACCGAGGTTCACATCCGGAAAAAGTATCGGCAGCGGATGCTCTAGAAACCATTTCAAACCCTCTTTTTCTGTCATCCTAAATGCAGTGCAGAATCTCAAGGCTTCGAAAATAAGAGATTCTCCGCTCCGCTCAGAATGACAGTTTAGGGCAAACAAGGGCTGCCTGAAATTCAAACCTTCCGGGCCAGTACATCAAACGCGCTATCCAGGCCCCAAAACTTGCCGGGCACAAAGGACTCCTGCGCGCCGCCCATCCTTCCTTCCGGTCCCACCGCCAGAACTTCGAAGTCCGCGCCTTGCAGCACCTTCACGGTGACGCCGCGATTCATGGCCACCGCCCCGGTCTCGGCCGACAAGCCTGATCTTCTCCCCAGGATGGTGTTTTTCAGGGTCAGGAGCCCGTAGCGCCGCGGGTCAAAATCCGGGGCAGGATTGGGGCGCTTAATAATATCGTAAAGAAAGCGCCCCAGGCCATTGGTGCTCAAATAAAACAGGCCACCGGGGCGCAAGGTGCGCCCGATCTCGGGAAGGGCGCGGCGGTAGTCAGTGAGATAAAGCACGCTGTAGCAGACCGCGGCGTCAAAACAGGCGTCCGGGAAGGGCAATGCCTCCAAGATCCCCACTGAGAAGGCCAGATTGGGGCAGTTTACCGCCTGGCTCAATTTTTGGCAGGCCGCCACCCGTTCCCGGGAGATATCGAGTCCCAGGACTTGTCGGCACATGCCGGCCAGGCTCAGGCTCCATTGGCCCAAGCCGCAGCCGGCATCCAGCACGCACCCCCGTTGGGCGAACCCCAAGGACTGCAAACGGCGTTGATATTTCCCTAACCCCCCGGCATAAACCCGGCCCAGGAACGCCAGGGCATTGGGTCCCAGGAGGCGGTGCAACTCTCCCCATAATCCGGGCAATTCTTTCAGAGCCGCGGTATCGATTTCCAAGGTTGGGGGCATAGGCCATGTCAGGCTGGGGAATTTGTTAGGTTATACCCCTTTTAGGGCCGGACGCCAAGGTTCATAACCCAAGGTGGGCCCGCCAACTGGCATCGAGGTCGCACACCCGGCGCGCCGGGTTTTTTTCTGCCAGATAATCAACCAGTTCCAGGAAAAAGGAACGGGTGCCCCTGCCAGGCTCAATCTGGTCTGCCGCCTCGGCCGCGGTTAAATCCTGGAGGGGATGTTTTTTTATCCTTTGGTAAGCGCGCAGATCCGGGGAATTAAGATAAATGTGAATGGGATGGAAGTTGAAGACTTTGAGGCCGGGGCTCAGGGGCCACCCGGGTTCCAACTGCCAGCCAGGCTGGGCCCCCTCCATTTCAAAATCGTCTTCCCAAAAGAAGGGGATGCGCACCAGGGTCTTGCCTCCCCAACGATAATTCACCGGTTGCAGGTGGGGGGTATGGGGCAGAAAGAGGGAGACATCCGCGGTAATGGCCGTTTGCGCCAGAACTTGCGCCAGCAGCGGGGTGGACTGCACCAGGGAATGGGTGCGCAGGCTCGTGGCTGCAGGCACCAGATGCAGACAGTGCCGTAAAACCGCGGCGGGCTGGTCGCCATGGGTGGAACCGGGGAGAAAATTGGGATGAATCCCCAGCTCAAATAGCTGGGGGTGCCGGCGCAAACGGTCCACCGCCGGGCTCCCATGCGTCACCATCCAGGTGGCAGGCACCTGGCGCTCCAGCAACTTCCCGGCCACAAAATCAATGACAAAATCCGGGGCCCAATCGAGATCCAGGGTGATGGCCCAGGCATCCCGATCCGACCAGGAAAAGGCAGGCATATTTTCCGGTTTCAAGGCTGATCAACCGCGTTTGCGCAAGATGTAAGTACCGCAATAATCACAGGAATCGAAGGCTGCGGCCATTATACCACGATTGACGATTTCCGCGGCAACTTCATTTAAATGGTGGGTGTGGCTGGGAGGCTCCGGCCTGGTAAAGAGAGGCTGGACCACCCGGGACAGGAAGAGATATAAGCCCAGGTTGACATAATCGATAATTTCAAAGTATTTCTGTGCCTCCGCGGCGAACCGGGCCCGGGAGATAAAACAATTATAGCCCACTACAGGAATTGCCGGGAGCTGGAGTTGCCCCCGGTAAAGGTTCAAACCTTCCAGTCCCTCCAGCCAGCCTTCGCTGGCCAGATAGAGTCCGCCGGGTTGCAGGGTCAGGGCGACCTGTTCCAGGGCCGCGGCCTGGTGGGGCCAATCCGGCAAATTGATCAGGCAGCGGATGGTGGTAATGGTATCAAACGCACCGAAATTTTGGCGGATGGGCTCCAGGTCGAGGATATTTCCGGTTTCAAAGTGGATATTCTCGATCCCCGCGGCCGCGGCGTGTTCCCGGGCTGCCTTGATGAAATCCGCGACATAGTCCACCCCCACCGCCTGGCCGGTGATGCGGGCGAACCTGAGGGTGGAAAGCCCGTCGCCGCAACCCAGGTCCAGTAATTTCTGGCCCGGGGTCAAAAACCGCGCCATCGCGGTTTCGATGACGCTTTGCAGATACGGATCCCGGGCGGTGGGCCGCAGCCCCGCCGCATCCAGGCTCTGCCGGGCTGCGCTTTCCCAATGTTTTTTTATCTGTTCGATATTTGGAAATTGTTCTGACATGGGCTGGTCATCCGGGGAGAAATTTCCTGAGCCACCACTCGAAACTGAGGAGCGACCAGATCAGCAAGCGGCGGTTCTTCTCCCCCTGGAGGTGCTCGCCCACCAATGCCGCCACCGTGTCCGGGCGCAGGAATTCATAAATACGGGCCTCAGGGTCCAGAATCTGCTGGCGCACATAGTCAATGCTTTCCCCCCGGAACCAGGAGGCGTCCGGGGCGCTGAAACCCTGTTTGACGCCGTTGGTATATTCCGGGGGCAGATAGCGCCCCAGCATGCTGCGAAAAATCAATTTGCCGTCGTTGGTTTTGTCGAAATAGAGGTATTTTTTGGGGCGCACCTCATTTTCGTCGATGCGCAGGATATTATCGACTTCCCGGAGCTTGGTGCGAACCGGCAGTTGCATGGCAAAGTCCACCAGGTCATTGTCCAGAAAGGGCACCCGGGATTCCAGGCTGTGGGCCATGCTGAGCTTGTCCTCCACCAGCAGGATGCCGTGGAGAAAGGTCTTGCATTCAAAATAGAGGGAACTGTTGAGGTATTCTTCGGGGGTGGTGAGGTTCTGGCCGCTGCCGGTGATGACCTGCCGGAAGATATCCACCGTCATGATGTCTTTGATTTCCCGCCAGATATGGGGCTGGAAGAGGCGGTGAATGATTTTGTTGGGCACCAGGCGCTGCCAGAACTTGTAATACTTCTGCACATAGTCTTCCAAGTCTAGGCTGTCCACTGCCCGGTAATAGCGCCAGGGATAGCCTGCGAACAGTTCATCTCCCCCGGTGCCGCCCAGGATGACCTTGATGAACTTGCTGGCCAGCCGGGACACATAATAATTGGGATAGCACTGTCCCACCCGCAGATCTTCCAGATGCCAGATCAAATCGGGAAAGACCCGCTCCATATCCCCGGCCTTGAGCACCACCTCATAGTGCTCGGTTTTGTAACGGTAGGACAGGGACTCCGCCCGATGCCGCTCATCGAAACCCAGTTCCAGACCCGAAGCCGAGGACAGGTCGAAACCCGCGGTAAAGGAGGCCAGGTAAGGAATCTCACGCGCGGCCACGGCGGTAATGGCCCCGGAATCCATGCCGCCGCTGAGGTAAGCGCCCACCGGCACGTCGCTGACCAACTGGCGCTTGACCGCCTGGGCAAACAGCCGGTGCAGTTCCTCGACATATTCCGTTTCATCGGCCGGCTGGTCCGTTTCCCGGAAAAAGAAATCCCAATAACGGGTGATGGGGAGCCGGCCCGGAGTTGCGCCCAGGGGCAGTCTGGCCCGGCACCCTGCGGGCAGCATATGGATGCCCTGAAACAGAGTGCGGTCGGTAAAGATATTCTGAAAAGTGAAATACTCCAGTAGGGCCTCTGGAGATACGGCCCTGTTGAACTCCTGGTTGACCAGGATCGCCTTCAGTTCCGAGGAAAAATAGAAAGTCCGGCCCTGCCAGGCATAATACAAAGGCTTGACGCCATAACGGTCCCGGGCCAGAAACAATTCCTGGCGGCTCTGGTCCCAGATGGCGAAGGCGAACATGCCGTTAAAGCGGTGCACACAGTCCGGGCCCCATTGGACATAGGCGTTAAGCACCACCTCCGTGTCGCTTCTGGAAATGAAGCGATGGCCCAGGCCTTGGAGTTCGGCCCTTAGTTCCTGAAAATTATAGAGCTCGCCGTTGTAAGTGATGGCGTACTGCCGGTCAGCCGTAAGCATGGGCTGATGCCCGGCCGGAGAAAGATCGATAATGGCCAGGCGCCGGTGCCCCAGGCCGATGAAGTTATCGATATAAAAGCCTTCTCCATCCGGGCCGCGGTGCGCCAGGGTGTGGGTCATGCGCCGCAGGCCCACCGGGGAGACGCTTCTGCCATCCAGATTGAATTCACCGACAATGCCGCACATGTTTTCCGGCTTTTAGGGATATGGGCTGACAGCAGTCAGCTTTTTATTATGACCTGAATACCATCTGCAGTCACGGATCAAAGAAAGCCGCATTGTCGGAGATAATCCAGGATCAGGCGGGCATTCTCGGCCGCGGTGTGAGTGACGGTGTCCAGGGTAATATCGGGATGCTGCGGCGGTTCATAAGGGTCGTCGATACCTGTCAGCCCCGAAATCTCGCCCCGGCGCGCCCTGGCGTATAAACCTTTGCGATCCCGGGCTTCGCAGACCTCCAGGGGCGTATTCACAAAGACTTCCACAAAGTTATCGGAGCCGATATCCTGGCGGATTTCGTTGCGAATCTCCTGGTAGGGGCTGACCGCGGCGCAAATGACCGCACCGTCATGCCGCACGATCTCCCGGGCCACAAAACCGATGCGGCGTATATTGGCATCCCGGTCCTCCTTGCTATAACCCAGGCCTTTGGACAGCAGGGAACGCACCAGATCGCCGTCCAGCAAAGTGACTTGGCGGCCGCTGGCCGTCAGGAGTTCCGCCAGCGCCTCGGCGGTGGTGGTCTTGCCGGCGCTGCTCATGCCGGTAAGCCAGATGCAGACTCCCCGGCGGGTAGAAGGCTTCGCTAAAATTTCGTCCATGACTTCCTTAATGGGCTCGGTCATATGTCTGGCCATTAATCAGACCTCGAAAATATTAATTGCATTCAGGCTCTGAATGTAAAGATAAATTTTTCATCCGCTCCATTGGCGCAGGGCCGCGATGACGTAATCCTGTTCGGCTGGGGTCATCTGGGTATATAGGGGCAGGGTGATGGTCAGGTGATCGGCCAGATAGGCATTGGGGCAATCTTCCGGCTTAATCCGGTACTTTTGATGATAATAGTCCAGCATATGCACCGCGTGGGTGCCCGGGCGGGTGGCGATCCCCCGGGCCTCCAGGTCGTCCATCAGGGCGTTGCGGCGGGCATGCAGCCTGGCGAGGTTGTCCAATCCCGGCTGCTCCGGCTGAAAGAGACAGACGTAAGATTGATAACCATGGCGGCACCCGGGCTCCTGCCGGGGCGGCTGCAGCCAGCCCAGTCCGGCCAGGGCCTCGTCATAACGCCGGGCCAGGCGCGTGCGATGCTCGAGGATCCTGCCCAGGCGCTCCATCTGCACCACCCCCACGGCTCCTTGCAAATCGGTCATGCGATAATTGAATCCCACCACCTTAAACTCGGGTAAAATATAGCTTCTGGCGCCTAAATGCCGGGCCAGATCGCTGGTGGAGGCACCGTGGTCCCGCAGAGACCGGGCCAGGACCGCGGTTTTTTCGTCCCCGGTGATGAGCATGCCGCCCTCGCCGGTGGTTATGGCCTTGCGGGGGTGAAAGCTGAAACAGCCGATATCCGCCAGGGTGCCGGCGTGACGCTCCCCATACCAGGCCCCCAAGGCGCAGGCGTCGTCCTCCACCACTTTCAGGTGATGCCTGGCCGCGATGGCCATGACCGCGTCCATGGGCGCGCTGTGGCCGAACAGGGAGACCGGCAGCAAGGCTTTGGTGCACGGGCCGATGGCCGCCTCGATCTGGGAGACCTCCAGGTTAAAGGTCTCCAGCTCGATATCGACAAAAACCGGTTCGGCCCCCAGGCTCTCCACCACGTTGGCCGTGGCCACCCACGTAAACGCCGGGACGATTACTTCGTCTCCGGGGCCGATCCCCGAAGCCACCAGGGCCAGGTGCAGGGCGGTGGTGCAGGAAGTGGTGGCCACGGCAAAAGGCGCGCCGGTATACGCGGCAAAGCGGCGCTCGAACTCCGCGACCCGGGGGCCTTGCACCACCCAGCCGCTGGCCAGCACCTCAACTACCGCCTGCTGTTCTTGCGTCCCCAAATATGGTTTGGAAATGGGAATTTTCATCGAAAAATGCTCAGGTCGCCTTTTGCCGCCGCTTTTCCACTTCGGCGATATGGGTGCGCCGCCACTCGATGAGGCGCTGAAAACCTTCCTCCAGATCCACGGTCCAGTTAAACCCCAGATCCCGGGCTGCGGTCGCAGGGTCGCCCACCCGGTTGGTCACAAAAGTCTGCCCTGCGGGTTCATATTTGATGGGCAAATCAGAGCCCGTGAGCCGCAACAGCAACTCGGTCAGCTCCTTAATGGAGGTTTTGATGCCCCGTCCCACGTTATAGAAACCCAGGGGAATTTCGCTTTTCAGGGCGCAGACATTGGCCCGGGCCGTATCGGTGACATAGATAAAGTCATAGGACTGGCTGCCGTCGCCGAAGACCACCGGGGGCAGGCCCTTATCCAGGTTGTCCAGAATTTTCATCATCACGGCCACGTAGGTGCCTTTGTAGTCCTGGCGCGGGCCGTAGACATTCATATAGCGCAGACCCACCCCCGGCAGGCCGTAACGCTTATGGAAGGCCTTGAGCATGTGTTCACCGGCAATCTTGGTGGCCCCATAAAAGGTCCAGTTGTTGTAGGGGTGGTCTTCGGTCATGGGTTCCGCCACCGCATCGCCGTAAACCGAGGCCGAGGAAGAATAGACCAGGCGCTTGATCTTATGGGCCACGCAGGCTTCCAAGACGTTGAAGGTGCCCCGGACGTTGACGTCAAACGCGGCCCGGGGGAACTCATGGCATTGCAGGAGCCACAGCGCGGCCAGGTGCACCACGCCATCCACCCCCTCCATGGCCGCATCCAGGATATCGGCCTGCATAATGTCGCCGCCGATTTCGAAAATCCGGCAACGGGGGTCGCGCAAAGCCTCGGTCAGGTTCTCCATGCTGCCCCGGCAGAAGTTGTCGTAAATAATGACTTCCCGGACCTCCTCTTTGAGCAGCTCCTCCACCACATGGGAACCGATGAGACCGGCGCCGCCAATTACCAGAATCTTACTGCCAGCAAGGTCCATCCGGCACATCTCCCGTAATTCTTGAGGTCAGCATGATATTCTGCATCTTTAAGCCCCCAAAGCCTTAAAGATTATCTCAAAGACCTGGTCTTGCATGTAGGGATGCATGGGCAGGCTGAAGATGCGGGCCGCGGCCCGTTCGCTCATGGGAAAATCCCCGTCCCGGTAACCCAGGTGGGTGAAGGCCTCCTGCCGGTGCAGGGGCTTGGGGTAGTAAATGGCGGTGGGGACGCCCGCGGTCTTCAGTTTGGCCTGTAATTCTTCCCGGTGGTCGCTCAAGACGGAATACTGGGCCCAGACCGAGGTGCACTCCGGGGCCACGTAAGGAACCTCCACCACCTTTTTCAGGCCTTCGCAGTAGCGTTGGGCCACTTGCTGGCGCGCCGCGACTTCCTGGTCGAAGATGTCCATTTTGGCCAAAAGGATGGCAGCCTGGAGGGTATCCAGACGGCCGTTGATGCCGATGCGGACATTGTCGTATTTATGGACGCCCTGGCCGTGGACCCGGATGGAGCGGAGCGTCGCCGCCATTTCTTCGCTGGTGGTGAAGACGGCGCCGCCGTCGCCGTAGCCTCCCAGGGGCTTGGCCGGGAAAAAGGAGGTGGCGGCCACCTCTGCCAGGGAGCAGGCCCGCCGGCCTTTGTAAGTGCCGCCGAAAGACTGGGCCGCGTCCTCTATGACGAACAACCCGTGTTTTTTGGCCAAGGCGTTAATGGCGTCGTAGTCCGCGGGTTGACCGAAGAGGTCCACGGCGATAATGCCCTTAGGCTTTAAAGACGCGGTCCGGGGATTTTTCCCCAGATTGCCGATGGCCTGGGCCAGGGCCTCCGGGTCCAGATTAAAGGTTTTCGGGTCGATATCCACAAAGACCGGGACGGCCCCCAGCAACTGAATGACTTCGGCCGTGGCGATGAAGGTGAAGGGGGTGGTGAAGATGGCGTCCCCCGGCCCCACGCCGTAAGCCATCAAGGGCATGAGCAAGGCGTCGGTGCCGGAAGCGCAGGAAACTGCGTGTTTAGCGCCCACGTAATCCGCCAGCCGAGTCTCCAATTCCTTCACTTCCGGACCCATAATAAACTGGCAGTGGGTCAGGACTTTCTGGATCCGTTCCTGGAGTTGAGCCTGGATGGCCTGTTGCTGGGCCATTAAGTCAATAAAATTTATGGTCAATGGGCTATACTCCTTTGCGCTTCGCCAAGAAGCGTCAGGCCGTTTTTCTCCTTCGTATACCGTTTGCCGCAGGCCGGGCAGCGGAATTCGGCGCTCAACTTGGTGCCGCACTCACACATCCAGCCCTGTTGCCGCGCGGGATTACCCATTACCAGGGCATAATCAGGGACATCCCGGGTTACCACCGCGCCCGCGCCCACAAAGGCATAACGGCCGATGGTATGGCCGCAGACAATGGTGGCATTAGCGCCTATGGAGGCCCCGGTTTTGACCAGGGTGGGGCGCAGTTCGTCCATCCGCCGGATATGGGCCCGGGGATTGTAAACATTGGTAAAGACCATGGAGGGGCCGCAGAACACCTGGTCTTCCAGGGTAACGCCTTTATAGACGGAGACATTGTTTTGAATCTTGCAGCCCTTGCCGATGGTGACCTCAGGGCCGATGACCACATTCTGCCCGATGTTGCAGTTTGCCCCGATGCGGCAATCCTTGAGGATATGGGAGAAATGCCAGATTTTGCAGCCCGGCCCGATCTCGCTGGGCTGGTCGATGCTGGCAGTCTCGTGCACAAAAAAAGAGGACTCCGGGGCCGGGGTTTCCAGCCCTGCCAGCTTAACCGGGGCGCCTTTTTGATCCAGGGAGCGCTGGCAGCCCTCCAACACCTGGAGAACCCGGAGGCCTTCGTGGCCATCGGTCCGGGGGGGGCGGCGGGTGCGGATGCATTCCAGGAAATGGGCGCACTCATCTTTGAGGGGCTCCCTGGCCTCCACCGCCACTGCCTCACCCTCGGCTTTCCGGGCCACCGGCAACCGCTCGATCCAGTCGATGGTATGGGGATAAAGGACCAGTTTCCGGTCCTTGGAGACATCGTCAAAGACCGCCATCTTTTTGTCGCCCACCACTACCAGCATCTGCTCTTTAAAGGGATGGAGCCAGCTCACAAAAATATGGCCCTTCACCCCGCTGGCAAACGAGAAGGAAGTCAAGGTGACGTCGGCTACATGGGATTGCAGGTAACTGCCGCCGTGCGCGTTGACCTCGGTGGGCATCTCCCCTAAGAGATGAAGGATGACGGAGATATCATGGGGGGCAAAACTCCAGAGGATATTCTCTTCAGTGCGGATTTTGCCGATATTGAGGCGGTTGGAATAAACATATTGAATCTTTCCCAGTTCCCCCGCAGCCGCCAGGCTCTTGAGTTTGAGGACCGCGGGATGGTATTGCAGGATGTGTCCCACCATCAGGATGCGGCCGGTTTGCTGGGCCAGGGCCACCAGTTCCTGGCCTTCCTTGACCTCCAGGGCCAGGGGTTTTTCCACAAAAACATCTTTGTCCGCGAGGAGCGCGGCCTTGGCCATGGAGTAATGGGAGATGGCCGGCGCCGCGATGGCCACCGCATTGATCTCGGGGTTTTGCAATACTTCGGATAGCTCGCTGGCGGTGCGTACATCGGGACAGGCCTGGATGGCCTGGGCGCATGCCGCGGCACTGGGATCGCAGACCAGGGCCAGGGCTCCCAGTTGCGCGAAATTGCGCACCAGGTTTTTGCCCCAATAACCCGCACCTACCACCGCCACCCGGGGAAGATTATCAATGGATTTAGTCATGGTAAGCTCTTTGGCTCTCTTTCATCTGTTGGCCAGGCAACTCCTCTGCGGCTCAAAATGATGGCTCAAGCGCTACTATAGAATACAGATAGCCAAGACCCACGGCAATAGGGACCGCCGGAAAAAAGCAGCCTTGCCGGCTAACCTCCAGAGTTTTTAGGAACTTGCGCTATTTTAGCGGTGTGGAGGATCGGCCCGGGAGCCGGCCTGCAACGGTGCAAACCTCAAAAGCAAGGCCCTGGCAAACAAACACTTGGTATTGCCTAAGCGGGTGTGCGCATTCTAACTTCAACCAGACGGAATAGAGTAAAGGATATCCACAAAAGTAAGATAGGGATGACAGGACAAAGTTGTCTGCCATAAGCGCTAAGCAAAGATGAGCCACCTAAATAAATAACAGATATCAAAAGGAGCATCTTTATTTCCAAGGGGATATTCCTATAACTTTTAAATGTTGGGTAAATGCATAAAGTTGCAAGAACTAATAGGAACATATTGGGAATTATATAAAACAAGGAATTCGGTGATTGTAATTTATAAGAATAAGGATAGGAAAATAGGATACGACTTACGTTACATAGCCAGTTATAAAGATATTTCAGGGGATGCTCGCGGATGTTTTTCAAACTTTGTTTTTTGAATTCTTCATCTTGTCTCACACTGTCAAGTTTAGCGATGCGGTCGAAGAATTTATGATGGTTGGCATATAATTGGGGCTCCGAATATACCTGGCTGCGATCATACCAATTACCCAATTCTCCGCTATAGGGAGTGGACATCCAATAGAGGGACATGCCCCCGGAATTGCCCCAATAAAAAATCTTGCCGGTGAGTGAATAAGTGTAACACAGGTAGGGTAAACAAAAAATCATGGCTATAATACTCACATATAATACGTTTATCATGTTCTTTTTTCTTCTGATAATACATGCAATTAATGATATCGCCATCATTGCCAATATAACATATCCGAATATTATTTTGGTTAAGGCAATAACTGCCAGATAAAATGAGGAAATTAGGAGATGGAATCTAATTTTCCCATCATGTTGCCCAAGTCGGCAAAAATGATAAACGAACCCGCAAATAAGAAAAAAAACAAATATCTCAGTCAGAAGCGAAGGCAGATCTCTTAAGACCGGGGGGTATATGCCTAAGATATAGGAGATATAAAAGGCAGCCTTTTCATTAAGGTACATTTTTAATGTGCGGAAAAAATAAATAACGGCAAAAAATAACAAGAAGGCATTTAATATCCTGGCTGGGAGCCAGCCTGATTTTACAATAACGAAGGGAGTCAGAAGCAGCGGGTAACCAGGACCATTCCAGAGGTTGAGATGATCAGGAGGACTATAATAACCATGGAATAAATTATGAGCAAATTTTACATAGCGGAGTTCATCGTTCTCTAACTTATGATTATAGGCCAAGAAAATGATAGCCAGATAAAGCAATAGTAATGGCAAGAAATAGATTTTTATTGCCTTCATCGTGGCAGCAACTCGCCAGCATCAGGGCCGCGAGACAACAGGCCTCTAGTCATGGGGGGGTGGGACGCCAGGACTGTCTCGAGATCGCCAATGCCGCACATATCAAGACCCAAATATGGAGATCCAGGTTTAGTTGGACGAGGCATTTGATTCAGGTGTCTTGGCCGGCTCCAAAGGCTGGCGCTGCGGCAGCCCCCGATATTTCCAGATAAATTTCCCCAGGCTGACCAGATGGTACCGCAAAAACCGCCAGCGGCGCTGGCTGTCTCTCTGGCTATGATGCCGGAAAAGCACCTCCGGATAAGAGACCACAGCCAAGCCGGCCTGCCAGAGGCGGTAACAAAGATCCACCTCCTCCATATAAAGAAAGAATCTCTCATCGAATGCGGGAGCTCCCCAAAACGCAGCCACCCGGTAAAACATAGCCGCGCCATAGCCCCAGTCCACCTCCAGGGGCCGGTCGCCCGGAGCATCCAATAACAGGTGTTCCCGATAGGGACCGGCAAAGAAGCGGCGAAAGAAGCCGATTCTGGAGGCCAAAAGGGTCTTCCAGTTGTAAAACTCCCGGCAGGCCAAAATAGATTGCCCTTCAAAGGTCACGGAGCTGGGGATGAGACAGCCCACCCGGGGGTGTGCGCTCAGGTAGGCCAGGGCCTCCGCCACCTTTGCCGGGGTTGCCAGGACCAGATCGGGATTGCATAGTAAGGCCACCGCGTTCTTCTCGCCAACCTCCCGCAGTCCCCGGTTCAAACCCGCGCCATACCCGGCGTTCTTCTGATTGATGACCTGTAAGGGGAAGGGGGCGGTTAAGGCCGCCAGACTCTCTTCCGGTGAATGGTTAACGATTATCAGCCGTTTCAAAAAAGGCAGAGGCGCCAGGGAGGCAATAAAATCCGGCAGATAAGACCCGGCATGGTAATTTACCGCAATGACGTAGAAGGGGGGCAAATTGTTCATCATAAGTTCAAAGTTCAAAGTTCAAGGTTCGAGGTTAAGATCGTCTTAGCCATTTATCATATCATATGCGTGGGCGGGCGTCTCCGCCCGCCCCGGTAATTAGCCAAGCCCAGGCCACCAATGAGTCTCCCAATTCTTGCCGGAATTTTTCTCAATCGTTTTTGATCCAGGTATTATCGAGATTGCCGGAGGTTTTTCCGCTTATGTAGGGGCACAGCAAGCTGTGCCCCTGCCTTTGTGTTTCCAACCTGAAAAACTTTTGGAAATCATTGTATCTATGACTAGCGGAAAAATTCCCAAAGTCGGCGTCTTAACTTGGAACTTGGAACCTGGAACTTTGAATTTTACCTACGTTCCTAGGGATCATCCCCAGCAGCAGGTGGAAAAACCAGCACACCTGGGGATGCAGCAGCAGGTCATAAGCAAAGAAGGTCAAGATCCCCGCGGTCAGAGGCAATAATAGGGCCAAAGGGGGAATAAAGCCAAGGGACGGACTGGCGCCGAAGCTCCTCACCAATCCGGCCAGGAGCTTGATCAGGGAGAAAGAATAAAGCGCCAGAAAAGGAAAGCCCACGCCCACCATAAACGTCAGAAACATATTATCGGCGACGATGATGCTTTGCAGGGAATGGCGAAACTTTTCCCGGGTCACGTAGGGGTATTTTATCGCATAATCTTGCAGAAATTTCTCCCGGGGCGTCAGCAGGCCGATGCCCAACAGGGGATGCCGGGCGGCGATGTGCCAGGAAAACATCAGATACTCCGCGCGGTAGTAGGCCGGCTCATATTGCAGGCCGGTTCTTTCCGGGGGCAAGTGGCGGATGAAATAAACCAGGATTGCGGACAGGGCCAGGAGAATCAGCAAAAAGTATTTCAGGCGCAGGCCGCCGTAAAAAACCGCCACCCCTCCCAGGAGCAAAGGAATCGCCATGGCAGACCGCAGTTGGGTCAACAACAAGAGCAGATAACTCAAAGCAATGAGGATCACTCCCAGAATTTTCTGGGGCAAGCGGCCCCAAAGCAGGGCTAGCGGCGCAAACCATAGGAGCATCACCTTGGTGGCCAGGGAGTGGTATTTGGGATCCATGGCCGTGGTGATTTCACCGGTAACCCCCCAGGAGACCAGACCTATCAGGACGAAGGCCGTTAACATCACCAGGCTGAGCAGGAGAAAGGCACGCTGCCTGGCGGGCGTATCCAGCAGGATTCTTGCTCCCCAGAATCCCCCCAGGGCCGGGGCCAGAAGCGCGACCCCACGCAAGGTATTGGTCCGGGGCACGGCGCTGAGAAAGCCGCTCAACAGCACCAGCGCCGTCAGGAGCAGGCAAAGGCCCAGTTCCCCCCGGTTTCGAATAAAAGCCCCTTTCTTGGCGGCCCAGACGGTTGCGGCCAGAGACAGGGCGGCCAGCAAGGTGGAAAACAGGTTGGTGCGTTCTCCCGGAAGCAGGACGATGGAGGGCTGGAGAAACATCATCTGCAGGGAGGCGGCGCAAAAGAGCAGCCAGGCGATTTTTCCCGCCGGACTCGCTTGCTCCTCTCCTGCGGCAAAGGGATGACCCGGAGACGCCGCGTCCGGCCCCAGGGGGAAGAAGTCTTCAAACCATTTCATGGCGTTGATATCGGAACATATTAACGTAAAAAATTCATCTCCCGCCCCAAGCCCCGCTCTTTAGCCCGGCGGTAGACGGCAAAACCCAGGGCCAGGTCCTGGATGATCAGGCCGGTGGAATCGAAGATGGTGATTTCCTCCGGCGCGGTGCGCCCCGGCTTTTTCCCGGCCGCAATCTCTCCCAGGGAGCCGGAAATCTGCTCCGCTTTGATCCGGCCTTGGCTGAGGGCGACGTTGATCTCGCCGGAGTGGGAGGCCTGGGCCCAATCGTCCACTACGATTTTTGCCGTCTGCAAAATGGCCGGGTCCAATTCCTGCTTGCCCGCGGCGTCCGCACCGATGGCGTTGATATGGGTGCCGGGGGAGACCCAGTCCCGGAAGACCACCGGCTGGTTGCTGGGGGTGGTGGTGACCACGATGTCCATCTGCCGCACCGCGTCCGCGGCCTCGGCTACGGGCCGGGCCGCGACCCCATGCGCGGCGCTGACCTGGTCCGCGCAAGCCTGGGAGTGGTGCAGGTGGCGGTCATAGACAAAGATTTCCCGGATGGCGCGCACTTTGAGAATCGCGGCTATCTGGGTACGGGCCTGGGCCCCGGCGCCGATGACCCCCAGGCGGGCGGCATCAGGCCGTGACAGAAATTTGGCGGCCACTCCCCCGGCCGCGCCGGTGCGGAAATCGGTGATATGGGTGCCGTCCAGGTCCGCGAACTCCATGCCGGTATCCGGATCATTGAGCAGAATCTTGGCCATGACCGTGAGCAGGCCCTGGGCGGGGTTGGCCGGATGCACGTTGACCCACTTCAGCCCGCAGATATGGCCCTCCGGCAAAAAGATCTCCCCGTACATGGCCCGGAAATCGCCCTTCTCCAGGGTCAGGTAAGACTTGGGGGGCATGTTCACCCGGCCTTCGCCGTAAGCCCGGAAGGCTTCCTCAGCCGCGGCCAGGGCCAGGTCCATGTCCAGGACCTGCATCACTTCGGAACCGGTCAGGACTAAGCTCATATTTCCCTCCGTAAGCAGTGAGCAGTGAGCAAGCAGTGGTCAGGGGCCAGTGGTCAGGGGTCGGGGGACAGTATAGCTGCGAGGTTATCTTCTTTATTCCCCTTCAAGTTTCAGTATTCGCTCTATCTTCCGGTGGAGTTCTGGAATCTTATTTTGAATGACATCCCAAACAATATCGTAGTCAACCCCGAAGTAGTCATGAATGAGGCGATCCCTCATTCCTGCTAGAGAACGCCAATTTATCTCAGGATATTTCTGTTTTAACTCACTAGGAATTTTCTTCGAGGCCTCGCCAATGATCTCTATGCTGCGCACATAAGCCCGCTTCAAGGTCTCGCTGCCCATGATCGATCTTTGCTCAAACCCCGGCTGTCTGAGATCAGATACCCGGTTTCATCGAGGATATGGCGCAGATACTCAAGCGGCAAGAGCGGCATATTCCACCTCTTTTAAAATATGCGGCCCGATATAAGGACTGAGGGATTCCATTGTCACCAGTTCAATTCTGTGCTGCAAAATCTCCTCTAGCAGAAAGGATAGTTCCATAAAGGCATCAAAGGTTTTCTGTCCCGCCTCAAATTCCACCAGCAGATCAATGTCGCTGCCAGAATATTGTTCTCCGCGCACGTATGAGCCAAATAGCCCGATCCTCCTTACTCCAAGGGCCTTGAGGCGGTCGCGGTTTTGGTGCAGGGTCTTCAATACGTCCTGTTTGGTTTTGATGGAAGTCCTCCCCATCAGAAGCTCCTTATTACCTCGCCTTATGGTGCAGTTATGATAACATTTTTTGGCCAATTCAGGGCAAAAACGCTCTTCGCCATGCCCGGAGGGGTTTTTGTACTATCCGGTGATAAGACAGAAAGGTCGAAAACCGTCAACGAAAGGGCCCCGAGACCTAAACCTTAAGCTTTGAACTAATCTTCCCCGAAAAGCGGCACCACTTCAAATCTATTGACGTCCACCAGGCCCAGGTCTGTGAGTTTCAGCGCCGGGATTACCGGCAGGGCCAGGAAGGACAGGGCCATGAAAGGATCGTTCAGCCCGCCCCCCAGGGAACGGTAGGCTGCCTGCACCTGGTTGTAGGCCGCGGCCACTTCCTCCAGGGGCCGGGGGCTGATGAGGCCGGCCACGGGCAGAGGCAGGTCCGCCAGGACCCGGCCGTTGGCCACCACTGCCAGCCCGCCTTTCAGTTTCACCAGATGCTCCACGGCCTGGAGCATATCGGCTTCGTCCGCCCCCACCACCACGATATTGTGGGAATCGTGGGCTACGGAGGAGGCCAGGGCCCCCTGCTTCAGCCCGAAACCCTGGACCAGGCCGAGTCCCAGGTTGCCGGTGCGGCGGTGGCGCTCCACCACCGCCAGTTTCAACAGGTCCCGCGCCGGGTCCGCGGCCAGGCGGCCCTCCCGGACCGGCGCAGGCAAGATGCGTTTCTCGGTGAGCAACTGACCGGGGATGAGGCCGATGACCTTGACCTTTTCCCCCGTAGCCGGGGGAGAAAAGGCTTCCAACTCCGGCATTTTTACCTGCATGGTGGGAGATGGCGTGGTGTAGGGGGGCAGTTCCAGGCCGGAAGTCAGGCGCCCTTCCTCCACCAGCACCTTACCGTTTTTCAGGACCCGGTCGATGCGGAAGGTTTGCAGGTCCTCCACCACTACCAGGTCTGCGGCCAGGCCCGGAGCCACGGCCCCCCGGTCCGGAAGCTGGAAATAGACTGCGGGATTGAGAGTGGCCATGGTGACGGCCGCCAGGGGGTCCAGCCCCAGGGACACAGCCAGGCGCAGGAGATGATTCAGGTGGCCGTTGCGCAATATGTCTTCCGGGTGGCAGTCGTCGGTGACCAGCATGAGCCGGGGTAGGGTGGCCGGGGTCACCACCGGCAGCAGATCGGCCAGGTTTTTCGCCAGGCTGCCTTCCCGGAGCATGACATGAAATCCCAATTCCAATTTTTCTTTGGCTTCGCTAACTTGGGTGCATTCGTGGTCGGAGCCGATGCCCGCCAGGCGGTAAGCGTTAAGGCCCTTGCCGGAAAGCAGGGGGGCATGGCCGTCCACGGGCAGGTGGGGAAAGAGCGCGATCTTTTCTGCCAAGCCCCGGTCCCCGGCCACGACGCCGGGAAAGTTCATCACTTCCGCCAGTCCCAGGACCCGGGGGTGGCTCACATAGGGCTTGAGATCCACGGCCTCCAGCTGCGCGCCCGCAGTTTCCAGGGGCGAGGCCGGGACACAGGAGGGCAGCAGGAAAAGGATATCCAGGGGCAGGCCTTCACTGGCATCCAGGAGATAATCCAGACCCTGGGCCCCCCAAACATTGGCGATTTCATGGGGGTCGGCCACCACCGTGGTGGTGCCCAGGGGCAGGAGGGCCCGGGCCAGCTCCCGGGGGGTGAGCATGCTGCTTTCCAGATGCAGGTGGCCGTCGATCAGGCCCGGCAGGAGATACCGGCCCGAGAGATCCAGGCGGGGGCCGGAGTAATCCCCCAGGCCGACGATCACCCCGTCAAAGACGGCCACGTCCGTTTGCCGCCAGGCGCCGGTATAGACGTTGGCCATCCGCGCTCCCCCGAGCACCAAATCCGCAGGGACTTCCCCCCGCGCCGCCTTGAGGCGCTGCTGCCATCTTTTGATATCCATGTTGGCTAGTGACCTCGGAAAAATTGGTTTTTCTAGGGGGGCCTTATCCCCCCAGCCCCTGACCTCTCTCCCAAAAAATTTCCAACACCATATTCTTAAAATGAAAGAGGCACAAGGATATCTTAGGTAGTATATCAGGTTAAAAACGGGAAAATAAAAAAAGCGGCCTTGAGGCCGCTCTTTTACCGGTTCAAAGAAATCTCACGTCTGTTTTGGGTTCACATATTTCATTCGATACCAACGAGCCGCAAGATGGCGGTATTGTGGGTCAAAAAATGAATAAGGGCATTCTTCCTCAAATTCATTTTTACCTCTGGAGGCGGATTCTCGCCCTCTAAAATTGTACATGTCTTCCAAATAACGCTTTACATCAAAGTTTTCATCCTGTGGGCTTTGCATCGCCTTCTCCCTTTTCTGCTTCTGCCTCTGCTTGAGAGAGCAAACCTGCCAACAATTGGCTTGCATTCATTATCTCTTGTTGGCGTGGTTGAGTTACCTGGTTATATATATCACTTAAAGCACTTACCATTTCCGGAGTAATATGAATGACTTGCCCTTCTCTAACCATCGCCATGTCAGTTTCTTTGCCAACACCTGGGGCGACTTCAGAGGCTTTTTTAGCAGCATAGACAACATTAAGGCAATCTATGGTGGTACAGGAAATACTATATCTTTGTGCTATAAATGTCTGAAAAGCGTGAAGCTGACCCACCCCTATGGCATGGAACCCTATGAAGTCATAGCAGTTTGCCATGCCTGGATTAAAAATATGATAAATATGGGCACCAGTGGAGTCAAGACCAGCGATCAGAAGCTCTATCCCATAATTAAAGTTAGCCATTTCTTGATCTAGATACCCAAAAATATCCCTAGGGAAGATGCCCAGTCCCTTATCGTAAAATGTTTGGGAGTTGATGGTGCGCGGTTTCAAAATGCGTTCTTCGGCATTTGCAATTCTATGAAACTGATACCAGTGCTTTACGATGTCCACAATCTGTTCAATAGATGGGGAGCGCCTCTGGTCGCATATGGTGAGTTTGCTCTTTGGTATGACCTCGATGGGCTTTAAGGCATCGCCGGCGGTCATGGCAATACAATATGGGGCAAGGTGATGGATTTTTGACCTTGTGTGCTCAAATTCTATGGGAGGGTATTGGGCAGTGACCATACGATCCGATGCCACAATCGCTGTCTTACCATCCTCACAGATCGCCGAGATGCAAACCGTCATAGCTGTGCCCCACGAGCAATCTTATACGGAGCGCCCCAAAGAGCCTTTAATATACTTGAGCAAATGTTATGCCACCTTAAAAAACTATAATAAATATTTGTGAAAATATCCACGAATAATTTTTTCAAATCTTTTAACACCTTCCATAACCTCATGTCAATATAAGAGATTAATTCTTAATCCCTAATGGGAACATTTGTTCCCTAGATGGGGAATTTCTTCTATATCTAAATCGGTTAGTTTAGTAAAGATCAATAGAGACTCATGTCGATGAAACCTTTTCACCGCGGGCGGGCCCGGGAGAGGTCCAGGGCCATTTTCACTTCCGCCAGGTTCATCTGCAGACGCCGGGCAATCTCCTCGGTGGAGCAGCCCTGGCGGTACAGATTTTCCACCTGGGAACGCAGGGACACCCCGCTTTCCCAGGGGGGCGGGGAGTCGGCGGAGCCTTGGGTCCTGGACCCCGCCCGGGAGAGATGTTTCTGAAGAGCCGTGGCTTTTTGATCCAGTTGCGCCAGGAGTTCTTCCAGATGCCGGCGCCGTTCCTCCAGGGTCGCGGCGAGTTCCACCATCTTCGCGGCTTCTTCCGGGGAAGGCTGCTCTGCCTGCAGAGCCATGATCTTCTTGTACCATGACCTGATCCGCAGCAGGGATACGGCCACCACGAAAATCAGGCCCAGCTCCAGGATCATCTGGATGAAAATCCAATATTCCATGCTTTTTGCAGTCACGACTTTTCTCCGCAGTCAAACTTTGATGTCGATGAGGTGTTTGGGCTCACCGGTTTCTTCGGCAGCGGGCGTCTCTTCTTCTATGCCATCTTCCAATTGGGGCTCCGCGGGTTTGCGTTTCTGGGCAAAATATTGGGGTCGGGACTGGCCGCCTTTGTCGCGAACATGATCGCTGATCATGTTTTGATCCGGGGGGATAATTGGAATCCTCCCGGACGAATCAATGCCATCCATGGTCTTTCCTCCCTTCAGGGGAGCAGGAGATAGCTCTGATCCACCTTGACGGCGGTAACCGCCTCCTGCCCCAGGTAGCGGTTTACTAATCCGGCCAGGATTTTTCGTCCGCCTTGCTCTGCCAGACCGGGGTCATGCTCCTTACTAACTAAAAAGTCGTAAACGATTTCTCTGAGACGCGGGGCTTGCGGGTCAATGACCCTTTTCAGTTCGGGTTGGGCAAATTCCAGGGCCAGGGCCACCCGCAGCACCCGCACCCGGGGGCCTTCCTCCTCGATCAGATAAAAGGGGTCCAAAGGCAAGGTATTATCAGCCCGGGGTTTCTCTACAATTTTGCCCTCCACCACCGGCGAGGAATTATCAGCTCCCGGTTTCTCCCCGATCCTGGCTTCCACGATGGGACCGGGACGGGAGGTCTCTATCTTCTTTACCTGACCCCAGCTCTGAGGGACGCCGACCCCCAAAAGGAGCACCAGCAGGAGCGAAAGGGGGGACATGAGGAGCAGCAGGCGCCGGTACATCTTATTTTTCTCCGTAATGGAAATATTCCCGCAACTTGGCCCGGAGGCGCAACATCGCCTGGGTATGCAACTGGGAGATGCGGGATTCGGTATAGCCCATGATCTGGCCGATTTCCTTCATGGTCAGTTCTTCATAGTAATACAGGGAAATCAACAACTTTTCTTTATCAGGCAAAGCTTCAATCCCCCGCACCATGATTTCCTGGAGCTGGGAGAAGTGCACGGCCATGAACGGGTCCCGCACATTTTCGTCCTGGAGGATTTCTGGCATATCGTTGTCCGCGACCTCAGCCGCGCCGCTGATGGCCTTCCATACTCCCTCCAGTTCCACCAAAGATACCGCCTTGGTCTCATCCAAAAGCTGGTAGAACTCTTCTATGCTGATACCCAGGGCCTCGGCCACTTCCTCCGGCTCCGCGGGGCGGCCCAGGGTCTTTTGCAATTCCGCATAAGCGTTTTCCAGGAGGTGGGTCTTTTTGCGCACGGATCTGGGAATCCAGTCCAGGCTGCGCAATTCGTCCAGGATGGCGCCCTTGATGCGGAATTCCGCATAGGTCTTGAAACTGATGTTTTTGCTGGGATCGAACTTGTGGATGGCGTCAATCAGACCGATGATCCCGGAGCTGATGAGATCGTCCAGGGAGATATGGGAGGGCAGGCGCAACGCCAGGCGCGAGGCGATATACTTGATCAGCGGCGCATATTGCAGCACCATCTGCTCTTGCCAGGAATTATCCACCTCCGCGGGCCAATACTCCGCAGACATGTCATGGGCCAAGGCTTGTTTTTTCATTTCTGTCTCTTCCACTGGAACCTGCTAAATCTGGTATTGCAGCAAGCGCCGCCAAAAGAACTTGATATTGCCGTCCATTTCTTCAGGCGCGGGCATTTCCCACAGCCTCCGGGCCATTAAGGCAAAGGACTTGGCGACCCGGGATTTAGGATACAGAGTCAAAACCGGCTGTTGCTTTAAGACGGCTTTGGAGACCGCATCGTCATAAGGGATATGCCCCAGATATTCCAGGGAAATGTCACGGCCCAGGAAGCGTTCCGACACTTTCAGCAGAGTGCGGTACACCGCCTCCGCTTCCCGGGGTTGGGAGAGCCCGTTCACCAGCAGCTTGAAGCGCCGCTCATTGTGCTGTGTGGCCAAGACCTTAATCAGGGCATAGGCGTCGGTGATGGAGGTGGGCTCATTGTTGGCCACCACCAGCCTTTCGGAGGCCGCCATGTTGAAGAACAGCACATTGCGGGAGATGCCGGCCCCGGTGTCGATCAGCACCACGTCGATGGTCTCCGAATAATTATCCAACTCGTTCAGGAGAAACATCTTCTGGTATTCATCCAGTTCCGCCAGTTCCGGAATGCCGGAGGAGGCCGGCAGGATCTTCATACCTTCGGGCCCGTCCACCAGGACTTCCGCCAGGGATTTGCGGAGCTGCAGGACATCGTGAATGGTGTACTGGGGCGCCAGCCCTAACAGGATGTCCAGGTTGCCCAAACCCAGGTCCGCATCGATGAGGAGGACTTTGAGCCCTTTTTGGGCTAAGGCCACCCCTAGGTTGGCCACGACATTGGACTTGCCCACCCCGCCCTTACCGGAGGTCACGGCAATGATCCGCAAAGGCGGGGGGGAAGGCGCAGCCAACTCCGGTGTCAGTTCGTCCAGCTCATCCGGGTCGTTAAGAAGTATGGTTGGTTTCATAAACTACTCCCAATATGATCTCAGTAATCACACTCAACTCCGACGCCGCAACAACAACTCGGTCACCCGCCGCCGGGAAGACAGTTCAATGTCTTCCGGCACCTGTTGGCCCGCGGTCAGATAAGAAACAGGCACCCGGCGATGGCATAATTGGTTGAAAATAGCAGAAAAATCATTGGTTTCGTCAATCTTCGTAATGATATAAGAAGAAATGGGCAGAACACCGAAGCGCTTGATGGCATTGATCAAATTGCTCTCTTTAGTGGTGGCGCTCAGTACCAGGTGATTTTCCAATTCCGGCATGTCCCCCAGGGATTCCTGTAATTCCTTCTGCAACCCCGGGGCATAAGGGCTGCGGCCGGCGGTGTCGATCAATATTAAATCCAGATCCGCCATCTTGTCCATGGCCTCCAGCAGTTCCTGGCGCTGGTGCACGATGAGCAGGGGCTGGCCCGTGAGCCGGGCGTACGCGGCCAGCTGATTGTGCGCCCCCAATCTCTGGTTGTCCATGGAAATCAGCCCTACGCTCCGTTTTTCATAAAGGCCGAACTTGGCCGCCAGTTTGGCGATGGTAGTGGTCTTGCCCACGCCGGTGGGACCGATGAAGGACCAATATCGGGGCTGGCCTTCTTTGGCCTTCCAGGGGTCAACCACTTCAAAGGCCTGCATCAGGTAGCGGCTGGCTACCTCTTTAAGGGTTAGCGGCTCCTCTCCGGGCTGCTCCAGCATCCCCTGCACATTGTCCAGCCAACGTTGCAGGAAGCGTTCATCCAGTCCGGACCTGGTGAGGAAGCGATAAAACATGGTCAGTTCTTTGTGCTGCATCAGCCAGGAGGGCGGACCGCTCTGCCGCACCCACTGGTGCAACAGTTCTTTGACTTCTTCTAAATCCTCCTGGATTTGGCTGACCGGAGTCGAGGGTGACGGGAACCATTCCGTCCGGCTATCGCCGTTGCCGTCCCCATTACTGGGAAACGCGGTCATATCCACGGCTGCGGTTACTTCCACCCCCGGCCGCCGGCCCCAACCGGCCTGATTCTCTTTGAACCACCGGGATTGAGTGGAGAGGATCACCGCTTCCGGCCCCAGCTCCTTTTTCACTTGAGACAGGGCATCCTTCAAGTCCCGAGCTAAAAATGTCTTAAGCTTCATGGCTTAAACTCACTACTCCCATGGATTGGATGGTGGCATCGGTGACCAGCTCATGGTGGGACAAGACCCGTAAAGTGGGCAGTTGTCTTTCCACCAGGCGCCGGAGATGCCGCCGTACTCCGGGAGAACAAACAATAATGGGTTGCTGGTTTAGGGCCGTGGCCTTTTCCGCGGCTTCCTGCAAGGCTTTGATGATTTCCTGGGCCGTATCCGGGGCCATGGCCAGAAAAACGCCGTAATCCGTCTTTTGCAGGCTGTCTTTGATCAGGTCCTCGATGAAGGGGTCCAGGGAATAGACCATGATTTTGTTGTCCGGGCCTTCCAGAGGTTTGGTTAAGGCCCGGCCCAGGCGTTGCCGCACGTATTCCGTGAGGATGTCCGGGTCTTTGGTGTAAGGGGCGTAATCCGCCAGGGTCTCCAGGATGGTGAGCATGTCCCGGATGGAGATTCTTTCCTGGACCAGGTTCTGGAGCACCTTTTGGATGCCGCCCAGGGACAGCAGCGAGGGGGTCAGTTCCTCCACGACCTTGGGGTTGGACTGGTTCACGCGATCCAGGAGTTTCTGCACGTCCTGGCGGCCCAAGAGCTCGTGGCAGTAGGTGCGGATCACCTCCGAGAGGTGGGTGGCGATGACGCTGGCCTGATTGACCACGGTATATCCCAGGTGCTGGGCCTCTTCTTTCTTGGCCGGGGTAATCCAGAGCGCGGGCAGATTGAAAGTAGGTTCCCGGGTGGGGATGCCGTCGATCTGGCGCAGGGTGTCGCCGGGGTGCAGGGCCAGATGGTAGCCCACCATCATTTCGCCCCGGGCCACTTCCACCCCCTTGATGAGGATCACATAGCCCCCCGGCTTGAGCTGCAGGTTATCCCGGATATGGATGGGCGGCACAATCACGCCCATTTCCGTGGCGAATTGCCTCCTCAAGGCCCGGATGCGTTCCAGCAGCTCGCCGTCCTGGGATTCATCCACCAGGGGGATCAAGCCGTAGCCCGCCTCCAGCTCCAGGAGGTCCAGGGTCAGGAGGTTTTCCATGGGCTCCGGCCCCTTGAGCTTGGCCGGAGCTTTCTTGGCTTCCAGGGCCGCAGCGTCGGCCTTCTTCCGGGAGGAATGAGCCACATAAGCCAGCCCCCCGGCCAACATGGACAGGGCGATGAAGGGCACATGGGGGAGTCCCGGCACCAGGCCGATGAGGAAGATGATGCCCGCGGCCACGCTCATGGCCTGGGGTTTCAGGGTGAACTGCTTGGCGTATTCCTCTCCCAGGCTGGCTTCCGAGGCGGCCTTGCTGACGATCAAACCTGCGGCCGTGGACACTAGCAACGCCGGGATCTGGCCCACCAGACCTTCACCGATGGTCAGGAGGCTGTAAGTCTGGGCTGCGTCCCCGACGTTCATGCCGTGTTGGGCCACGCCGATGATCAGACCGCCGATGAGGTTGATGGCCATGATCAGGAGGGCCGCCATGGCCTCCCCCCGGACGAACTTGGACGCGCCGTCCATGGCCCCGTAGAATTCGCCTTCCTGGGCCAGGGCCTTCCGGCGTTTCCGGGCCTCATGATCATCGATGTAGCCGGCATTGAGGTCGGCATCAATGCTCATCTGCTTGCCGGGCATGGCATCCAAGGTGAAACGGGCCGCAACTTCGGCAATCCGGGTGGAACCCTTAATGATAACGATGAAGTTGATGACCACCAGGACTAAGAAGATGATGCCGCCCACCACATAATTGCCGCCGACCACAAAGCTGCCGAAGGAGCGGATGACCCGACCCGCAGCCTCCATCCCCTCACTGCCGTGGAGGAGGATGAGCCGGGTGGAGGCCACTTCCAGGGAGAGGCGGAACAGGGTGGTCACCAACAGCAGGGAAGGGAAGATGAAAAATTCAATGGGCTTGATGGTGTACAAAGACAGGAGCAGTATCATCAGGGAAAAAGTGATGTTGAAGCTGAGGAGCAGGTCCAGCACGAAGGCCGGCATGGGGAAGACCATCACCAGCAGGGTGGTGATGACCCCCACGGCCACAAAAATCTCGCCCTTTTGGACGCCGATACCCTGGAGGAATGATGATTTCTGGGCCACGGGCATAGTACTCATCTCGCCCCTCCTGCCGCGGCGGTGCCCCGCAACCGGTAGATATATGCCAGGACCTCAGCCACGGCCCGGTACAGGGAAGTGGGGATGGTCTTACCCACTTCCACCGTGCGGTAGAGGGACCGGGCCAGGGAGCGGTTTTCCACCCGGGGCACGCCCGCTTCTTGGGCTATGGCGATAATTTTCAGGGCAATGAACCCCCTGCCTTTGGCCACCACCTGGGGAGCCACCATGGTGGTGTTGTCGTATTTCAGGGCCACCGCGTAATGGGTGGGGTTGGTGATCACCACATCGGCGCTGGGAACATCGGCGATCATGCGCTTGGTGGCCATCTGCCGCATAAGGCTTCTGATGCGGGCCTTGACCTTGGGATCACCTTCGGTCTGCCGCATTTCGTCCTTAACTTCCTGCTTGGTCATCTTCATGCCCTTTTGGAACTGGTAGCGCTGATAGAAATAATCCAGACCTCCCAACGCCAGCAGGGCCAGGATGATGCGGGCGGACACCCGGAAAGTGGCGCCTGTCAGGGCCAAGGTCACCTGACCCACATCCTGGTTCATGAGGGGCAGCATTTCCGGCAATTCCCGCTTGACGGAGTAATAAGCCACCGCGCCGATGAGAGCGATCTTGGCCAGGGATTTTCCCAGTTCCACAAAGGTGTTTAAGGAAAAGAAACGTTTGAACCCCGCGAATACGTCCACCCGGCTAAAGTCCGGAGTGATGGGGGTGGTGGAAAAAATTTTACCCACCTGGGCATAATTACCCAGGATGGCGACCGCGGAGAGGCTGAGAAAAATCGGGGTCAACATCCCCGCTAAAGTCAGGCCGAAGCTCATGAACAGCGCGGACATCTGATTAGGCCCGACAATGCCGGGGCGGATGTGACCCAGCGAGAGCCTGAGCATTTCCATGGACTTGCGCCCCAGCATCGGTCCCCAAATGATGAGGCTCAGCAGGGAGGTGAGGAGCACCAAAGCTCCGGACAGGTCCCGGCTCTTGGCCACCCGCCCTTTTTTCCGGGCTTCGTCCTGTCGCTTTGGAGTAGGTTGCTCTGTTTTGTCCTGGTAATCGTCCGCCATTTTTTTATCCGTTATCGGTTATCGGTTTTGTATTTAACCGAAAACCGTAAACCGAAAACCGTCTTTAACCGTGCCAGGCCTTCAGTACCCCGATCAAGGGGTGTTGCATCCAGGAGAATTGCCCCACCACATAAGGCCCGATGAGCATCAGGGACAGGGACAGGAAAACCAGTCCCAGGGCGATGGTCAGGGGGAAAGCCAGAATCATCACCTGCACCTGGGGCACGGTGCGGGCCACCAAGCCCATGGCAACTTGGGTCAAAAACAGGATCAGGATAATGGGAGCCATCAGTTTTACGGTCATCTGATACATCAATTGGCCCATGGGGACCAGGATGTTATAAAGGCCCCCCGGCATCATCAGCGATCCCCCCAGCGGCACTTCCGTAAAACTTTGGGCCAGGACCGCCAGCACCAGGTGGTGGGTGTTAGTGACCAGGAAAAGCACCGTAGCCAGCATCAACATGATATCGCCCATTACCGTGGTATGGACGCCGCTGTTGGGATCGATCAGGTTCACCATGCCGAACCCCATCTGTATCCCCAGAAAATCTCCAGCCATCTGCACTGCTGCGAAGATGAAGCTCACCACCAGGTTCAGGGAAAGGCCCAGGAGCAACTCCCGGAGCAGAAGCCCCACCGCGGTCAGCCAGGTGGCGGGAAAGGGGGGCAGGGAGCCGGCCACCACCGGAGTCAGGGCCAGGGAGATCACCAGGATGGAAAAGACCCGGATCTGCGCGGGAATGAGGCGGCTATTCCAGATGGGCAAGAAGAAGAGGATGCACCCCACCCGGGTCAGCACCAGGATAAATTGTTCTAATTTCAGGACCAGCGCGGGCATCCCGTTTCCCTTCACCGCACGTAGTTGGGAATATTGTTAATAATTTCCTGGGTAAACGAAATCAGGTGGTTCATGATCCAGGGTAAGAGCAGGAGCAGGCCCACAAAAATCGAGATAATCTTGGGCACAAAGGTCAGGGTCATTTCCTGGATCTGGGTGGCGGCTTGCAACAGGCTGACCACGACGCCCACTACCAGGCCGATACCCAGGATAGGCAAGGACACCAGTAGCGTCACCTGCAGGGCCTGCCGCGCCACACCGATCACTGTTTCCGGACTCATTTCTCCTCCCGATACCCGGTCACTGAAAACTTCGCACCAGGGAACCCACCACCAGGTTCCAGCCGTCCACCAGGACAAACAGCAAGATCTTGAACACCAGGGAAATCATCACCGGGGGCAGCATCATCATGCCCATGGACAGCAACACCGAAGCCACCACCATGTCAATGATCAGGAAGGGCAGGTAGAGAAGAAAACCGATCTCAAACGCAGTCCTGAGTTCGCTGATCATAAAGGCCGGGATCAAGGTGGACATGGGCACGTCCTGGGGGGTTTTGGGCCGGGGCGCCTTGGAGATGTTGACGAACAGGCCCAGATCCTTTTCCCGGGTTTGCTTGAGCATGAAGGCCCGCAAGGGTTCCAAACCCCGTTTCACCGCTTCTTCACCGCTCATCTGCTGATTAATGTAAGGCTTGACCGCGTTTTGCTGGATATCCTGCCAGACCGGGGCCATGATAAAAACCGTGAGAAAGAGGGCCAGGGCAATAAGAATCTGGTTGGGGGGCATCTGCTGGGTGCCCATGGCTTGGCGCAGAAAGGAAAAGACCACGGCCAGGCGGGTGAAGGAAGTGACCATGATGATAATGGCCGGGGCCAGGGACAGAACGGTCAGGAGCAGCATGAGCTGCAAGGACAGGCTCAAACGCTCCGGGGCCAGCATCTGGTCCAGACCCAGTCCCAGGCCGCCCGCCGGGGGTGCGGCCCAGGCGGGCCTGACCGACAGGCAGAGCAGGAACAGCAAACTGACTTGGAAGATCCTTGCCTTCATCCGCGTCCTTCTTTTTCCATCTTTAAAGGGGGTGCCGGCGCTTCCGCCTGGGGTTCCGGAGCCAGGGAAGTGACCAGTTGCAACTGTTCGCCGGCGCTGGCCAAAAGCAGCCTTTCTTTGCCCACCGCCACCAGAATCAGGGCCTTTTTGGGAGCCAGATAGTGAGTGGCCAGCACCTGGATAAGAGGCGACATCCCTTGGGGCCGCAGGCCCCCCCATCTCTTCCAGAGATACAGGCCCAGAACCAGCAAGCCCATCATGCCGCTCAACACCGCGGCTACCCGGAAGAGATGCTGCCAGAAAGGAAATTCCGGGGCCGCGGCGGGGGCGGCAGCCAGCCCGCCTGCGTTCTGGGCCGCGGCTGCCAACCACCCCCAGCCCCCCTGGACAAACCCCCCGAAATCCATCATCACCCGGCCTCAGGTCAACTGTTTGATGCGTTCCAATGGACTGATGACATCCGTCAGGCGGATGCCGAACTTCTCATTGACCACCACCACTTCCCCCCGGGCGATCAGCTTTTGGTTGATCAAGATCTCCAGGGGTTCTCCAGCCAGCTTATTGAGTTCGATTACCGAACCCTGGCCCAACTGCAGGAGGTCGTTAATGATCATTTTGGCCCGGCCCAATTCCGCCGTGATTTCCAGAGGGATGTCCAGGAGCAGCTCCAGGTTGCCTTTGCCTTTTTCCTGGCCCGGATGGCCCGCACTGGCATCAGGGGCGGCCCCTGCAGGAGCCGGCTCCCCAGCCCCGGAGGTCTGCTCCAGGGCCTTTTCCCAGTCGTAATCCATTACGCGTGGGGTATTCTGATCAGCTGCCATAGTCCTATATATCCTCCAGTGTTCTTAAATAAATAATTAATGTGCCGGCGTATACAGCAGGCTGCGCAGTTGAAAGGCCTTGGAGTTGCGGACCTGCCCGGCGTTCCCCAGAAACTTGGGGACGCCTTCCACCTTGGCCAACAGCGGGTCCGTTACTTTCTTTTCAAACATGATGACATCGCCGACGCTCAGGTTAATGACATCCTGGGCGTTCATCACCGTGGAACCCAATTCCACCACCACGTTCACCGTCATATTATGGAGCTGGTCATGGATGCGGTTGGTCCAACTGCTGTCTTTTTCCAGCTGTTCGCTCTGGAACCCGGAATAGAGTTTGCCCTTGATGGGCTCGATGGTGGAGTAGGGGATGCACACGGTGATGAAGCCGTCGGTCTGTTCCATTTCCACCTGGAACTTACTGATGACCACGATGTCATTGGGGGTGGCAATGCCCACGAACATGGGGTTGATTTCCACCCTCACCAGGTGCATCTTCACCGGATGCACCGGGGCCCAGGCCTTTTCCAGGTCCTGGAAGGCCATGAGCACCACCTTGCTGATCAGGCGGCGTTCAATGGTGGTGAAGTCCCGGCCTTCGATCTTAAACCGGGTCTTGGCGGTTCCCCCTAAGAAACACTCCACCAGGGCGAAGACCAGCTTACTGTCCACCACCAGCAGACATTGGCCCCGGAGCGGGTCCATCTTGTGGATGTGGAAGCTGCTGGGCAGGGGCAGGGAGCGGAGGAATTCTCCGAATTTCACCATCTGCACGAAGTTGGTCTGGATATCCACGTTGCGCCGCAGGATCATGGACAGGGACACCCGGAAAGCCCTGGCGAAGTGCTCGTTGATGACTTCCAGGGTGGGCATGCGTCCGCGGATGATCCGTTCCTGGGAGGTGAAATCGTAGCTGATTACCCCCTCTTCAGGCGCGGCGGCATCGGTTTCAACGTCGATTTCCCCCTCAATCATCCCTTTGAGAAGGGCATCAACTTCTTCCTGGGAAAGGACTTTGGTCACGCTGAACTCCTATTGGGCCACAAATTCCGTGAAATACGCGGCGCTGATCTTTTTCCCCACGGGTATGGCTTTCAACCGGGCCATAATATCTTTTTTCAGCTGGAGCTTGCCTTCCGGAGTGGAAATATCCGGATAACTTTTACTGCTTAAGAGGAAAATAAGCTGATCCCGGATACGCGGCATGTACTTTTCCAATTCCTTGGCATCCTTTTCATTATCCACTTCCAGTTCGATCTTCACCTTGAGATAACGCCTGGCGTCCTTGTCCGCCAGGTTTACCAGAAAAGGCTCCAGAGACATCAGGGCCTTCTGGCGGTGTTCTGCCTTGGCGGGGGTGGAATCGTCGGAGGAGAGGAGGAGGTAGCCAAAAAAGCCGCCGCCTGCCAAGAGTAAAAACAGGACGATGAACAGGATGAGCTTCATCTTCCCTTTTTTCTTGGGGGGGGCCTCTTCCAGCGGTTCCGGGGGCAGTTCTTTCTCTCTGGCCATCAACGCGCTCCTTACGCGCAATTTTTTTTAGAGACAATGAGCAATGATTGTGCCAGCCGGAAAGGATAGTCATCATAGGCGCAACCCTTGATCAATCAAGGGGTTTTTATTTCTCGGGGGAAATAGGCGCCGGCAGGCCTGTCAAAGATTCCAGATTTTGTCAAAATATTGACAAAGGTAGTGTCAGGTAGCGGAAAAGATGAAGAAAACAGGGGCCGGGGCCAGGGATCTGTGCCAGAGGGCAAAAAGAGTGATTAGTGGCCAGTGGTCAGTGGCCAGTAGAACCTACTTCCAAGCTTGGCGCAGGCCCAGGTCGAGACCTTTGTCTAGGTACTGAAGGGCCCGAAGCAGAGTGTTAGTATCAATCCAAAGGCCCAAAACTAGATTCTTCGGTCGCCTCTCGGCTCCCTCAGAATGACAAGTGGGGGAACTGACCACTGATCCCTGATCCCTGCCCCCTGGTTTTTGATTGCCAAAGAGCGGTTCCTGTGTTAAAAGAAATCCAGTTAATTTACCAAGATAGGCGTTTACAACCATGCCTCGCCCCGGGGTGCCGGACTCTTACCGCACCAAGGCCCGGGCCGAAGGGTATGTAGCCCGGGCCATATATAAATTAAAGGCGATTGACGAAAAATACCGTCTGCTGCACCGGGGCCAGCGCGTGCTGGACTTGGGCTGCGCGCCTGGGTCCTGGCTGCAATACCTGGCCTCCCGGGTGGGACCCACCGGCGTGGTGGTAGGGGTGGACCTGACCCCTCTGGCCATCCTCGTGGCGCCGCCCATACACTTCGTTTTGGGAGATCTGGCCGCGTTGGAACTGGAAACCGTCACCGCCATCAGTGCCGATTTCGACGCGGTGGTCAGCGATATGGCCCCCAAGACTACGGGCATCAGGGAGGTGGACCAGCAACGGTCCCTGGATCTGGTGCTGCTGGCCTGGAAGTGGGCCAGGAAGTTGCTTCGGCCCGGAGGGCATTTCTTGGTAAAGGTCTTTGAAGGCCCCGAGGTTGAGGACCTGTTCCGGGAGTTGGAGGCCGCGTTTCGCGTCTGCCGCCGGGTGAAGCCCCCGGGCTCCCGCGCAGCCAGCAAGGAGATTTATCTCCTGGCCATGAACATGAAATTTAAGGAGTAAGCCAGATGTCCGGCCATTCCAAGTGGAGCACCATCAAGCGCAAAAAAGGAGCCCTGGACGCCAAGCGGGGCAAGGTCTTCGGCAAGCTCTCCAAGGAGATCACCGTGGCCGCCCGGATCGGCGGGGGCGACCCCACCGGCAATTCCCGTCTCCGGGCGGCGATTGCCGCGGCCAAGGCGGAAAATCTGCCCAAAGACACGATTATGAAGGCCATCCGCAAGGGCAGCGGTGAAGGCGGGGGCGCGGCCCTGGAAGAAATCGTCCTGGAAGGCTACGGCCCCGCGGGCGTGGCCCTGATGGTGGAGAGCCTCACCGACAACAAAAACCGCACCGTCTCCGATGTGCGCCATCTCATCACCAAATACGGCGGCAACCTGGGGGAGCCCGGCTGCGTGGCCTGGATGTTTGACAAAAAGGGGGTCATCGTCTTCGACCGGGAAAGCGTCAAGGAGGACGAACTCCTGGAAGCCGCGCTGGAATGCGGTGCGGAGGACCTTCAGAGTGATGAAACGCAGTTCGAGGTTCTCACCGACCCCACCGGCTTTGTGGAGGTCAAGGAGGCCCTGGAAGCCCAGGGCTTTCAGCCCGTGCTGGCCGAATTGCAGCTGCGCCCCAAGACTACGGTGCGCATCGATGAGGAAAAACCCGCGCAACAGGTCCTGAAGCTGGTGGAGATGTTGGAAGAGCATGACGATGTCAACAATGTCTTCGCCAATTTCGACATCCCGGACCAGCTCCTGGAGGCCTTGATGTGAGCCAGGTGATCCTGGGAGTGGACCCCGGCTCCCGGGACACCGGGTTCGGGGTCATCCAGGAGGCGGGGCAGCAGATCCTGCACCTGGCCTCCGGGCGCATCCACGCCGCCCGCCCTCCGTCTCTGGAAAATCGCCTGCGTCAAATATATGACGGTCTGGTAGCCCTGATCCAGGAGCACCAGCCCCAGGCCGTGGCCCTGGAGGAAATCTTCCTGGCCGCCAACGTCAAGAGCGCCTTCACCCTGGGGCAGGTGCGGGGCGTGGTGCTGCTGGCCGCGGCCCAGGCCGCGATTCCCATTTTCCATTACCCTCCGGCCACCGTGAAAAAAACGGTAGTGGGCTACGGCCAGGCCACCAAGGCCCAGGTGCAGCTGATGGTGGCCCACCTGCTGGGGGTCAAAATCACCAACGAACACGCCGCGGACGCCCTGGCCGTGGGCGTCTGCCACCTCTTCCACAGCCGCTGGCCGGGATAAGGACTTGCATCGGTCCGTTGTTCCGCTCAGAGTTTGCTATCTGCTTTTTCACGTCTGCGTGATAAGAGAAGGAATTGGCAAGATATCAGCCTCCTCACTTCCTGAATATTACTGGTTCGTCACTTATAATCGATAATTTGCCAGCTATAGACACTGTTTCGGGATCTCGTGAACGGCTGGGGAAAACCATGCTCAATCTTTCGGAATTTTTTCCCGACTATTTGTCTGCAGGGAGTGGATAATCACTCCCTGGTCGTTTTGAAGGGAAAGAGCCAAATATTTATCGAATAACGAATAAATGTCGATAAAAAGATTTAAGCTTACCTTTTGTTAAGCTGGTCAGGGATAGTTTAACAGTCAAAACAGCAACTTCTAATTAACCCCGCCAACCTTAGTTTTCAGCAGTAACCAGGCCTTGAGGCCATTCTCATTTTTGCAAAATTGGTCACCCTGAAAAATTAACCATATTATTGGGGAGTCATATGGCTAATCCTTATTCCTTACGCCCTGAGCCGGTTACGACGCTGACCTATAATGATGGGGGTTAGTGACGGCTGCCACCGAACCCTTCGGCCGCCAGGCGCTTTTCGAATATGACGGCAACCGCAATCTTACCAAGATTACCGATATGGGCGGTTATGCGTCAAGCTTGACTTATGAACCGGTCCACAACTTTATCACCAATATCGCCAATGCCCGGGGTACCTGGCAATTCAACACCGAACCCGCGGACTACCTGAATCAAAATCCTGATGGCAGGGCTATCAACGCCTATCCGCCGCCAGAGGATACAATGGGGAATAATTACCGCATTACCGTCACCAATCCCCTGGGCTCCAGGAGGAATACTATTATTGCGCAGGAGCTCCATCATCATGGCATGTCAGGCCCGCGAATTATGTCGATTATGTTGATTTGAACCGGAGCAATTATACCTCTCCCAAAACCCGTATCATCTGGCCACTGTATCGGCTAATCCTCTTGACAGCCCGGTGATTACCCAGATTGACCTCCCTGGAGGAGGATCGAGGACAAGTAGAGGATTCGGATTCAAAAACAGAGACCATGGGGTCTTTTCCCTAGACAAAGAGGTACTCAAAACCATTTTTTGATTGTGGTGGCCGAGGTTACCGCATCATCTCAGTTACAGGCAACATGCTCCCAGGGATATTTTTCAGGAGGAGTTCCACATGAACGCCAAGAAATGGGCAATAATCCTGGTTCTGGGCGCAGTTGTTCTTCACCTCGGGGACCGGCCGGTTTTGGCCCGACAAGCCGTCATTGCCGACCACCTGGCCCCGACGGCCTATTCCTCTATTCCCGACAAGTACATCCAGCAGGCCATTTCGCAGTTTAACCTCTTTTACGGCCACACCTCCCACGGCAGCCAAATCGTCACCGGGCTGGAAATGCTGCAGGATGCCACACACTTTTTCTACCCCGCGGAAGAAACGGGACCTGACCTGGGCTACTATCCCGACTGGGTCAACATCACCCGAACCCGCCTCAATCAACCCGGCAACGACATCAATATGGTGATGTGGTCCTGGTGCGGCCAGGTATCATGGAGCAGCCAGGAAGAGATCGATACCTATCTTCAGACCATGAATAAGTTGGAACAGGATTTCCCCCAGGTGATCTTCATCTATATGACTGGGCATACCGATGGGTCCGGCATCGACGGCAACCTCAACGTCCGCAATAACCAGATTCGGGATTATTGCCTGAAAAACGGCAAAGTCCTCTTCGACTTTGCCGACATCGAGAGCTGGAATCCGGCCGGCAGCTATTTCCCCAATACCAGCGATGACTGCGGCTGGTGCAGCGACTGGTGCACCAGCCATACCTGCCCCGACTGCGGCGGCTGCGCCCATTCCCATTGTTTGAACTGCTACCTCAAGGGCAAGGCCTTCTATTGGCTTTTAGCTCGGTTGGCGGGTTGGAACTTATCCATCACCATCACCGCCAGCGCTGGAGCCAACGGCGCCATCTCGCCCTCCGGCGTCGTGGCGGTGGACTACGGGGCCAGCCAGACCTTTACTATCACCCCAAACAACGGCTACCATGTTGCCGATGTCCTGGTGGACGGCTCTTCGGTAGGTGCAGTTACCAGCTATACCTTTAACAATGTCACTAGCAACCACACCATCTCTGCCACTTTCAGTAATATTACCTACACCATCTCAGCGAGTGCGGGGGCTAACGGGTCTATTTCGCCCGTGGGTACGGTATCCGTGAACCCTGGAGGCTCACAGACCTTTAGTATCACTCCCAACCGCGGCTACCGCATTGCTAGCGTGACGGTAGACGGCGGTTCAGTCGGCCGAGTGCAGAGTTATACGTTCAGCAACGTCAGTGTCAACCATACCATCACGGCCAGTTTTGCCAAAAATAGACCTCTTTCATATTTAAACCTGTTGCTGCGAAATTAAAGCCCATGTGGGTGTATGGAACTTAAAGAAAGATGTGAGTAAACCCGACAAAAATGGAACAAAACTAAGTACCTGTTAACTTTGCAAATTAATCCATAATCAAAAGAGAGAAAAGAAAGAGGAGGTGACCTGCCCTCCGGAAACTGACCCGCATTTTAAGATAGAGTGGCAGTTGGAAGGCAGGCGGGAATACTAGCAGGAAAAGGTATGCCCAGAAGCAGATCGTTGGAAAAGATGGTAAATGCAAAGGTCCTTCCTGCAGAGCCAACAGCAAACTATCCGAAGTGCGGATCACTGCTATTTATCCATTAAATCAAAAAAATTATATCGATAATCCATATGGTTGTGTTATCAACCGGCAGGCTATCTGGCCCAGGTTCACCTGTCCACCTTCTGCGCCCTGGCCAGGCATCCTGCCCGGTCCGTTGCGGGGGCACCCGGCCGTCGGGCTGACTTAATTTTCCCCTAAAGTTTACTTGACTGTTTTACGAAGCTGTGGTTTAAGGAGAGTAGATGGTTACACTCTTGGAGCCGCGGAGCTTAGCGGCAAAGAGAGAGGTTTTTCTCCAACAGTAACTGGAACAAGGTAACGCCCGGGTTCCGAAAAATCCATTAAACGCTCCCAGAATAATTCTGTCTCCGGGCGCTCCGGAGGGGAACAGAAGGACCGCTGGGACCCCTCAGAAACTGGATGTCCAGCATCTTGCTAAAGGGAGGATAAGATGAAAGGTAAGGTCATTTTCAAGGTGGGATTACTCTGCGCTATCTTGAGTCTGGTGCTGGTGGTCCCGGTCTTGGGGCAATCGGATGTGGAACTGGGGAAACAGCTTAAGGATTATAAGGCTCAGACCTACAAGGACCTGAAGCTTGACGCCAAGCAGGTCAAGGCGCTCATGGCGGTAGAAGATAAGTGTTCCATGCAGCGCGCAGAAATCGTCGCAGCTTCCAAAAAGGCCTGGGATGATCTGCTGGCAGCCTTAAAAGAGAACAAGCCTGACGATGCCAAGATTAAGAAACTGGTGAGCGCTTACATTAACGAGCAGGCCAAGTTGTTCAATTCATTCAGTAGCCAACTCAACGAGGAACTGGCGCAAATGACTCCGGTGCAGCAGGGCAACTATCTGGTGGCCATGGAGAAATGGCGCGAGAAATGTATGCCCAAAGTCTGCATACCGATTACTAAACCGGCTCCTAAATAGAATTGCCGGTACTCCAACCAGGACCGCGAATAAGCAGATTTTTAACTTACAGAAACGCCTGTCTGCCGAGGGTGAGACAGTAAGGGGAAGTCATGGCAGGAAATCTTGAAGATAAAAAAGTTAAAAGTGAGGTCCTAAAGGAAATCCTGGAGGAGATCCGTCAGGAAGAAAAAAAGCGGGTCGGATTTCCCTTCTGGGGTAACTGGGGTAACTGGGGTAACTGGCGCAACTGGAGAAACTGGCACAACTGGCACAACTGGCGCAACTGGTTTAATTGGTGGACGTGAGATAAGAAGCCATTTAAACGGGCTCCATCTCCTGAGCGCTGCTAAAGATACGGGGACGACTTGGACTTTTGCTGCGCTCAGAATGATTATTTCTGGGGCTCACCTAGATTTGACCAAGGCAGCGGCGATCCGGATTCCCATCAGAAATAATTTGGCCTTGTGCTTTTCCAACGCCGGACTATAAGTCCAGTACCACCCCTTTCTTTGTAATTTCATGCCGGAACATCTCTCCCATAACCAACCATGCCTTCCCGAGGGGGAGGCACGGCTGCCGGTGGTGCCCCAAATCCAGGTGACCCGGAACTGCAACCTGGCGTGCGGCTATTGCTTCCAGGAGCATGCCGGGGGGATCATCAGCCTGGCCACGGTGGAAACGATTCTGCAGCGGGTAATCGCCCATAATCTGGCGGTTGATCCTCTCAACCCGGTCATCCAGGTTTACTGGCATGGCGGTGAGCCCCTCCTGGCAGGCCGCGATTTTTTCCGGACCATCATCGACTTAGAGTCCCAGTATCCCCAGCTTACCTTCGAAAACCGCATCCAGACCAACGGCACCCTGATGACCGAGGAACTGGCCCGCTTGTTTGCCGAACACCGGTTCCAGTTGGGCTTCAGCCTGGATGGGCCCAAGGAGATCCACAATCGCTACCGCTGCTTGCGCGGCTCCCGCTATGGGTCGTTTGATGACGCTAGGCGCGGCCTGGAACTGTACCGGCATCACGCCAGGGTAGACCGGGTGGCGGTGATCGCGGTGGTCACCCGGGCTGGCATCGGCCGGGCCGCGGAGCTGTTTCACTTCTTCAAAGAATTGCAGGCCGAGGTGCAACTGGATATCTATGATGTGCGCTGGCTGGACCTGCTGCCGGGGGGCCGCGAGGGGGGAGAATTGCCGGACCTGGCCCCCCTCCCGGAAGAGGTTGGACGGTTTCTGATTGAATTGTTCGACCTCTGGTTTTATGACCAGGATCGGCAGGTGGATTTCAAGGAGTTGCGGCAAGAAGTGAAAATGGTGCTGCAGCCGGAACTAAAGCTGGGAGACCCCTTCGACAAGAAACGCTGCGACTTCCGGCGCCTGATTTTCGCGCCCGATGGCCAGGTATTCAGCTGTGACCAATGGGTGAATGATGCCCAAACGGCCCTGGGGGAGATCCACCGGGACTCCCTGGCGGACATTTTAGAGCGCAAGGCCGCGCTCTGGGAAAAGATCAAGCAAAGAATCCGGGGCTCCGGGGCGCAGATGGCCTGCGGCAGTTGCGAGTGGGGCCAGCAGTGTGGCGGCGGCTGTTTCACCTGCATGAAATATAACGCCATGCTGCTGCGGGCCCGGGCCGCGGGGCTGCCTGACAGCCGCTGGACCGACGTGGCCCTGCCCCCGGCTTGGGAGGAGATCCGGGGGGAGACGTACTATTGCCGGGGATTGTGGGCTTTTCGCCGCCACGTGCGGGAAGCCGTGCGGCGGGAGCTCGCCCATGCCGGTTGATGGCCCTGAGGCCTTTACCCTGATCCTGGAGCCGGTGCCAGGCTGCAATCTGCGGTGCCGTTACTGCTACTCCGACTGCACCGGGAGCGGCACTATGACCAGGCAGACACTGCGGACGGCTTTGGAAAAAACGGTCCGCTATGCCGCGGACCAGGGGTTCCGGGAAATACATCTCCTCTGGCACGGGGGGGAACCCCTGCTCGCGGGCCTCGATTTTTTCAGAACTGCCCTGGAAATCCTGGCAGGGTTGACCCCGGACCTGAGCTGCCGGCATTATCTCCAGACCAACGGCCTGCTCCTGGATGATGATTTCTGTGACTTTTTCCGCGACTACGAGTTCCAGCTCGGCCTTAGCCTCGACGGCCCCCAGGACTTGCACGACTCGATGCGCCTCGGCCCTGATGGCCGGGGAAGCCATGGGGCAGTGTTGGAAAAAGTGCGCCTGCTGGCACGGCACGGGATGGCCCCGGGGTTTAACGCGGTCATTACCCGGGGGAGCCTGGGGCGGGAGCAGGAGATCTACCGGTATTTCCAGGGGCTGGGCCGCGGGTTCCGCGTCAACCCCGTGACTCCGGGGCTAAGCCCCGAGAACTCTATCGAATACTTGCTGCAGCCCGGGGAATACGGCAGGTTTCTCTGCCGCTTATTCGACGCCTGGGTCGGCGCGGCCCGCCAGCGGGTCAGAGTGTCGCCCTTGGACCTGTACCTGCGGGCCCTTGCGGGTGGTGGCACATACGAATGCCAACAGCGGGAAACCTGTGTCGGCTCCTGCCTCGGGGTGAAACCCTCCGGGGATGCCGTCCTCTGCAACCGGTTCGAAACCCACCTCCTGGGCAATATCCTTGACCGGGAAATCGGGGAACTGCTGGCTGCTCCGATTTGTGAGGCTCTGCGGAGGCGGGCCGGGATGCTCTCAGCCTGCCACCCGTGCAGGTACTGGTCCATCTGCCACGGCGGCTGCCCCCTCAACGCCTGGGTCTGCGGTCAAGACCTCCTGGCTAAGGACCCATTCTGCAAAGATTACCAGCTCATCTTTAACCACATCGAGCGCGCCCTGGCAGACCTGCAGAGAGAGCCGCACCCCCGGCCAGTACCATGAAATCCTGGATCGCCCACATCATTTCCCGCTATCGCTGGCCTTTAATATTGGTGGTTAGCGTGCAGCTGGGCTGCGGCCTGCTGGTGGCGCTGCAGCCGCGCTACTATCAGCGGCTGGTCAGCCTGGCCATAGAGGCTCAGCACGCCAATCTCTGGAGCACGGGGCTACCCCTGATCCTGCAACTGGCCCTGATCTTTTTGGCCATCGCCGTGCTCCAGGGGCTGCTAGGCTATATTGCCAGCGTCTTTTCTTTCAACCTGCTCAAGGAACTGCAAGGCGAATTTTTCGAAAAGGCCAGCCACCTGCCGTTGTCCTATTTTCAGCAGCAATCCGCGGGCGAATTTTTCACCAAGTTCAACAACGATATCGGCCAGGCCCAGCGCTTTTTCGCGGATTTTCTGCCCAGTGTCGGGCGGGAACTCATCACCGCGCTGGTGGTGACCGGCATCCTCCTCTTTTCCTGCCCCCTGGCCCTGACCCTGGCGGCCCTGGGCATCGTGGCCGTGACCGCGGTGCTGGTGACTTTCCTCAACCGCATTATGGGGTTTTATGCCCGGGCCCAACGTTCCGCATGGAGTGATATTCAGCGGGTCTTTGACGAAACCATTCAGGGCATCGACACCGTCAAGGTGCTGGCGGCTGAGGGCCAACAAGCCGCCCAATTCCACCGGTACACGGCCGGCCTGAAGAAACTGGCCATCAAGGCCGGCGCGATCCTGTCGGTGTTTTCCCCAGGGATTGAGCTGCTCAGCCAACTGGGAGGGCTGGGATTGGTGGCCCTGGCCTATTACCTGATCGCCAGCGGCAGGATGCGTCTCGAGCCTTTTTTGCTGTTCTTCTTCTATGCCGCGCTCTTGCAGATGTCGGTGACCCAACTCACCAGGTTGTTGGCCACCGTGCAAACCGAGTTGACCGGGATGCGATATCTGGCGGGATTTCTCGCGGAAGCCCCGGAAATGGAAGAAAGCCACCCCCCGGTAACCCTGCCCCGCCAGGCCGTGGCCATCGAATTAACCGATTTGACCTTCGCTTATCCCGGCGGCCGGCGGCTCTATAACCACGCGCACCTGCTGATCCCGGCCAATGCCGTCACCCTGATTGACGGCCCCAGCGGCAGCGGCAAATCCACCCTCATCAACCTAATCCTGCGCCTTTATGCCCCCGAGGCCGGGGTCATCACCATCGGCGGCATCGACATCCGCCGCCTGTCACGGACCGAGCTGCGCCGGAAAGTGGGAGTGGTCACCCAGAATCACTTTATTTTCCAGGAAACCCTGCGGGACAACCTCCTCATTGCCCAGCCTGACGCCAGCGACCCCCGGATTTTGCAGGCCCTGGAACGGGCGCAACTGCATGACTTTGTGGCCCGGTTGCTCCAGGGCCTGGACACCGTCATGGACCCCCGGGGCGCCGGGGCCAGCACCGGGGAGCGGCAGAGGATTTGCATCGCCAGGCTGCTGTTGCGGGAGTCACCCATCATGATCCTGGATGAACCCTGGTCCAACCTGGACGACCGGGCCCGCACCCTCCTGGCCGAGGTCATCAACTCCTGTAAACGGAGCGCCACCATTTTGATTCTCAGCCATGAGCGCCATCCGGCCCTGGCGGTGGATCAACTCTACCATTTAGACGGGACCCAAGGGATTTTGATCCGCGAGGACCCTCCGGCCGCTTAAAGGGCCAGGCGGCCCTGGACTATCGGCTTGCTGGCAGTCCGCTGGGAGCTGGTTGAATTTCTAGCCAAGTGCCTTATACCAAGTTGCCATCAAAAAGGTGGGGAATGTCGGGGCGAACCTTGTGTTCGCCCATCAGCGCCTGGGCGAACACAAGGTTCGCCCCTACGAGAAAATACTTTTTTTGATTACGCATTGGTATTAGAAGCCATGAGACCTTTGCGAAAGTCGCCCAACTTGTCATTCTGAGAGAGCGGAGCGACCGAAGAATCTCAAGTATTCCAACTAAATACGAGAATCTTCACTCCACTGCGCTCCGGTCAGAATGACGGAAAAAAAGACTTTCGCAGAAATCTCGCCATTTCAAAACCTAAACCGGCCTTAACCTATCAATCTGAGCGGAGCAAGAATCTCGTTTTTCCGGAGCCTGGAGATCCTTCACTGCGTTCAGGATGACAGAAAGAGAGGTTTTGAAATTGCTTATAGGTTAATATCCTCTGTCGACTAGTATGTCCCACTTCCGTAGAAGGAGAAAATATACCTGGACTTGGGGCCGACTTTTGCATTAGAACTCCAGAAAAGAGTTGCAGGTCAGGTCCGGGATGTACTCCCCCTGACCGGCTGTGAGAGGGACTGCATGATCGGTTTTCTGGAAGGCGAACTCTTTGACAAGACTCCTGTTAGGGTCACCATCAAAGTGGGGGGCGTGGGCTACTTGGCCCAGATACCCTTGTCTACTTTTTACGCCCTGCCCGAGCCTCCGGCCCCGGTGAGCCTGCACATCCATACCCGCATCCAGGACGACGCGCTCAATCTCTACGGTTTCCTCACCCATGAGGAAAAAGACATGTTCCTCCGGCTCCTGGACATTCCCCGCATCGGCCCGGGCTTGGCTTTAAAAATCCTCAGCGGCATCTCCCCCCGGGACTTCGAAGAGGCCCTGTCCTTCAGCGACTCCCGGCGCCTGGCGAATATCCCCGGCATCGGCAAGAAGTCCGCGGACCGCATCCTCCTGGAATTGAAAGGCAAGGTGATCATCACCCCCCGGGTCCGGCCCGGGGTGGCGGGGGACCGTCCCTACCAGGACGCTCTTTCCGCGCTCATCAACCTGGGCTACCCCCGCAATGTGGCGGAGAAGGCCCTGGATACCGCCCGCAGCCAGGGCGCGGCCACCCTGGAAGACCTCCTGCGCCAGGGCCTGAAAGTATTGGCAAAATGAACTTGGTGCCGGCCAGGAGCAAAAACATAGCGGGAGGTTTTTGACTTAATGATGACTGACCCTGAAATTCCGCTGTTCACTTTGGTTACCTGCATATCGAAGGCCTTGGATCTGGTCAGTCCGGTCCTGGTCAATCATCATCATCGGGTAGCGTATATTGCTTACAACCTGGGCCTTGCTTCAGGACTGGAAAACAAAGAGTTGAATGAATTGGCGATTGCTGGGGCATTGCACGATGTCGGGGCTCTTACCCTCAAAGAGAAATTACAGATGTTGGCATTTGAAATGGAAACGCCCCACCAACACGCCCACCGGGGATACCTCCTTCTTAATATGTTCGAACCCTTTGCCAATATAGCCACCTTGGTCCATTTTCACCATGTCCCTTGGGATGGGGGGAGCGGTTCCGAGTTTTATGGGCGCCCCGTCCCTTTTGGGAGCCACATTTTACATCTGGCTGATAGAATATCGGTGCAGTTGCAGACACCAAAAGAAGTATTGGGGCAGGTCAAGCAGATAAGCCAGCGAATTGAGGAGAAATCGGGGCAGATGTTTATGCCCTATGTGGTGGACGCGTTCCAGAATCTTGCCACCAAAGAATACTTCTGGCTGGATGTCACTTCCTCATCCCTTGACGCCCTCCTGCTGGACAAAATGAGAATGAAAGGGATCAAGTTGGATCTCGATAGGCTTCTCAGCTTCAGCAAAATGATTTGCCGAATTATAGATTTTCGCAGCTCCTTTACCGCCACGCACTCAAGCGGAGTTGCCGCAACGGCCGAAGAGTTGGCAAGATTGATAGGATTCTCGGAGCGAGATTGCCTCTCGATGAGAATTGCGGGCAATCTGCACGATTTGGGCAAGCTCGCTGTACCCACAGAGATTTTGGAAAAACCCGGCAAGCTAACCGAGCAAGAGTTTAACATCATCCGCAGTCATACCTTTTACACTCATCGCATTCTGGAAGCTCTTCCCGGCATGGAAATCGTCAATGACTGGGCTTCCTTTCATCATGAGCGCCTCAACGGCGAAGGCTATCCATTTCATATCAATGGCCAGGATTTACCTTTGGGTTCTCGAATTGTGGCGGTGGCGGATGTCTTTACGGCTATCACCGAGGATCGGCCGTACCGGCAAGGCATGAGCAGCGAAAAGGCTTTGCAGGTATTGCAGCAAATGGCGGACGATCAAGCGTTAGATGCCCGTATAGTCTCTTTGCTGAGCCAACATTTCGAAACTATAAATTCTTTGCGGATCGCGGCTCAAGCGGAGTGCAGGGAATAATACCGGCAGTTTGAAGAAAATGCCCGATCATTTAATAATCTCATTGGAGAAATAAAATAATTTACCACCAAGACACAAAGTGCACAAAGTTTCACCAAGGGAAAAAACAATTCCTTTGACGCTAAGGCGTCAAAGGAATAAGTATTTCTTGGTGTAACTTGGTGTCTTAGTGCCTTGGTGGTGAAGCTTTTATGACTGTTTCCGCCTGCATCATTATCGGCGACAGCCGGGCCATGCCGGAATTGGAGCCGGAGTCCATCGACCTGGTGGTCACCTCTCCCCCGTATTGGCATATCAAGGACTACGGGGCGCCCGGGCAGATCGGCTACGGCCAGACCCTGCACCAATATCTGCTCGACCTCTACCATACCTGGGCCGAATGCTTCCGGGTTTTGCGGCAGGGCAGCCGTCTCTGCATCAACATCGGCGACCAGTTTGCCCGGGCCAGTATCTATGGGCGTTACAAAATCATTCCCCTGCACGCGGAATTCATCAGCCAGTGTGAGCAGATCGGCTTCGATTTCCTGGGGGCCATCATCTGGCAGAAAAAGACCACCATGAACCCCAGCGGCGGGGCCAATGTCATGGGTTCCTACCCGTTTCCCCCCAACGGCCTGGTAGAGATCGACTATGAATTTATCCTGATTTTTAAAAAGCCGGGCAAAGCTAAAGCTATATCTAGAGATATTAAAGAACTTTCTAAATTAACTAAAGAGGAATGGAAGGAGTACTTCTCCGGCCACTGGCGCTTCGGCGGGGCCAGGCAGATCGGCCACGAGGCCATGTTCCCGGAGGAGCTGCCCCGGCGCCTCATCCGCATGTTCACCTTTGTGGGCGGCACGGTCCTGGACCCTTTCCTGGGCAGCGGCACCACGGTCAAGGCGGCCCTAGAGCTAGGGCGCAACGCGGTGGGATATGAGATTAACGAGAGCTTCCTGGAGATGATAAGCGCCAAGACGGCCGTCAGCGACCGGCAGCCCTTTCCGGGAAACGTGATGATAATTAAAAGGGATAAAGAGTTTGCCAATCTGCCGGATATTGGCTATCATCCCAGCATCCAGGATGCGCGGCCGCAGGTGGATGAAGAAGAAGGGAATAATAAGAGGGATGCAATTTATAAAGTTACCCAGATTGTGGATGCAGAGACGATAAGATTAGATAACGGCCAGACTGTGGGTTTCTTGGGAGTAAAGATAGAAAAGAAGGCAGAAGCCCTGAATTATTTACAAACTAAGCTTTTAGGCAAAAAAATCATCCTGCGCGATGAAAATAGGGCCGATCCCGAAAATGAAGGTAATAATAAAAAGATTGCGGCCTATGTCTATTTGCGTAATAAATTATTTATAAACGGCTACTTAATCAAATCCGGACTGGCACTGCCGGACCGGCAGGTGACCCACCGGCTGCAAGAGAAGTTCCACAAATGGGCACTTGTTCGAGACTGATCTGTAGCGAACACAAGGTTCGCCCCTACAAAAAATTCGCCTATGATGGTGAATCAGGGTTTAGATAATTGTGGCTGCTTTAAAGGAAGCCCTGACTTTGTCTTGAGGCCTGCGAGCAAGGCAGACTCAAGGCCTTGACCCTGGAACAGGTGGCTGGAAAAGTATAGATAGGGTGAGTCCAAGCCGGTTCCCAAGCAGAGCCTGGGAACCAGAAGAAAGAAAAAATGTAGGGTGGGCCTTGCGCACCAATTCTTTTGTAATTTCGATCATATGGGAGACGAACCTTACTGACAAGCAACACTCACATCTAAATATCAGGTGATGGATAATCGATCCAGGGGGTAGCAAGCATGAAGAACCCTAGTCTGAGTCATCAAGGCATCCGCAACGTCACCGCAGTCCATTGGAACATGCCCACCGGGGCCTTGTACGAAAAAATCGTCTCCCGGGGGGAAGGCCTCGTCGCCCACCTGGGGCCGATAGTGGTGCGCACCGGCGCCTACACCGGCCGCTCCCCCAAGGATAAATTCATCGTCGATGAACCCAGTTCCACCAAGAAACTCTCTTGGGGAGGAGAGAACCAGCCCTTTACGGTGGAAAAATTCAACCTGATCCACTACCGGCTGCTGGCCTATCTCCAGGGCCGGGACCTCTTTGTCCAGGACTGCTACGCGGGTGCGGACAAGCGCTACCAGATGTCCATCCGCCTGATCACCGCCACGGCCTGGCAGAACCTCTTTGCCCGCAACATGTTCATCCGCATCAAAGATCATAAAGAACTGGAAAACCATAAGCCGGAGTTCACCATCATCGCCGCGCCCGGGTTTCATGCAGTGCCGGAGCTGGACGGCACCCATTCCGAGGCCTTCATCATCGTCAATTTCGCCAAGAAGCTGGTGCTCATCGGCGGCACCTCCTACGCCGGGGAGATAAAAAAGTCGGTGTTCACCATCCTCAATTACTATCTGCCCCAGCGGGAAGTGCTGTCCATGCACTGCTCCGCCAACGAAGGCAAGAAGAGGGACGTGGCCCTTTTCTTCGGCCTCTCCGGGACCGGCAAGACCAGTCTCTCCGCGGACCCGGAGCGGAAGCTCATCGGCGACGACGAACATGGTTGGGGGGATAACGGCATCTTTAATTTCGAGGGGGGCTGCTACGCCAAGGTCATCCGTCTCAGCCCCAAGGCCGAGCCGGACATCTATGAGTGCACCCGCAGGTTCGGGACTATCCTGGAAAACGTGGGCATGGATCTCTCCACCCGCCGCCTGGATCTGAACGACGACAGCCTCACGGAGAACACCCGGGCCGCGTATCCCATCACCCACCTGAAAAATATCGTCCGGGACGGCATGGGGGACCACCCCCAGAATATCTTTATGCTGGCCTGCGACGCGTTTGGAGTCCTGCCGCCCATTTCCCGGCTGACCCCGGAGCAGGCCGCGTACCATTTCCTCTCCGGCTATACTGCCAAGGTGGCAGGCACCGAGCGCGGTATGGGCAACGAGCCCCAGGCCACTTTCAGCACCTGTTTCGGCGCGCCCTTCCTGCCTCTGCCCCCGGCCCACTATGCCCAACTGTTCCGGGAGAAGATTTTGAAATACCGACCCGCGTGCTGGCTGGTAAATACGGGCTGGACCGGCGGTCCCTTCGGGGTGGGCCACCGCATGGAGATCGGCTACAGCCGGGCGCTGCTGCATGCGGCCATGAGCGGCAAGCTGGACAAAGCGGAGACCTTCCAGGAACCCTTCTTCGGACTCACCGTGCCCGCAGCCTGCCCCGGCGTGCCGGAGAAGCTCTTGAATCCCCGGGACACCTGGAAAGACAAGCAGGCCTATGACGATAAGGCCAGGGAACTGTCCGCCCGTTTCCGGGATAATTTTGCCAAATACGCCCCCCACGTGGGTCAGGAAGTTCTGGGCGCGGCACCCAGGTAAGATTTATCTCACGCAAAGACGCAAAGACGCAAAGTGAAGAACGCAAAGAAATATTTTTAGGGGCACGGCTGAGGCCGTGTCCCTAAAAATTTATTTTGCGCCTTTGCGTGAGGTATCTAGCCTCGGAGTTTCAATCCCGGAAATTGGCCCCGCCCGCCAGGCGCAGGGCGACCCTACCACTATTGCCGGTCTGCTTTTTTGAAGGAGACGCTCCATGGGTCTCTGGCCTCCACCGCGGCAAAGCCCCTGGCCGCCAGGACACCATAGGATTCCCGGGAAGATTCAAAGAAAACCCGGTGCCCTTCCCAGTTCCAGTGCATATCACCCCGGGGCAGATAGAGCTTGGTGCCGGTGCGGGCGTAATAAGCGGCCATAGCTGCCGTGGGATCAATCAGGAAGATGTTTTGTTTCCGGCAAAAAGTCTGGATCTTCCTATTGGGCTCCATGAGGTCGAAGCTGGAGGCCTTGAGGTTGTATTCCGCCACCGCCCTTTCCCAGTCCTGGGGGGAAACCTGATAGCGTTGGGGAAAGAGCTGCACCGCCAGGATGATGCCGCGCCGGTTGCAGTAGATTTGCAGGGCTTCCAGGATGCGGTCTAATCTATGGAAAGCTTCGGCTATTTCCGGCGGTGGGGGGGCAGTGTACATACCCAGACCATTGTTGAGGTCAAAAAGCAGGGGCGGAGTCCGATCCCCCGAACTGGTAATGGGCTCCTCCTCCTGAAACAGACGGCATAATAACTGCCGTTTACGCAGCCAACGGCCTAACTGACTCACCATCTGCTCCAGGGGCGTTTGGGGTTGGAGATAGTCCGCGGGGATATGGTATTCTTTGAGAAGCCGCAGGATCTTTTGGGAGCCCTCCTGCCGCTCAATGCGGACGTCCCCTTGAGCCACGGTCAAGTGGTATCCACCGTCAGGTTTCAGGGAAAAGTAGGTCTGGGCAATGTCATTCCCCAGGGTGATTCCCAGAAGGACCAGATGCGGATGAAACTTCACGCCGAAGCGATCCAGATAATATAAGGCGGTGGCCGGCTCTTCGGTCTGCGCCACCAATACTTCGCACTTGCCGTAATGGTGGTTGATCCATTCTTCCAGCATGGAGGAAAAGGTCTCCTTCTGACCCACGCGGAAGCCTGAGGTGAAAGAATCCCCCAGGGACAGGATGCGTAAGACTCCGGGTGGAGGCTGAATGCTAAATTCCCGGTCGTTCCGAAATCCCTGGGAGTTGGTAATCCAATGCACCTGGCCCCCCAGGCCGTCACTTAAGTAGGTGTTGAGGTTTTCAGGAAGATTTCCACCTGGACCCATTCCCCCTTTTTTGCTCCCTATGATATTCCCATAATCCCGCACCGACTTGCTCTGATGCTGCTCTATTACCGTCAAACTCAGTTCGGCCATGACCATGGCCGCTATAATGGCCAGAAATACTTGCAGCAGTTGCAAGCGGAAGTTTTTTGGTCTGAAAAACATAAGCTTTGGATGCATTTCCCCGTAGCCCTGGCGGTAATGCCGGGAGAAAGATCAGCGTATTTATAAGTTACAATTGCAATCCTGGAATTCGGTCCCATCCCGCCAGGTGCAGGGTGATGAAACCGGCCAGGAAGGCTCCGGCCAGCCCCAGGGCCAGCCAATCCCGGGGGGCCAGGCGGACTTGCAGGAGGTAGGTGCGCCTGCTGCTTCTTTGGAAGCCCCGGGTCTCCAGGGCCCAGGCCATGGTCTGGCTGCGGCGCAGGGTGAGTAGAAAAATGGGCGCCAGCAAAGGGAGGTGGCGTTTCAGCCGGGTCAAAGGGCCGCCTTCCTCCCAGACCAGCCCTCGAGCCTCCTGGGCTTCCTTCACCCTTTGGGCGGTGGCGAAGACCTCCGGCACCCAGCGCAGGGCCAGGGCAAAGGCGAACGCGCCGGCGTAAGGCACCCGCAGCTTCACCAACCCGAGGAACAACTCTTCCACCGGTGTGGTGGCCAAAAGCACCAGGCCGGCCACCATCATAGTCCCCAATTTCAAGAAAGTGGCCAACCCGAAGGCCAGGGATTCCCGGCTCACCCGCCAGAAAAGCGGGGTCGGCCCCTGGGCCACCACCGACCAGACCGCCAGACTGAATAGGGCCAGGATCAACAGCAGCCAACGGAGGCGGTATAGTTCCCCCCAGGCCCGGGCCAGGGCCAGATGTCCCAGGACCAGCAACGCGGCCAGGCCCACCACTTCGGGCTTTTGCGGCAGCAGCACCGCCAGGAAGCTGGCCAGCAACAGAATTATCTTGGTCCTCGGATCCAGCCGCTGGATCACATTGGCCGGGGGCAGGGCAGGGGAGGGATTATTTACTTGCATCCGGGCGGAACATTTCCGATACTGAATATTTATATATTCGCAAGAATTATCACTCAATAAGGAAAGCGGCAATGGTTAAATATCTGGTGCTGGCCCTAATCTTCCTGGACGTAATCCTCAATGTGGCGGGCCAGTTGTCACTGAAATACGGCATGTCCCAATTCGGCAACTTCTCCCTGTCCTTGAGCACGCTGCCCCCCGTGTTTCTGAAGGCGGCTACCAATCTCAATGTGCTGCTGGGCCTGGTCTGCTATGGCCTGGGCTTCCTGGTGTGGCTCATCGTCCTGGCCAAGGCGGAAGTGAGCTATGCCTATCCTTTGATCAGCCTGGGTTATGTCTTCACCGCGATTTTGGCCCGGGTCATGTTCGGGGAATCCGTCTCCTTTACCCGCATGGCCGGCATCCTGGTCACCTGCGTGGGGGTCTTCCTCATCGCCCGCAGCTGAGCCTACCTTAATCTTCCGGGGCGATCCAGATAATCTGGTGTTTGTTGACGATGAACACCTTTTCCTTTTTTCCTTCCATGGTGACATCGAAGACCGCCAGGAAAGGGTCCTTGTCCCTGGTGAAGAGATCGCTGACGCGGTTCAATTGCATCTCTTCATGATAAAGGTTTACCTGCCCCTGAAGTATCGTGCCGTCAGTGAGCTTTATGGTGACGGCGCGGACATTGCGTCTCCGGGAAATAATCTTTACGTTCATCGGCTTTGCCTCCTCCGTGACGGACCGGCCGGTATGGCGCCGGGGCCGTGGGTTCGCTAACCGCCACAATTATTTCGCAAACTGCGGGCCAATTCCCGGGCTCGCGCCAGGGTTTCCTCCAGGTCAAAGGAGAGGAGGCGCCGGTCCTGGACCAGCACCCGGCCGTGCACCAGCACGGTCTGGACGTCCGCACCGGTGGCCGCGTAAACCAGGTGGGAGTAAGGATCATAGATGGGGGTGAGGTGGGGCTGGTCCAGATCGATGATCACCAGATCGGCCTTCAGTCCCGGCATGAGCGCCCCCACTTCCTGCTCCAATCCTAAAACCTTAGCACTCCCCCGGGTGGCCAGGTCCAGGGCCATGGGCGCCGGCAAGGCCGTGGGGTCCAGACGATGGACCTTTTGCAGCTTGGCCGCGGTGTCTATCTCCTGGAGCAGGTCCAGATTGTTGTTGGAGGCGCAGCCGTCGGTGCCCAGGCCCACCGGCACCCCCTGATCCAGGAGGTCCACCACCGGGGCGATGCCGGAGGCCAGCTTCATGTTGCTCTCCGGGCAGTGGGCCACGCCCGCGCCGCTGGCCGCCAGCAGTTCCAGATCGGCAGGAGTCAAGACCACCCCGTGGTCGGCCAGCAGACGGTGGCTGAGAAGCCCCAGCCGGTGGAGGTGGCCCACCGGCGTGGCCCTGTATTTGGCCTCACAGTCCGCCACTTCGGTGGCGGTTTCAGAGAGATGAATGATGAGCCGGGTATTGAGCCGGGCGGCCAGTTCCCCGCATTGCTGCAAGAGGTCCGGCGAGCAGGTATAGACCGAGTGGGGCTGGATGGCCACCTGCACCCGGGGGTGGTCCTGCCAGACGCGGCAGAGTTCTTCGCTATACTGCAAACCCGCCTGGGGCGGGCCGTAATTGGGGGAGGGAAAATCGTACAAGACCTCGCCCACTACTGCGCGGATGCCGGTTTCCGCCGCGGCCTGGGCCACCTGGGCGGACCAGAGATACATGTCGCAGAAAGTGGTGGTGCCGGACAGGAGCATCTCCGCCACCGCCAGCTTGGTGCCCCAATAAACGAAATCCCCGTTCAGATGGCGCTCCGCGGGAAAGATGTGGGCAGAGAGCCATTCCTCCAGGGGCAGATCATCGGCCAGCCCCCGGAACAGGGCCATGGCCGCATGGGTATGGGCGTTGATTAAACCGGGAATGATGAGGCCCTGGGGATAATCCAGCACCTTGGCCGCGGCATAACGCTTCTGCAGCTCCCCTGGCGGGCCCACGGCTACAATCTCCTCCCCCCGGATGGCCACCGCACCGGGGGAGAAGACCTCCCTCTCCGGGTTCTGGGTCAGCACCCAGGCGCCGGTGATTAATATGGAAACGGTTTCTTTTTCAGAAGCCTGCAATTCTCCCCCTTAACATAGTTCAAAGTCCAGAGTTCAAGGTTCAAGGTTGGGCCTGGTGAGTTACAAAGTATGACTTACATCTGAAATGGGAAGCTACGATTTCTTTTCTAACTTTGAACTTTGAACCTTGAACCTTGAACTTGTTTCTAACCGATCTGCCCTTTCGTATAGGCATCCTTGAAACGCGCCCTGGTGCCCTTGGGAACCAGCAGGTGGTAGGCGCCCGGAGGCAGCGTGGTGCCTTTGATCCAGGGATTGAGGCGTTTGATGGTCTTATAATAGGTGCCGCAGGCGTCGGCCAGGGTTTTGACCGGCACCTCCTTGGTGATGGCGAAGTCCACATCATCGGCAGCCACCGGCGGATAAAGCTGGTCCGGGGGGATGTCGAAGCCATAGCGGGCCGGATCCTCCATGATGAGCTTGGCGGCAATAATCCGATGGACGTAGCGCTCCGTCTCCTCCGGCAGGCTCAGATGGTAGTAGTCACTTACCCCTTGGGCGGCCATCTCCCTCCGCACCCTGGCTTCCCCGCAGTTATACGCGGCCAGGGCCAGGGTCCAGTTGTTGAACATCTGGTGCAATTGTTTGAGGTAGCGCAAGGCCGCGTCCGTGGCCGCAAAGAAATCCAGGCGTTCGTCGACGGCGCTGTTGGCCTTGAGTTGGAAGCGTTGGGCCGTAGGGGGGATGAATTGCCAGATACCCTGAGCCCCCGCGGAAGAACGGGCCTTGGGCCGGAAATCGCTTTCGGCCACGGCCACGTACTTCAAGTCCGGGGGCAGATGTTGCATCATGATTTTCCGCTCGATCACCGGGAAGTAACGCTGGGCCCGTTTCAGCCACATGGTGCTCTGGGCCCGGCTCCAGACGATGATGGTGAATTCCCGGTCCAGGTCTTCCCGGACATCCGGATCGTTTACGGGCACGGGTTCGCCGCAGAGGGTCACCTTCTCCGGCACCCGGAAATAGGGAAAGGCCAAGGCCTGGACGGGCTCCGCCGGGGGCGGGGCCGGGGGCGGTGCGGGCCCCACGCCCAAAGCCAGAAAGGCCAACAGCAGCGCGACAATTACAACCATGGAAGTATCCGCAGCCTATTTTGCTGAAAAACTGGTATGCATTTACTGTAGCGGTTTCCGTCTGTCAAGTCCAGGGTGATGTGCCGGGGAAATGGATGCGGCGATTTTAAGATGCTGGGCAAGGCTCAGAATGACAAGGCCATTTTTCTGAATGGACCCTGGCATCAATCCCTCCCTCAGCAAAATTTGCTGGAAATCAGCATAATTATGTGATAAATGAATTACAGGATTTTCCTACCAATTCGCCAACAAATGGATATTTTCCCGTAGCGAATCTTGTATTCGCCCTGTGCCGTTTGGCAAACCTGGGCGAACACAAGGTTCGCCCCTACATGCGCATTCGTATCAGCGGGTTATAAGATCCCCCCCTTACCTCCCCATTAAACAGGGGATGAAGAAAACGGCTTTCTCATTTCTGGCATAAACCCTGGAATCAACTAAAGTCCCCCTTTTCTAAAGGAGGATTTAGGGGGATTTTCAGGCGGTTATAAAATCCCCCCTGACCCCCCTTAAAAAAAGGGGGGGGAAGATAAGGAGGGTTTGGAGATGAAACCGGCCCGGCCGCAGCGCTTCTTTTTGACCCTCATTTTGATCTTAGCCCTCTTGCCTGTTCCTCTGGCCCACGCGGCTTTCCCGGGACCTTATCCCCCCGACCCGCCGGCGGTGCCCACGCCCCCGCCGGACTCGAACTTCCACTATGTCAAGGTGGATGACGCCCGGGGCCAGTCCGGGGTGGCGGAGCAGATCGAGTTCGGCACCACCGGCAAGGACAAGATCATCGAATACGGCGGCCTGGACAGCATTACCCAGTACATCGGCGGCGATGCAGGCAATGACTGGCTCCTCCAGGTGGGCGGGTCCCAGGCCAGCACCATGACCATCGACGGCGGCACCGGCAACGAGACCATCTACCAGTACGGCGGCCAGGGGAAGAGTACCATGTCTGTCTATGGCGGCGCGGGCAACGATACCACTATCCAGGTGGGCGGCCAGGGTGACAATGTCATAGATGCAGTTGGCGGTGAGAATAACGACTATAACGAGGTCTACGGCGGCGCCGGGAATAATACGATTACTGTCAATGACGGTTCCGGTGACGATGTCGTCAAGATCTACGGCGGCCCCCGCCAGAATACCATTACCTATAGTTGTGGGCGAAGGCAACAACGTGGCCACCATCCTGGGCGGCCGGGGCGGGCCGAACACCCTGAACATCACTGGGGGTACGCAGAACTTTACCGTCAAGGATTATCAGGGCAGCATCTTATGTAAGCAAGGCACCGGCGGCACCACCATCACCATAGCAAACATGAAACGCGTTACGGTCTACGGTCCAAATAGCAAAGTCATCTGGCAATACTCCGGGGGCACGGTGAGCTCCTTTGTGACCTTGCTGCTTGGGGATTAAGGGCAGCGGTCTTTTCCCCCTCCCCCTTTGAGGGGGTAGGGCCGGGGTGGGGGTGGCGTCTTTTGTTTAATTACAGCCACTTAGCCAAAGTCGCCCCCCTCACCCTAACCCTCTCCCCGGAGGGGAGAGAGAATAATATTAGAAGCCATTTGCAGCGGAGTGAAGAATCCAGGCCTCCCACCGCTAGATTCTTCGGTCGCTCCGCTCCCTCAGAATGACAAGTTGGCTCCCTCAGAATGACAGGTTGGAGGATTTTTGCCAAGGTCCCGCTTCTTGCATTCTCCCGGGAAAAATGCTTGACATAACCAGGTATTTATGAGAAATACTCAGGCGGAATTAGCATCCAGAGGGCGACGTCTGTCTGGGGAGATCGAGGAGTAACACGGCGGCATCCGTGAACCTATTTATGTAAGACTGAAAACGGCATCTCGGAGAGTTACTGCTGACGCCCGAGGTGCCTTTTTATTTATTAGGAAGTTATTCCGGACCTGCGGTCCACTTAAATAAGGAAGAAAAATCGTAGGGGCGGGCGTCTCGCCCGCCCCGCTGATCCGCACAGGCTGGAAAGCCTGTGCTACCTATAAGGCAAGCGCATGATCAAAATCCAACTGGAGCAGGGACCGAGCCGGGAAGAGCCTGAGGGCGTGACCCCGGGTCAGGCCCTCAAGGACCTGGGAGTGGCCGCGGACCGGCAAGTGGTGGCCGCCAGCGTGGACGGGGAATTGCTGGACTTGACCCGTCCCCTGGAGCGGGACTGCACCCTGGCCCCGGTGCGGCTGGACTCCCCCCAGGGCCTGGAGATCATGCGCCACAGCGCCGCGCACGTCATGGCGGAGGCAGTGCGTTCGCTCTTTCCCGGGGTCAAGATCGCCATCGGCCCGGCCATTGAGGCGGGCTTCTATTACGATTTTGACGTGCCGGAGCCGTTTACGCCGGAAGACCTGGCCCGCATTGAAAAGCGGATGGCCCAGATCGTCAAGCGGAACCTGCCTTTTGCGCGCCGGGAGGTCTCCCGGGACGAGGCGCTGCGCCTGTTTCAGGACCAGGGGGAAACCTACAAGGTGGAAATCCTGGAGGATATCCCCGCGGATCAGGCCCTCAGTCTCTATCAGCAAGGGGATTTCGTGGACCTCTGCCGCGGGCCCCATGTGCCTTCCACCGGCTATATCAAGGCCTTCAAGCTGACGTCCATTTCCGGGGCCTATTGGCGGGGGGACGAGCACCGGCCCATGCTGCAGCGGCTCTACGGCACCGCGTTCGCCACCCCCGAGGAATTGCAGCGGCACCTGGAGCTGTTAGAGGAAGCCAAACGCCGGGACCACCGCCGCCTGGGGCGGGAATTGGGGCTCTTCCTCATCGAAGAGGAGGCCGGCCCCGGCATGGTGATCTACCTCCCCAAGGGTGCATTGCTCCGCAGCCTCATCGAGGATTTCGAGCGCCGGGAACACCTGCGCCGGGGCTACCAGATCGTCATGGGCCCCCAGATGCTCAAGGCCGACCTGTGGAAACGCTCGGGCCATTGGGACAACTACCGGGACAACATGTATTTCAGCCAGGTGGAAGAGACGCTCTACGGCATCAAGCCCATGAACTGCGTGGCCCACATGCTGATCTACAAATCCCGGGTGCGCTCTTACCGGGAACTGCCCCTGCGTTTCTTCGAACTGGGCACGGTCCTGCGCCATGAGCGCTCCGGCGTGCTCCACGGCCTGACCCGGGTGCGCCAGTTCACCCAGGATGACGCCCATATCATCTGCACGGAAGAGCAGGTGGAAAGCGAGATTACCGGGGTCCTGGATTTTGTCTTCGAAGTCATGGCCATCTTCGGCTTTGAATACGAAGTGGAGCTCTCTACCCGCCCGGAAAAGTCCATCGGCTCCGACGCGGAATGGGAATTAGCCACGAATGCCTTGAAGGGGGCTTTAAAAACCCGGAGCCTGCCTTATCATATCTGTGAAGGGGAGGGGGCCTTCTATGGCCCCAAGATCGATATCAAGCTGAAAGACGCGTTGCAGCGCCGCTGGCAGTGCGCCACCATCCAGTGCGACTTTACCCTGCCGGAGCGCTTCGATCTCACCTATGTGGCCGCGGACGGGCAGCGCCACCGGCCGGTGATGCTGCACCGGGTGATCCTGGGGTCCCTGGAGCGCTTTATGGGCGTCCTGGTGGAGCACTACGCGGGCGCGTTCCCCGTGTGGCTGGCCCCGGTGCAGGTGGTCTTGCTGCCCATCACCGACCGGGTGCATGACTACGCCCAGGAAATATACGACCTGATGCGGGCCGCAGGTCTGCGGGTGGAGCTGGACACCCGGCCGGAGACCCTGCGATATAAGATTAGAGAAGCACAGATGCAGAAAATCCCGTACATGGTGGTCATCGGGGACCGGGAGGCCGAAAGCCGGACTCTGTCGCCCCGGTTGCGGGACGGCACGGAGTGGAAAGATATGCCCTTAGAGACTTTTATTGAGTGGGTGCAGGAGGAAGGGCGCATTCCCACTCCTGCCAAATCGAGATAAATTTCAGGAGGTGACGGCCATCCAGAAGCAGCGCGTGAGGATCAACGAGCAGATCAAGGTTCCGGAGGTGCGTCTTATCGCCGCCGACGGGCAGCAGGTCGGGGTTATGCCCACCAGGGAGGCCCTGGCCCGGGCCGTGGAGGCCAACCTGGATCTGGTGGAAGTGGCTCCCCAGGCCACCCCCCCCGTCTGCCGCATCATGGATTATGGCAAGTATAAGTACCAGCAGAGCAAAAAACAGCAGGAAGCCAGGCGGCGGCAGACCACCATCCAGGTAAAAGAGATCAAGGTGCGGCCCAAGATCGAAGAACACGACATGGCCTTTAAGCTGCGCAACACCAGGCGCTTTTTGTCCGAAGGGGACAAGGTCAAGATCTCCGTGATCTTTAGGGGCCGGGAGATTGCCCATCCCGACCGGGGCTTCAAAATGTTAGCCCAGATGTCCGAGGCCCTGGCGGATATCGCGGTGGTGGAGCAGCACCCCAAACTGGAAGGCCGGAACCTGAGCATGATCGTCTCTCCCAAATAAAAGATGGTTTATAGTTTTTAGTTTTTGGTTATATTTAATGGTTAAACCATCCCTGGTAATATGGGGCCGGTTGCTTTCTGGAACAGGCCGATGCAGTTATATTTTTGCTAAAAACTAGAAACCAAAAACTAAAAACTGTATTTATAAGTGAGGGTTAAGTTATGCCGAAAATGAAAACCCACCGGGGCGCGGCCAAGCGTTTTCACGCCACGGCCAGCGGCCGTCTGAAAAGGAAGAATCCTAACCAGCGCCACATCCTGACCAGCAAGAACCGGAAGCGGAAACGCCACTTGCGGCTGCCGGATTATCTGGCTGCAGTCGATGAAAAGGCCATGAAACGCCTCTTACCTTACTGTTGAGGAAATAGGAGCAACCCATGTCACGTGTGAGAAAAAGTGTGGCCTCCCGGGCCCGCCGCAAAAAATTTCTGAAACTGGCCAGCGGTTACCGCAGCGGCCGCCGCCGCCTCTACCGCTCCGTCCGGGAAGGCGTGGAAAAGGCTTTAGCCTTTGCCTACCGGGACCGCAAGGTGCGGAAACGTGAGTTCCGGGCCTTATGGATCGTGCGCATCAACGCGGCCCTGCGTCCCCTGGGGATGTCCTACAGCAAGTTCATCGGCGGCCTGAAGAAGGCCCAGATCAACCTGGACCGCAAGGCCCTGGCGGATTTGGCCGTCTTCGACCCCGCAGGTTTTGCCCAGGTGGCGGAACTTTCCAAGCAGGCCATTTAGCTGTCGGGATAGTCATGTAGGGGCGAACCTTGTGTTCGCCCTGAAGCGTCCAGGGCGAACACAAGGTTCGCCCCTACGGAAAAAGCTGCAAGCTTCACAATTTCTTCTCGTTTCCAAGCTGTGCTTGGGAACGCATTTTTTGCCCAAGCTGCGCTGGGGCTGCCGCTTAGGGAATAGCTGATGTCATTTCTAGGCAGAACACCGTTTGGCAAACCAGAAGATAAAAAGCCATGATTAACAGGATGTTACAAGTAATATCTCATAAACCTTCTTAATAATTTTATTCAAGCTGACAGCTGAGCGCTGAAAGCTGAAAGCTCACCATGGACCGACAGATTCAGGAACTCCAGGAAGTTGGCCTGGGCGAAATCCAGGCGGCCGCGACGGTGGAAGCCTTGGAGGGCTTGCGGGTGAAGTACCTGGGCCGCAAGGGAGCTTTAACCCAAATCCTCCGCAGCCTGGGGCAACTGGCCCCGGAAGTGCGGCGGCGCCGGGGGCAGGAGGCCAATAGCGTCAAGCAGGTCCTGGAAGAAGCTCTGATTCAGGCTTTAGCCGCGCTCAAAGATGCGGCCCGCCGGGCCGCGGCCCCGGCCATTGACGTCACCCTGCCGGGCCGCCGCCAGCCCTGGGGGCGCCTGCACCCTCTCACCCAGATCAACCAGGAAGTCTGCGACATCTTTCTGCACCTGGGGTTTGAAACCGTGGAAGGCCCCGAGGTGGAGCTGGATTACTATAATTTCGAGGCCCTGAATATCCCCCCGGACCATCCGGCCCGGGACATGCAGGACACTTTCTATTTCAACGAGAAAGTCCTGCTGCGCACCCACACTTCGCCCATGCAGATCCGCACCATGGAAAAGCGGCGGCCGCCGGTCCGGGTCATCGCGCCCGGGCGGGTCTACCGCCGGGATTCCGACCTGACCCACACCCCCATGTTCCACCAGGTGGAAGGGCTGTTGGTGGATAAAGGCGTGACCTTTGCGGACCTCAAAGGGGTCCTCACCGCGTTCGTCCACGAGATGTTCGGTCCGGAAGTAGGCGTGCGCTTCCGCCCCAGCTATTTTCCCTTCACCGAACCCAGTGCGGAGGTGGACATCGAGTGCGTCATCTGCCGGGGCGAAGGCTGCCGGGTCTGCAAGACCACCGGCTGGCTGGAGGTGCTGGGCTCGGGCATGGTCCACCCCGCGGTCTTTGAAGCTGTGGGCTACAACCCGGAGGAATACACCGGTTTTGCCTTCGGCTTGGGCATCGAACGCATCGCCATGCTCAAATACGGTATCGACGATATCCGCCTCTTCTTCGAAAACGACCTGCGGTTCTTAAGACAATTCTGAGAGTAGTTCCTCCTCGAAATTATATCCAAATCGTTGAGCATGTAAGGCGGGAAAGCGCGACGCCTCCCGTCTTAGTCAGCTATTCAATAGCTGCAGACGGGATGCGCTTCACTTTTCAGCTATACGGCTACTTAGTATTACAACCGGATAATCTGCGATTTCTTTAACATTCCTTTGATAAAGGTCTCTAGGGAAAAGATATATCCAGGAATTTCCTTATTGATTTCTGTAAAAAAACCTGGGAGGGTGAAGCTGATAATATCCCGATTCAATGGGAAAAAGAGGAAAGGCTGGGAAGCAGATGGCAGGGGGCAGCATCTGGCGCGGGTTGATGGCAGCGGGTTGGACTTTGGCGGTCATCCTGGCCGCGGCTTCGTCCCAGGCTGCGGACCTCACGGTGGACGGCGGCGCTACCTATACGGTTGGCAGCAACATCACCTATGATTATGAAACTGTGGGGCGGAACTCCAACGGCATCATCAACCAGAATGATTTCAGTAACGCCGGCCGAATCCTATATCTGGGCTATAACTCCGGCAGCAGCGGTATCTATAACCTGAGCGGCGGCAACCTCTCTATGGCCGAAGGGGAGATAGTCGGCAACTTTGGGGCTGGTGTCTTCAACCAAAGCGGCGGCGCTAATGCCGCCGTCAGCCTCTACCTGGGTTTTGGAGCAGGGGGCAATGGCACCTTCAATCAGAGCGATGGCAGCACTACCTTAGCCGGCATCCTCCTCTTGGGCTTTTCCTCGGGCAGCGCCGGCGTTTATAACCTGAGTGGCGGCGCCCTCTCCGCCGGGTTTGAATATATCGGTTATAACGAAGTTGGCGTCTTCAATCAGACCGGCGGCACCAATACCGTTGATCGAAACCTTTATCTCGGCGGTTATGGAGCCAGCAATGGTACCTATAACCTGAGCAGCGGCAGCCTTTACACTATTAACCAACTGATAGGCTACTACGGCAATGGCATTCTAAATCAAGACGGCGGCAGCAATACCGTAGTAAAGGGTTTCGGCAAGATCGGTTTGGTCTTGGGCTATTGGAACGGCAGCAACGGCATTTATAACCTCAATAATGGCAACCTCTCTGCGTGGTCCGAAACAGTTGGGCACTTTGGAGTCGGCATCTTCAATCAGACCAATGGCACGAACCAGGTGGCAGAGAGCCTGACGGTGGGGTTGGGCAATGGCCTGAGCGGCAGTGGGGCCTATAACCTGAGGGGGGGCACATTGGCTGCGGCCAGCGAATGTGTGGGCTACCAGGGAACCGGCGCCTTCAACCAAAGCGGCGGCAACAATTCCGTGGCCCATGATCTGGTTCTGGGTTATCGTCTCACAGGCGTCGGCGTCTATACCTTGAGCGGCGGAGCCCTCTCAGTCCAGGACGAGTGGATCGGGTATTCCGGCAAGGGCTCATTCATCCAGACCGCCGGCGTCCACACCATTGCCGGGGATCTGACCCTGGCAGCCAATGCCGGGAGCCGGGGCAGTTTGTCTTTGTTGGGGGGCAGCCTCTCCGTGGGCGGCAATTACATCCAGAATGCCAATGGCAGCCTGGCGTTGGGGATTGCCTCCGCTTCGAACTACCAAAGGCTTAACATTGGCGGCACTGCTTCCCTAAGCGGCACACTGAGTCCGGTGCTCCTGGGCGACCGCTCCCTGGGAGGCCGGGTCTTTAGCGTCCTCACGGCCGCGGGCGGCCTCACCGGGACCTTGACCCTGACTGACTCCTGGATCAGCCCCACGCTGTCCTGGCAGCAGCGCTATACCCCCAACAGCCTCGACCTGTTAGTTATCCGGGATTATCAGAACCCGGGGTTGGGCCTAAATTCCAGCCAGGCCGCGGTGGGCGCCATGCTCAACGGCCTGGCCGGGGTTACGTCCGGGGACCTGGGCGGGGTGTTGGATGCGGTGGACAAGCTGCCGAGCAACAGTGCAGTGCAGGACGCATACAAGCAGATCTCCCCGGAAAAGGCCGGAGCCCTGACCACCTTGGGCTTTGCCGGGGCCACTTTTCAGATGCGGAACCTCGCCTGCCGCACCACGAATTTGCGCTTCCGATCGGAGAAGTTCAACCGCAGCGGCGGCCTGAGCGGTCTTGATCTGAATTACTCGGGACAGCAGGGGGTGATGCTGGCCTATAACGGCGCCTTCGCCCCCGGCTTGATCAGCGCCAAAAATGAATTCAAAGCTCCGGAGAGCCGCTGGGGTCTCTTTGCAGACGGCGGCGCGGCCTTCGGCAGCCAGAAATCCACAGTGAACCAGACCGGCTACGACTTCACCCTGGGCGGCTTCTCCGCGGGAGGCGACTGCCGGGTGGCGGATAATCTGCTGTTGGGCCTGGCCACCGGCTACAGCCATACTGCCGCAGGCTTCCGTGACTCCGGGGGAAGCGTTAATGTCAATACTTGGCCTCTTGACGCCTACGCCGCCTATTTTGCCAACTCCTTATATGCTTACGGCTCCCTGGGCTACGCGCTCAATCTCTTTGACCTGGAGCGGGGGGTCAATTTCGGAGGTCTGTCCCGCACCGCGCAAAGCTCCACCACCGGCCACCAATTCAACGCGTACGGAGAAACTGGTTACGACATCCGGCTCTGGCGCTATATCCTCACCCCCGCGGCCACCCTGGCCTACTCCCATATCTGGGTGAATTCCTTCACGGAGACTGACGCCGGAGCCCTCAACCTGCAGGTGGCTTCCCAGACCGCGGATTCCCTGCAAACCGGGTTGGGCGGCCGACTGACCGTGCCCTTCCGGGCGGGGCAGGTCAAAGCAGCCCCCCAGGTTTACGCCTTTTATGAACACGAATTCGCGGATGGCAGCCGGGGCCTCAACGCCAGCCTCAGCCAGGGCGGCAGCACTTTCAATTTTCAAACTGGCGCAGCCAAGAGGAATTTTGCGGTGGTGGGCGGCAGCCTGACCCTGGGACTGAAGAACAACCTGTGGGCCCAGGTCAACTACAACGCCGAAGTGGGCCGGGGCAGCTACACTGCGCACTTCATCAATGCCGGAGTGCGCTATGAATTTTGAAAAAAAGGCCGGAAGCCCGGCTTCCGGCCTAACTTTCCCATAGTTATGACTTCACTGGCCTCAGTCCGCGGCTGCCAAACCCAAGTGGTGCATAATGCGGCGGTGGAAATAGGCGGACGCGTCCTGGTTGCCCATCAGGCCGAAGCGGACTTTGACGGTGGTGATCTGGTTGGGTCTGGCCAATAACTGGATCTTGACGGTGGTGTCGGGAGGCTGCACTGCCTCAATGCGAGAGTCAGTGAGGCTATACTGCTGGGAGGAGATTTTCAGGCCCAGGTCCTTGCATGCGGCCAGGGCGGCCCTGAAAGTCTCTGGCATGCCCCGGGGATAGTCCTTCTCCATGGTCCCTTCCATCCATTTATATGCGCCGATAGCCCCGGTGGCGCCCATGCCGATCAACATAGTCTCGATACATGCCGAGATGAAGAGCAGTCCCACCAGCATCCCTGCCAGCCCTAACCGCCATTTTTTCTGCATCATTTCTCCCCCTTTTTTACGGGCGATATTGCTCTGTCTTATGCCATGATTTTCACGTGGTGTCAACGTCATCCTTTTGTCGCGTTCCGGCCGTAGTCACAATAAGGAAGGATGGGGCAGGCCGAACATTTGGGGTTCCTGGCGGTGCAGATCTGGCGGCCGTGCCAGATCATTTGATGGGAGAATTTGGTCCAGTGGTCTTGGGGCACCAGCGGCATCAGGTCACATTCGATCTTCACCGGGTCCTTACTGGCAGTAAGACCGAGACGCTGGGCCACCCGGCCCAGGTGGGTGTCCACCGTAATTCCCGGGATCCCGAAGGCGTTGCCCAGGATGACATTGGCGGTTTTGCGGCCGATCCCCGGAAGCTTGACTAATTCCTCCAGGGAGGCCGGCACCTGCCCGCGGTATTTTTCTACCAGGGCCTGACAGATGCCCTGGATGCTCTTGGCCTTCTGCCGGAAAAAGCCGGTGGGGTGAAAAGCCGCCTCCAGATCGGCCAGGGGCGCGGCGGCATAGGCCGCGGCCGTGGGATATTTCTGGAAAATCGCGGGGGTCTCCTGATTGACCCTGACGTCCGTGCATTGGGCTGACAGTACGGTAGCCACCAGGAGTTCCAGAGGATTGGAAAAATCCAAAGTACAATGGGCGTCCCCATAGTATTGATCTAGCAATTTAAGGACCGGGCCGATTTTTTCACCGGGTTTCATGGCTGATTCCTCAATTTTTAGAAAGTCTTATCAGGGAATGAGCGGCATCCCCGGAGGGTGCCCCTAAAACAGGCCTTGGGGAGGCCGGCTTGCCGACGCAGTTGCCGTCTGCCACTATGGTTTTTGGTTTTTCCTTAAGAAAACGGGCGCAGGACTGGCCCCGCCCTGTCAAAGAATGGGCATGGTGTTTCGGAAATCTGCAAGCTTGGTAGAAATTACCGGAAAATTAAGTCTTCTCCAGGTCCTCGGAGGCTGCAGAAAGTGGAGCAGCCTGGACCTGGGTTTCCATCACCCCGGCCAAAGTCAAAGGTTCGGAGAATTGCACCGCGATCCCGAAAAAGGGGGACCCTTTTTTCGGGGATTCCACCCGCACTACCGACCCTGCGCCTTTAAAGTAGGAGATTTCATGATGTTGGTCTGGGGCCAGGGGATCGGCGGAGATGGCGACTGTGAATTCCAGAACCTGCCCGGCTTCCACCTGCGGCGGCGACGTGCATTGAAAATACATGCCACCCAAGCTGATGTTGCCCAAAACGCCTTGCGTTTTCTGGGATTTCGCCGCTTTGGGGCGGCCCACGTTGAACTCTAGAGGCAGACATTTGGGGAGACGGGGATGTTTGCGCTGGTCCATATCATACTCCTTATAACGCCTATTCCCAGGTTATTAAAGGGCAGTATGAATCTGTCCCGGTTAAGGTCATGAAAGACGCGGTTAAGATTGGCTATGCACTATATAATCCGGAAGATTATTCTTATTGTTGCCTTTCTTCCGTCTTTTCCGCAGAAAATTCTTCATTTCGTTAAAAAGGGTCATGAGGATAATCTTCAGATCAAACCAAAGGGAGCAATTATTCACGTATTCTATATCGTAATGGATCCAATCGTTAAAGAATACTTTATCATGGGCCATTGCCTGCCAGAGTCCGGTCACTCCGGGGAGCACGGCCAAGCGGCAATCCCGCCATTTGGGATTATAGCGCATTTCCTCCATGGATAAAGGCCGGGGTCCCACCAGACTCATGTCACCCTTCGACACATTCCAGAGTTGGGGGATTTCGTCCAGATTGGTGTCCCGGAGAAATTTGCCGACTTTGGTAATCCGGGGGTCGGCCATGATCTTGAACATGGGTCCGTCCACTTCATTAAAGGCATGGAGTTCGCGCTTTAAGTCTTCCGCATCGCTGACCATGCTGCGGAATTTATACATGATAAAATCCCGTCCGTACCGGCCGCAACGGACCTGCCGGAAAAATACGGGGCCGGGAGAATCAAGCTTAATGGCTACGGCCACGGCCAGCATCACCGGCGCGAACAGGACCAGGAGAAGGGCAGAGAAAACGATATCGATCAGCCGCTTGGCCATCAGGTAAAAGCCGCTGGCGGGAACCTGCCAGGCCACATTGCCAAGAATGATCGCCCGGGACTTTTTTCGGGGCGCAGAGCCGGTTACGGCCACGAGAGTCTGATCCCGGATATCCGCGCCCCCGCCCACGACTGCATCCGCCCCCACCAGACAATGATCCACCCGGGCCAGCGGCCCGATCACGGCGTTTCCCAAGATGACGCTGTTATTGACCACGGCTCCGGCTCGAATCTTACAGTCAGGCCCGATAACCGCTGGCCCGAGGATCAAAACCTTTTCTTCAATCTGGCAATTGGCGTCGATGAGATAGGGGGGGACCCGGATGGAGGAGGGATTAACCCCGGAAGCCGGGGCCGCTGCCGCAAAATCGTCCGGGAGGCCCTTGACGCCCTCAAATTCAACGCGCTTCAGGATGATGTCCCGGTTTACCTGAAGATAATCGTCCAGGCTGACAATATTTTGACAATATCCAGGAATTTTCCAGGCAAGCGTGGTCGCGTGGAGGTGGTATAAAATCGGGAAAAGTTGTTCTTTGAGATCGAAATAACTATCCGGGGGGATTAAATCCAGGACCCCGGTGGCAAAGAGGTAGAGACCGGCTGGCTTCAGACAGCTGCGTTTTTCCTGGAAGGGATGGACGCGGTGAATGGCTTTAACCTGATGATTCGCATCAAGCTCCACTCGCCCCATTTTCGCAGGTTCATATTCAATCCTGATGGTGCCCACAGTGGCCATGGCCTGACGTTGTTGATGAAAAGAGTGCATCAGGGAGAGGTCAGACTGCACCAACAAATCGCCGTTGACCACCCAGAAAGAATCGCCCCGGATGTCCCCGGCCACCTCCTTGAGGGAGCCTCCCGTGCCCAACGCAGTTTTCCGGATCTGATAATTTATGGGCGGTGGCGAGTGGGACAGGTAGCCGGCGACCTGGGCTTCGTATTCGGCGCTAACGCAAATTATCAGCTCTTCGACCCCGGCGAGGCTGAAAATTCTGGCCCAATATTGGTATAAGGGGCAGTTGCAGATGGGCAGGAGAAATTTGGGGACCGGGGCGACAGTGACCCCGCTGAAAGAGGCCAAGCCTCCAGCCAGGATTACGGCACAGGAAGGAGATGGGTTCATGAGCCTCTAAATTCCGGGAGCCCCCTGGGCTGATGAGGGCAGGGGGTACCCTGGATTGCATATGTGCCTGAAATCCTTCTAACTGCCTTGGATAATGAAGCATCTCTGGTTAAGAAAATTTAAAAATTACATTCGCACAGGCGAGAGTCTCAAATCAGATTGAGAGAGGTATCGGCAATAATATCATCTAACTGAAAATAATCATCATAAAAAAAGAGAGCCCGGCTCTCTTGCCACTATTTTTTCCAAAGGGCTTGGAGGCGGGAGGTCAGTTCCTTGAATTCGGGAATGCTGAGGAAGAATAGGAGCAGGCCGTAAAGGCCGATGCCCAGGGCAATGGCCCCGCCTAGGGCCAAAAATTGGGACGCCAGTCCTCCCCCCAAGCGGAGATGTAAGGTCTGATAAATCCAGGCTACTGCCAGGCCCATGACCAGGCTTGCCGCCGCGACCTTTAAGAGGTTGGACACCAGGGGGCGCAGTTCGAAGCCTCCCAGTTTGCGGTAGAGCATGGCCCCGAGGAATAAGAAATTTACAAACATACTTAAGGAGGTGGACAGAGCAATGGCCCGGTGCTGCATGGGGGCCAGGGTGAGGTTGATGAACAGCAGATTCGCGGCCACGGTAACAAAGGAGCCGATCACCGGTATCCGGGTGTCGTTCAGGGCATAGAACACCGGCACCATGATCTTCACCGCGGCAAAGGCAAAAAGGCCCAGCGCGTACCAACGCAGGGCCATGGCTGTTTTTCCGGTGTCCAGGGCGCTGAAGTGGCCGTGCTGGTAAATCAGGGCGATGATGGGTTGGGACAGAAAGACCAGCCCGCAGGCGGCAGGTATGGTGACCAGCAGGGCCAGGGACAGAGAGGATTGGAACGCGTCTTTCAACGCCGCAAAATCCTTGATGGCAGCATGCCGGGAAACCACGGGCAGAGTGGCGATACTTAGGGCCACTCCGAAAAGGCCCATGGGCAGATGAAATAACCGGAACGCGTAATTAAGCCAGGAGAGGCTGCCTTGGGGGCAACTGGCGGCATAAAAAGTATTGATAAAAATATTGACCTGGGTGGCGGAAAGACCCACCACCGCGGGCAGCATCAGCTTGAAGATGCGGCGCAGGCCCTCGTCCTTGAGATCCAAGGCCCAGATGAAGCGAAAGCCGCAGCGCAAGACTAAAGGTATCTGGGAGAGCAGTTGCAGCAGGCCGCCGATCAAGACTCCCCAGGCCATGCCAACGATGGGTTGGATGCCGAAGAAGGGGGCGGCCAAGGTCAGGCCCACCCCGAAGACAATGGCCCCCAGATTGAAAAAGCTGGAGGCCAGGGAGGGAATAAAGAATTTTCCTTCCGTATTGAGGATGCCCATGGCTACCGCGGCCAGGGAGATCAGGAGGAGAAAGGGAAACATGATCCGGGTCATCAACGCGGTCAGCCCAATTTTGCCGGGCACATTGATGAAATCCCGGGCCATCAGGCTCACAATATCCGGGGCCCAAAAAAAGCCGGCCAGGACGATGGCCCCGACCAGCAGGGAGAGGCAGATGATGACGTTGTTGGCCAGCCTCCAGGTGCGCTCTTCTCCCCGCAGGTGCCGGTATTCGGTGAACACGGTGACAAACGCGGAACTCAGGGCCCCTTCCGCGAAGAGATCCCGGAGCAGGTTGGGAATGCGGTAGGCCACCACAAAGGCATCGAACGCGTAGCCGGCGCCGAAGAGCGCGGCAAAGACCTGCTCCCGCACCAGCCCCAGGATGCGGGAGGCAAAGACGGCGATGCTCACGGTGCCTGCGGCCCGGGCGATCTTCTCAGTATGGTTGGGGGCGGATTTGTCCAAAGTTTCTCACTAGCGCAGAATCGCCGTCATTATACCACCAGATTGCGAGATTGGGAGAGCCTTCAAGACTACGAAAATTTTCGGGGCGAGGGAAACGATTAGGTGCAGGATGACTGTCAGAGCTGGTGACTAAGGTACCTGGAGTCTGGTGGTGAATCGGAGTTGCCCATAACGATGCGGGTGGGAGGCAATCCTCTTAACCGGAATTGGCAGCCAAGAATTCCGCCGAAGCATTGGACTTCTTTTTCTTGGCTCGGATCTTGGTATGAGGGGCTTTTTCCTTTTTTGATCCAGTGGTTACTACTTTGACGGTCTTGGCTGCGTGGCCAGCATGCTTCATCCCGGCTTTATGCAGTCGCCGGGGGCGGTGAGCTTTTTTCTCCGGCAGCACCTGGAGCGAGGGACTCTCAGGATGGAGGTAGGCATAGGCAGGCTGACCCTGTTCTATCTGGTTCTTGAGAGGAAAGCTCTCCTGGTGCTGCATCGCTAAGGCAGGGACCACCGGATCCTGAACCCACGTGGCGCTGATGATGCTGGCGGTTCTGAGATTTTCGTCCTGATAGGGAAGACCGATGATACAAAGCAGGATGATGATTCCTACTCCTACGCCTGTCCCCCCGACCCATCCCAGCCGTACTCTGCGCCGCTGGCATTTGTAAGGGAGGAATTGCTTGCGGTGACACCGTGACCAGACCCTGAAAAGGGCATACACAAGATAGGCGCAGGCAACAAAGATCAGAGTAGGTAGCACCAACTCTCCTTTGGCGGGGTGAACTCAACATAACAGCATGATTTTGGGAAGTCAACCCAAAATAGCTTATCGGCACAAACTGCCAAAATTCAAATCTAGCGTAAGTGAAAATTGTGTCATATTATTGACACACTTTCCAAACTAGCGTATAAGTGTCCCTGGTGGAGGGAGAAAATGGAGCAGGGTAACGCCAATATTCTGGTCATCGACGATGTCCTGGCGGTGCGGCAAAGCCTCCAGGAAATCCTGGGGACCGAAGGTTACGAAGTGGAGACCGCACCCGATGGGGAAAGCGGGTTGCAAAGGGTTAAGGATCAGCCCTTCGACCTGGTCCTGACCGATTTAGCCCTGCCGGGGCTGGGGGGCATGGATATTCTCAAATATCTGGTGCGCCACCAGCCCGATTGTTCCTGCATTATCATTACCGGCTACGGCACCATCCAAAACTCCGTGACCGCCATGCGCCTGGGGGCCTTCGATTACCTCTGCAAGCCGGTGGACCCCCAGGAATTGCGGCTGGTGGTGGCCCGGGCCCTGGAACACCGCCGCTTAAAAAGGGAAAACCTCCAGCTCAAAAAACAGCTCCATAAACGTTATGGCTTCGCCAATATTGTGGGCAACAGCGAAGCCATCATCCAGGTCTTCGAACTCATCAAAAAGGTGGCGGACACCGACAGCACCGTCTTAATCCTGGGGGAATCGGGCACCGGCAAAGAACTGATCAACCGGGCCATCCATTACAACAGCATGCGCCGGGAAGGACCGCTAATCCCAGTGAACTGCGCCGCGATTCCGGAAGAATTGTTGGAGAGCGAACTTTTCGGGCATGAGCGCGGCGCTTTCACCCATGCCATCCGCACCCGGATCGGCCGCTTCGAGCAGGCCAACGGCGGCACCATCTTCCTGGATGAGATCGCGGATATGAGCCCCAGCCTGCAGGTTAAGATTCTCCGGGTCTTGCAGGACCGCTCTTTTGAGCGGATCGGCGGGGTGAAGACCATCAAGGTGGATATCCGGGTGATCGCCGCCACCAATCAGGACCTGGAGGAGATGGTGCGGAAAGGGCGCTTCCGGGAAGATCTATATTACCGTCTCAACGTCATTCCCATCCGGGTGCCGCCGCTCCGGGACAGGGCCAGTGACATTCCTTTGCTGGTGCAGCATTTCCTCCATGAATTCAGCCGGAAAAAGAAGAAGCCGACTAAACATCTCAGTTCCGAAACCATGGACCTCCTGATGCGCTACCCCTGGCCCGGCAATGTCCGGGAATTGGAAAACCTGATGGAAAGACTGGTGATTCTGAGCGAAGGCGAGGAAATCCCGGCGTCGGAATTGCCGGAACGGTTCCGCAATAAGCCAGCCAGCGCCCCCCAGGCCAAGCCCCAGGAAATCCCGGATAACGGCATTCATCTCACCGCCGCGGTCCAAGAGTTTGAACGGAACCTGATTCTCAAGGCCTTGGATAAAAGCAATTGGGTGAAAAGCCGGGCCGCACAGTTGCTGAACCTGAATCGCACCACCCTGTTAGAGAAAATGAAGAAACAAAACATCTTGCCCGCCTCAAACTTCGCATCAGTTCCCAAGAATTTTTCCTAGTGTCAAAATCGTGACAATTTTAGGCCATTTTGACGGCTCTCTTTAAGGGAGCCGTCAATTATTTGGGTCTGCTTTTTCCCATTTAGAGGGCCAATTGCCTGAATTGCGGTCTTAATCAGGAGGCTGGTATGAGTCTTGCTGCTTCAGGGAAAAAAAGCGAGGGAGCTATGTCTACCAGGCGTATGACGTTGCGGCTCATGGCGAAGATCGGGGCGATTTTTCTGGCAACGGGATTGATCTTGTCGGCCATGTCCCTGGCGGCCGCGGCCCAATCCTCAGATACCGGGGTTAAACCCTATGTGATCCTGGATGGCGAATTTTGGAAGGCCATGGAGAGATTGAGCCAGAAGGATGCCGTTACTTACGGCGATCAGCAGGTGCCCTTGCTGGAAAAGATCGCAGTGTCCTCCCAGTTTATGGTGAAAACCAATCTGACCATTATTAAGCAGAATGAGCGGATCATCCATCTGCTGGAAGAACTCAACCGTAAACGCCTGCTCCAGGAGCGATAAAGTGAAGAGGAAGCCTATGGGCCTCGGGGTCTGGATGCTGCTGATTTGCTGGGGGCTGACCGCTACTGCCTCGGGAGCCTGGGCCAATGACCAGTCTCATGAACGCGGGCCGCTGGTGCTGGCGAAGAAGTTTAATAAGTGGCGTCCCAAGAAAGCCAGGAAACCCAGTTATGACCCAGAGACGGTGACGGTCCCGCAGTCGAAGCCGGTGGCGGTGGAGGACCCCGAATCCTTTTTGTCCCGGGCCCGGGAGCAGGAAAAGCAGGGCGATATCGTTTTGTGTCTGCAGACCCTGAGCAAATTCATCAACGTGTACCCCTGCCACCCGGAGCGCGCGGCCGCTCTTTTCCGCATGGCCCGGCTCGCCCAGAAGAACCGGCAACAGGACCGGGCCTTGAATACCTATGCCCTGGCGGCTTCCCTTTATCCCCAGGACCCCATGGCCGCAGAAGCCAGATGGCAGGCGAATACCCTGGGGTTCTACCAGGATCTGAAGGAATCTGACCCCCTGGCCACTTTCAAGAGTTATTTGCAGAAAAATGCCACCTTGACCGGCAGCGTGGACGCCGCGAAACTCCAGGAGCCTCTGCTCCGGGGCTGGCAGGAAGTGGAACGGGCCGTGCGCAAGAAATCCCCCTGCCCGGTGAACTTGGTGGAAGAGGTCTTGGACCTCTGGGAACTCCAGCCCCAGGGGACCCAGCCCCCGGAAGCCGCCCTGTTGATCGGCGAGTTGTTGCAGGAGAAAGGCCTTTACTGTGAGGCCCGGGGGTATCTGCAGCAGGCCCGGGATCAAGGATCGGCGGCAGTGCGCACCCAGGCTCTGGTAGGGTTGCTGGAAGCGAGTTGGAACACCCGGGACCTGTATGATTTTGCCGTCACCTGGATGCAGTGGCGGCGGAACCAGGGAGAGGTCACCCCGGTGATCCAAGCCAGATTAGAGAAACTGCCTCTGCCCCAAGGATTTTTCTCCGGAGATTCCGGAAAGGATGAAGGGAAAAAGCCGGATGAAGACCCCGTGGCGGTGCTGCTAAACTGGTGGAGCGGCAAGTCCTTGGATCCTTCCCGGTTGCCGGCCCTGATCCAGTGCCTGGGACATTTCCTGCGCCGTCCCCTGCCCGGGGCCATGAAGGAGAGATTGGAACAGCAACTGGCCCAACTGCAGTGGTCCCAGGGGGATTACGCCCAGGCGACCAAGATTTATAAAGAATTGCTTGCCGCCCACCGCCAAAATGAGAACTCCGAGTTTTATCAGGATCGCCTGGCTCTCAGCCAATTGCAAGAGAAGCATCAAGAAGCCGCCGCGGAGCTCTTCCAAGGGATGGGCCAGGCAAAAGATCATCTTTGGCAACTCTTATCACGCACCAGGCTTGCGGATTTAGAACTGGCACGCATGCAGATGGAGCCCGTCCAATGATTATTCCCGAGGACAAGCACATGGAAAAGAAGGCTATTCTGGTGATCGACGCCGACCCCCGTTGGGAGGAGTTCCGGCTGCGATTGCAAAAGTCCTTGGCGGTGGAACTGATCCAGGTCGCCAACGAAAACCGGGGCAGGGACTTGTTCCTGCAACAGAAGCATTTATTTCTGTTGGTGGCCCTGAGCGAAACCCTGCCGGCGCCGGCCATCACCGGCCTCATTGCGGAATTTAAGCAAGAGGAGCCCTATCTGCCGGTCTTCATCGTCTCGCCCAGGCCGACAGTGGAAGGCGCGGTGGCGGCCATGCGCCGGGGCGCCCAGGATTATCTGCCTTCCCCCATGAGTTGGGAAAAGCTGAAGGAGCTCCTATCTCCCCATCTGCGTAATGGCCGCGAACCCTGGCGAGGGGGCTCCGGGGCCAAAAGCGAGGAAGAATCCAAGATCCGGCCCATCATTACCCAAGACCCGGTCATGCTGCAACTGCTGCGGATGGCGGATACCGTGGCTCCCACCCAGGCCACGGTGCTGCTCCAGGGGGAATCAGGCACCGGCAAGGAGATTATGGCCCGCTATATACACAGCAAAAGCGACCGCGCACAGGGTCCCTTTATCGCGGTCAATTGTGCCTCTCTCCCGGAAGGCCTGCTGGAGAGCGAACTTTTCGGCCACGAAAAAGGGGCTTTCACCGGCGCGGTCATGCGCAAGCTGGGGAAATTCGAGCTGGCCCAAAACGGCACCCTGCTTCTGGACGAGATCAGTGAAATGCATCTCCATCTCCAGGCCAAGCTGCTGCGGGTGCTCCAGGAAAACGAAATCGACCGGGTGGGGGGACGCCACCCCGTGCCCATTAATGTGCGGGTAATCGCCACCACCAACCAAAAATTGCAGGACGCCATCCAGAACAGCCGCTTCCGGGAAGACCTGTTCTACCGGCTCAACGTCATTGCCTTTAATCTGCCGGCCTTGCGGGCCCGCCGGAGCGATATCGCCTTGCTGGCGGAGTATTTCCTGCGCCGCTACGCCAAATTGTTCAACAAAGGCGCGGTTAAGTTCAGCAGCCAGGCCCTGGCGGCCCTGGAAAACGCGTCCTGGCCGGGTAATGTCCGGGAGCTGGAAAACGCGGTAGCCCGGGGGGTGCTGCTGGCTCAGGGCCACCAGATTCAGCCCCGGGATATCCTGGCGGACGCGCAGGTGGAGACGCCGGCGGCCACTACCGCGGCCCCGATCAAACTGGATAAGCCAGTAACCTTAAGGGAAATGGAGCAGAGCCTGATCTTTCAAGCCCTGGATGAAACCGCGGGCAACCGCACCCATGCCGCCAAGCTCTTGGGCATCAGCGTGCGGACCCTGCGCAATAAATTGCACGAGTACCGTGCTGAACCTTTTCCCAGGTCCAGTCATAGTTCCCAGGTGGCTTGAAAAAAAGTTCCAAGTTCCGAGTTCAAAGTTCAAAGTTGGGGGATGAGGGCTGCAGGTGAAAGGGCACGTAAAAAATGAAACCGTTTCTTCAGAGATAAATGGGCAGATGGGCCCTGCCCACTTTATGGAAAAAACCGAAGTCCTTATCTTAACTTTGAACCTTGAACTTTGAACCTTGAACTAAGTATGTATGGCGGCTCCCCCAGGACGGTCCGCCGGAGGGAAAGAAAAAATGTCTTCTTGGGGAATTTTTTCTACCGGGGCCATGCGCCTGCTGGAAAAAACGCTGGACTGGCGGGTGCAAAATCAGCAAGTCATCGCCGGCAATATCGCCAACCTGGACACCCCCGATTATACCCGGAAAGAGATGGACTTCGATAATATCCTGAGCAACTACACCCGGGGCAATCTCCAGGCAGTAACCCTGACCACCACCGAGCCGGGGCATCTCGGCGGCGGCAATCCGGACGCCGCGCCGGTGCAGGACACCGGTACGGATGTGGACCTGGACCAGGAAATCGTGCGTATGTCAGAAAACCAACTGGGTTACCAGGCTTCCGTGCAGATGCTGATTAAGAAATTAAGCGATCTGCAGGCGGTAATTTCCGGAAGCGGCGGAGGTTCATAATGAGCATGTTCAAAGCCATGGATTTGAGCGCTTCCGGGCTAACCGCCCAAAGGCAGCGCCTGGACGTCATTGCTGAGAATTTGGCTAATATTAACACTACCCGCACCGCCCAGGGAGGCCCTTACAAGAAGAAATCCGTGGTGCTGGAGGCCACTCCCCAGGACGATTTCGACAGTTACCTGGGAAGTCCGGAACAGGTGGAGGTGGTGCGGGTCACCTCGGACCCCAAGGCCGTCAGGCCGGAGCTTGATCCCGGACATCCGGATGCGGACAAGAACGGCATGGTCCTCTATCCCGATATCAATCCGGTAACGGAATTGGTCCACCTGATGCTGGCCAGCCGGGCGTATGAAGCCAACATATCGGTGCTGCGCACCGGCAAGGCCATGGCCCAGAAGGCTCTAGACATAGTCAAGTAGGCCGTTTACGAAAATCTTTTCCGCCTTTCCGGCGCCGTAAAGGATAATCTAAAATGAAAGTCATGGCCCCAAGTCCCAATCTTCTCCCCCCCGAGGGAGTCAATGGTCTGGCGCAGCCGGCGGCATCAGGGCAGGATTTCCAAAGCCTGCTGGGCCAGATGGTGAATGAGGTTCAAAAGCTGCATCAGGACAGCGACCAGAAGGTCACCGGCACCCTGATGGGCAAAGAAGAAATTCATGAAGCCATGCTCGCCCTGGAAAAGGCGAGCCTGGGCCTCAAACTGATATTACAGGTGCGCAATAAGCTGATTGATGCTTATACGGAGTTGAGCCGCATGAGTATGTAGGGCGGGTGAGCCATTATTAGTCTTTTGCGGGGGAATGGATGGACGCGCTGAGAAGGTTCCTGCTGGAGTTGACCCAAAAGTATCAGGCCCTGCCGGCCATGCAGCGGTTGGTGGTGGTGGCCGTGATGGCCGCCAGCCTTCTGGCGGTGGGGTTCTGGGGATTTCTGGGCGGCGGCTCTGATTACGGGGTCCTATTTTCCAACCTGGCCCAAGATGACGCCGCGGCCATAGTCAGCAAACTCAAAAGCAAAAAAGTCAGTTACCGGTTGGAGGCGGGGGGCAGCACCATCCTGGTGCCCCGGGCCAATGTCTATGAGATGCGGTTGGTTATGGCCGGTGAAGGAATGCCCAAGGGCGGCGGCGTGGGCTTTGAGATCTTCGACCGCCAGGGCTTGGGCACCACCGATTTTGTGCAACGCCTCAATTACCAGCGGGCCCTGCAGGGGGAGTTGGCCCGCACTATTTGCGGCATGCCGGAAGTGGCGGAAGCCAGGGTGCACATCGTCACCCCCAAGGAATCCCTCTTCGTAGAGGAACAAAGGAAGGCCACCGCGGCCGTGGCGGTGAAGCTCAGGCCGGGGCGCAGTCTGAGTCCGGCCCAGATCGACGGCATCGTTAACCTGGTGTCCAGCGCCGTGCCCGACCTCCATGCCAATGAGGTGACGGTGGTGGACTTGAACGGCCGTATCCTTAGCAAACCCCAAGACCCCCTTACTCCCGGAGGTCTGTCCACTACCCAGATGACCTTCCAGCGCCAGGCGGAAGAAAGCCTGGAGCGCAAAGTGCAATCCTTGTTCGACCAGATTCTGGGCCCCAGAAAATCCATCGTCAGGGTTTCCGCGGATATGGATTTTCAGAAGATAGATACCCGGGAAGAAACCTTTACGCCCAATAAAGACTTGATCCGCAGCGAACAAAAGACCATGGAGCGCAGCACCCGGGCCACGGAATCCTCAGGCAACCCGGATGCCAACACAGATTTGAGCAAAGGAACCATCAACGCACCTCCGCCGGGGAAAGGACCGCCGCCGCTGACGCCGCCCGTAGGCTTACCAGCCGCCGCCCCCAATAAGACTACGGGCAGCGAGCGCCAGAGCGAACTGCGCAATTACGAAATCAACCGGACGCTGCGCCAAGTAGTGGACCAGCCCGGCAAGATCAAGCGGTTGTCAGTGGCGGTGGTGGTGGACGGCGTCTATAAGGGCAAGGGGCATACCTTCAGCCCCCGGACCCCGGAGGAGATGCGCCAGTTTGCCAGCCTGGCCAAAAAGGCCATCGGCTTCTCGATGGATCGAGGCGACCAGTTTGAGATCACCTCTGCACCCCTGGCGCAGCAGGCTCCAGAAGGGGTGGTGGCGGTGGGTTCAGGCGGCAATTGGAAAGACACGGTCATGGATTCGCTGAAGATCGGCATCCTGGTCCTGCTTGCCCTGGGGGTGCTCATGTTCCTGTTGAAAAAACGGCCCGCGCCCGCACGTCGCCCCCTCCTGGAAGGCCCGTCAGTTCCTGGCGGTGCGGCTGCTTATGAAAGACAGGCCGCCCTGTCCGGGGGAGGGGAGATGAGCTTGCCGCTGCCCCAGGGCCAGCTCCCGGGCCAGGCCGCCCCTCCCCCGATCTTGCCTGATGCGGTGGATGGGAAAGAAAAGATTGTGCAACTGATTAATACCTATCCGGACCGGGCGGTGGAAGTCCTGCGCCTGTGGCTCCACGAAAAATAATGCGGGAATTTTAACCCAAGGGAAAAGGGAATCATGGCTCTGAAACCGGAAAGGCTAAGTGGCGCTGACAAGGCAGCCTTGCTGCTTCTCAGCCTGGGGGAAACCAACGCCGGCGAAATCCTGAAGCGCCTGGATGACAAGGAAGTACAGATTCTGGGAAAAAGGATTTCCACCCTGGATGTGGTGCCCACCAAGCAATTGGCTGCCATTCTGGATGAGTTCTACCGGATGATGGAGGCCCCTGAGGCCCTGGTGGTGCGAGGCGACCAATTTTTCAAGAACACCATCTCCCGCACCATGGACATGAAGCGCCAGCAGGATTTGATCGATAACTTGGACCTGGACACCAGTCCGGAGTTTTTCCAAAAGATCAAAAAGTTGGATTCCCGCACCGTGGCCAGCTACCTGCGCAATGAACACCCGCAGACCGTGGCCCTGGTCCTGGCCCATTTGGAAAGGCCCCAGGCCGGCGCAGTCCTCTCCCAATTTCCGGAAAACCTGCAGATGGAGGTGGTGCGGCGCATTGCCAACCTGGATCAGGTATCACCCGCGATTATTGAAGAAATTGATAACGCTTTGAAAGACGAGATTTCTCTGGTGGAAGAGGTGGGAGGCCGGGCCATCGGCGGGGCCCAGTCGGTGGCGGAAATCCTCAACCAGATGGAGAGGTCGGTGGAAACCAATATTCTCAAGCGGCTGGAAGAAGAGGATTACGAAGCGCTGGCCGAAGATATCCGCCGCTTTATGTTTACCTTCGAAGACCTCCTGGGGGTGGAGGACCGGGGCATCATGTCTCTGCTGAAAGAGGTCAATACCCAAGAATTGGCCATGGCCCTCAAGGCTGCTTCCGAGGACCTCAAAGAGAAGTTCTTCAGGAATATGTCCACCAGGGCGGCGGAGATGCTCCGGGAAGAGTTGGAAATTATGGGGCCGGCCAGGCTCAGGGATGTGGAAGCCGCACAGCAGAAAATCATTCAGACGGCCAAGCGTTTGGAGGCCGAAGGCCAGATGGTCCTAGCTGGCAAAGGTAGCGAAGATGTCTTTATTTAAAGAATTCGAAGTAGAGGTGGAGGAGTTTAATTTCCCGGGGATGGAAAAGGCTGAAGACATCGACCAGGTCCGGGAATACCGCTTTCAACCTCTGTCCTACGTGGAAACCGACCCGGCATTGCTGGCAGAAGCCAGGGGTATCCTCAAGGAGGCCCGGGATAAGGCGCAATACCTTGAGCGGCAAGCCTACGAAGAGGGTTTCCAGCAAGGGCAGAAAGATGGCCGGGAAGTGGGACAGCGGTCCATGGAGCAGTTGGTGCAGCAGTTTCAGGATCTGGTGAACGCCTTGATCCGGGATCGGGAAGAGCTCTACCGGCAGCGGGAGCAGGATCTGGTTAACCTGGTGCTCCTTATCAGCCGCAAGATCGTGGTCCGTGAGCTCAAAATCCAGCCGGAGGCTATTCTGGAAATAGTGACCGCAGGTTTCCAGCTCTTGACGGATACGGAAGACATCAAACTGCATATTAACCCCCAGGACTATGAGCTTTTGCAATGGGCCCCCCAGGATGAGTGGCCCCCGGGAGTGGAGATGGTGCAGGACGGCACCATCAGCGCCGGGGGATTCCTGATGAAGACCGGAACCGGAGAGATTGACGGCACCGTGAAAAACCGCTGGGCCATGGTGGCGCAGCTGGTGCAAGATATGCTGCAGGCGGGCAATGGCCAGGAAAAAGCGGATTGATTGGGAGCGCCTGGAGGGGTCCCTGACGGAGTTGGACCCCTATTCCCTCACCGGCCGGGTGCAAGAGATGGTGGGCCTGGTGATCAGCAGCCGGGGCCCCCAAAGCGCGGTGGGCGGGGTCTGCCAAGTGCATATGACCCCCTCCGAGCCCCCCATCCTGGCCGAAGTGGTGGGCTTCCGCCGCCATGAGGTGCTCCTCATGCCTTACGGCGAGGTGCGGGGCATCCGCCCCAAATCCCGGGTGGTGCTCACGGACCGCCAGGCCATGGTACCGGTGGGGCAGGGTTTGCTAGGCCGGGTGATCGACGGGCTGGGGAAACCCCTGGACGGCAAAGGCCCCCTGGGTCTGGATACGACCTATCCCCTTTACAGCTCGCAGTTGAACCCCTGCGCCCGCCAGCCCATCTCCGAACCCGTGGACGTGGGCATCCGCTCCATCAACGGTCTCCTGACTCTGGGGAAAGGGCAGCGCATCGGCATCTTTGCAGGGTCCGGGGTGGGCAAAAGCACCTTGATGGGCATGATCGCCCGCCACACCCGCTCGGATATCAGCGTCATCGGCCTCATCGGGGAGCGGGGCCGGGAGGTCAAGGATTTTATCGAAAAGGATTTGGGCCCCGAGGGTCTGGCCCGGTCCTGCGTGGTGGCCGCCACTTCCGACAGCCCGCCTTTAGTAAGGCTCCGGGGGGCATACCTGGCCACGGCCATTGCCGAATACTTCCGGGATCAGGGGCACGACGTCATTCTGATGCTCGATTCCATCACCCGCTTCTGTATGGCGGGCCGGGAGATCGGGCTGGCCATCGGCGAACCTCCCACCTCCCGGGGCTATACCCCTTCGGTGTTCACCCAGTTGCCCCGCCTGCTGGAGCGGGCCGGCACCTGCGGCGGCAAGGGCACCATCACCGGCATCTACACCGTCTTGGTGGAGGGGGACGATCTCATGGAACCCATCGCCGACGCGGTGCGGGCCATCCTGGACGGGCATATCGTCCTCTCCCGGGACCTGGCGGACCGGGGTCATTACCCCTGCATCGACATCTTGGGTTCCATCAGCCGGCTCATGCCCCAGGTGACGGTTGAGGAGCACCAGGACAACCGTCAGAAGTTTGTCAGAGTGGTGGCAGCCTACCGTCGTGCCGAAGATCTAATCAATATCAATGCTTACGTCCGGGGCAGCAATCCCGAGATTGATTACGCTCTGGATAAAAATGACGCGGTCAACCGCTACTTGCGCCAGAGGGTGGAAGAAGCGGTCTCCATGGCCCAGGCTCAAGAAGAGCTGGCGGCAATCTTTGCCCCATGAGCCGCGTCGGCCGCTTCCGCTTTTCCCTGGAAACGGTCCTCAAGGTCAGGGGGCTGCGGGAAGAACAGGCCAGATGGGAAGTGGCCCAGGCCCAAAAGGAGTTGGAAAAGCTTCGCCAGGCTCTGGAGCAGACCAGAGATCTGCGCATCCGTTTGGCAGCAGATTTGCAAGGAAAAGAAAGGGAATGGACGCCCCAGGAATTCAGCATCTTAAAAACGTACCTGGAGCACTTAAAGACCGCGGTGGAAGGCTTCAAGCATCAGGTTGAGCAACAGAAAGCCGTGGTCCAAATGAAAATGGAAGCCCTGAAACAGCGGTATCAGGAAAGGCGCCTCCTGGAGCAGTTGCGGGAAAAACAATTTGCGCAATACCGCCGGGAATTGCTGAAGGTCATGGAAAAAGAGACGGAAGACATCGTCATCGGCAGATTTAAAAACAGTTTTTAGTTTATAGTTTTCAGTTATTAGTGAAAACCAAATAATATCAGGATGATATGGCGAGCTAACTTGGCGATTAACTTTTGTTAAGGTTATGTTTTTTTACTAAAAACTAAAAACCAAAAACTGAAAACTGTAGTAAAGGAGACGGACATGGAAAATGCTGCCCGCCAACCTTGGCCAAACTGGAAAATTTTGAGCAGTTGCCTGCTCTTGGGACTACTGGGCAAGATTGCCGTTTCCGCCATGATGATGGCGCCCCAAGGGTTTTTACCCTGGGTGGGGCCGAAAGCCAGCGAGGCTGCCACTCCTGCCAAAGCGGAAAGCGAAGCCCCCCCCACCATGCCTCGGGTCATGTCCCTGCTGGAAAAAGAGCGCCAGGCCCTGCAAGCCCGGGAAAACGCCGTGGCTACCAGGGAAGATCAACTGCGGGTCCTGAAACGGGAGGTGGAAGAACGCCTCAAGGACCTGAGCGCCTTGCAGCAACGGACCATGGAGTCCCTGGAAGAAGAGAAGCGGGCGCAGGGGGAACAGAACCGGCATATGGTGGCCACCCTGGAAGCCATGCCCGCGGACCGGGCCTCCAGGCTGCTAGAAAAGATGGACGACGAAGTTGCGGCCCAACTGCTGCGCCGCATGAAAGGCAAAGAAGCGGGCGCCATCCTCAGCATGCTGACTTCGGATAAAGCCGCCAGATTGAGCCAGCGCCTGCTGAAGTAAACGTTTTTCGCTTTTCATAAAAGAAATTAAGGGGCCGGAGGTCGTTATTCCTCCGGCCCCCATTTTTTCCCCTATGTCGCAATCATACGGCAATATTTTGTAGGGGCGGACCCATGTGTCCGCCCCAGCGCCCGATGATTCTGAAACGTCTTAAATCTTATGATAACCTTGATTTTGGGGGTTTGCAGGATGGGGTTTAACAGCGCCAGGGGGGCACACACGGGTGCCCCCCTTCGAAATCCCCGCCGTTTGACGGCAAGTTGGTCTTAAGTGCCGCCAGAGACATCAAACTTGACCTGGAACTTCATGGCAATTATGCTTTAACGGAAAAAAAACCTTGCGTAAGGGAGATCGTCATGACCAATCCCTATCCCGGTACCCCCAGGGAAGCCATCATCGTCTTTCATTTCGCGGACCGCATGAAGGCCGAACTGCTGATTGCGTCCAAGCTCCTGGGCGCGGTGATAGCCCAAAAAGGCGCAGAGCAGGAGGGGGGCGGCCAGGTCTTCCTGGAATACCTCAAGGCCCTGGAACAGGAAATCAACCTGGGTCTGAGCCAGATTCAGGATCCGGAAATGATCCGGGCCAAAACCGTGATCACCGGCCTGCTGGGCATGGCCGACGCCAAGATGTACCCGGACATGCAGCAACACCTCACCTGGATGATCACCGTCATGACCACCTATGCCCAAAGGGCCCTGGAACTGCTGCTGAAAGAAAAGTTGTTGTAAGAGGGTAGGGGAGCAGGGGCAGGGCCGGTGGAAAGAATGGGGGATGAGGATTGGTGGCGCAGGCGTCTCGCCTGCGCTCTGAAAAGTATTTCTGTAGGGTGGGCACTGCCCACCTTTTTTTGGCTTCTCCGAAAAGAGGGAATGGGTGGGGCGGGCGCCCCTACCCGCCTTTAGAGGTTGGCGGGCGGGGACGCCCGCCCCACCCATTTTTTCATACACCTTTTAGGTGCCCCGATTATTTTCTTGACAATCGTAGACGACCGGTCTAATATGCCCAGCAATCAGTAGGGAAACAGCCCATGGTTAAACAGATCACCAAACAGAAGATCATCGAAATCGGCGCCCAAATTATCCATCAGAAGGGCTACCACCACACCGGCATCCAGGAGATCCTTAATGTTGCCGGTATTCCCAAGGGTTCCTTTTATTTTTATTTCGCCAGCAAAGAAGACTTCGGGCTGCAGGTCATCGATTATTTTAACAATAGACACCGGGAGATGGTGACTCCCATCCTGGAAGATAAAACGCTCTCACCCTTGCAGCGCCTGGAGAAGATCTTTGACTGGTTTATGGGCCGGTTTAAGGAAATGGGCTATACCTGCGGTTGTCCCATCGGCAACCTCTCCCAGGAGATGGGGGACCTCAGCCCGGCTTTCCGCAGCAAGTTGAATGAATCCTTTGAGCGGATGGTGCAGGTGATTGCGGGCTTGCTGCAAGAGGGAAAAGAGACGGGCGAAGTCCCGGCGGACCTGGATATTGAGGAAACCGCCAATTTTATCGTTTCCGCCTGGCACGGCGCCTTGATCCGCATGAAAATCGTCAAAGGCACGGAGCCCCTGGAAAACCACAAGCGCTTCATCTTCCAGACTCTGTTACGGCCGGGACAATAGGCGGCAGGCCTTATTGCGGAGGCCAGGCTTTTGAAAAGTCTTTTTCTCTGCGTCTCCTCTCTCGGCGCTCTCTGCGCCTTTGCGGGGAAAAAAAAGGAAATTCACCGCGGAGACGCAGAGGACGCAGAGAATTCGCGGAGAGTTTTTACGATCAAATAAGCATTTTGCCAAAGGCTCGCGGAAGCGATAATTCTATGACATATTGTAGTAGACCGGTCTATTATTTGGAATTAACCTGCGGCAGACGCAGGCGATTTTTAATCCCATACCCCTAGGAGGAGAAGCGATGTTTATCCTGAATCACGTGAAACCTGAGGAAGCGACTGGAAAAGTGGCGGAGGCTTATGGCGTTATTCCGCCGGGCATGCCTTTACCTGAGCCCCTGTTGATGATGAGCGCCAGCCCGGACCTCATCCACATCTGGACTCAGAACGTCATCAAGTATTTCCGGAATCATGAGCGGCTGGATATGGGGCTGATGGCCTCGATCCGTTATCTGTTGTCCTGCGAGAATGAATATGAGGCGTGCGTCAACTTTAACGCCGGGATTTTGCAGGCCGCGGGCATATCCCCCACGGAACTTGCCGACATGAAGGCCAATCCGGCACTAGCCCCCCTGGAGGAGTCCCAAAAAGAGCTGCTGCTTTTTGTCTTGAAGGCTGTCAAAAACCCGGAAAAAGTGACCAAAGCGGATGTGGAAAAACTGCATGAGCTTGGCTGGCGGGACCAGGATATCTTTGACGCCACTTTTATCGGCGCTTTCATGAAGGCCGTCAGCATCCTGGGCAAGGCCTTTGTTAAATAGGACCGGGCCATTAAACCCAATTCAGGAAGTATTCTATTAAGGGGAGTCTTGGTGGAGCAGGCTTGCGCAGGTTTTTCGGCGCAGCCTGAAAAGGCTGCGCCACCGGATATAATACCAAGTTGCCATCTAACAGGTAATATTAAGATATGGAAAATTCGTCATCGAACGAAGTTTTTCCGGGTTATTAGCGAGATCATTCAGTCCCAGGCAGAGGTTGTCCTCTACCTCAGCAAGAT
>JAKAKP010000126.1 GCA_021813445.1 Deltaproteobacteria bacterium
TGATCTTATCCTGAATCTCCTCCTTGGAAAGGTGGGCGATGCACTTGGTAACTTTTCCCATGACTGCCCCCTTGAAAATTTTTTGGGCAGTCTACCATATTACTCATTAGATGGCAACTTGGTATCACTTGTCCGGTTCGCATTCTTTCTATAAGTTCAGCCGGTGGTAATCGAGGTAAAAGTCTATTGTCTTGGCCACTTTCATCTCCACCTCCTGGTTTGATTGCATCACGCCGATGCGACTAGGCATATCATAAATTTCCTCTGGAAATTCGCTAAGTTTTGGCTCTGGCAGGAAATTCGCTGTTTCTTGGATGATCCTTTTGGCTGCAGCGGCAATTTGTCTTGCCAATAATCCGAGTTGCAGATACTATTCGTCACGGTCTTTCCTCAGCGGCTGGACCAGGCTGCGAATCAAATTCAGGAAGCCGATGACGATCTCAAAATGCCTTTCTTGGCAGCAACTATTCAGTGAGAAGCAGAAATTAGAGAGGGAAGATGTCCATGTGTGGCTGGCCCGGATAGATGCATCTGCTTCCTATATTGAGAGATATATAAAGCTCTTGCCCCCATATGAAGTTGCGCAGGCCGAAAGATTTCATGGGGTACCCAATCGCAACCGCTATATTGTCACCCGAGGATTGCTGAGAGCGATTCTCAGCCGCTACCTCCGGGTAAGACCAGAATATCTGCGATTTTTCTACAGTGAGCACGGCAAACCTTTCCTGGCCTTTCCCGGTGGCGCTCAGGCGGTTAGCTTCAACCTGTCCCATTCTTCCGGGTTGGCTCTTTTGGCCGTTGCCCACCGGGAAGGCCGGATCGGTGTGGATCTGGAAAAAATAAAAACCATCGCTGCTGCAGACCGGATAGCCGAAAAATTTTTCCCCGCGGAGGAGTGCGCGGCTTTGGAGATAATGCCGGAGCCTTTGAAAAGCCGATCATTCTTGCATTCCTGGACGCGCCTGGAAGCCTATGGAAAAGCTTTGGGAATGGGTTTGACCGCAGCTTTAAAGGAAAGTAAAATTCTCGTGCATGGCAAAACCCCTGGCCGGAAAAGAGGGAATCTGGAGAAACTTCCTTGGTCTATCTACTGCTGGGAGCCTGCCCCGGAATATGTCGCGGCCGTTGCCGCGGAAGGTAATGATTGGCAACTGACGTATCGGGAATTAGGGGCATGAACAAACAGGAAGCCATAAAAAAGCTGAAAGAAGAAACGTACCAGGTAACACCCGGCCAGGATTTTGAGATTGCCCTGATGAAGCCGGAGGACGCCTGGGGAGTAGTGCGCTGTTACTTTGGGGTATACGGTGAGCATTATCCTTTTGAGGTTAATTACCTGCCAGAAAGATTGATTGAGGAAAACCGTCTCAGAAACCTTCGCACTGTAGTGGCCCGGGCTAACAATGGTGATATTATCGCCTGCGGGGCTCTTTATAGGAGTTCGGCATATTATTCCAAGGTTTATGAATACGGCCAGGCAGTGGTCTTGCCAGAGTACCGTTCCAGTTTTGCGGCCTTATGCCTGCAAGATTACATCTTTAACGTTTTGGCTTCTCAGGAAGATATCGACGAAATATTTGGCGAAGCGGTCTGTAACCACCTCATTATCCAAAAGATGTCACGATTTATTGACTTCGGGGAAACAGGCCTGGAACTGGGACTAATGCCGGCGGCGGCCTATCCCATGGAGGATTTTCCCGGCGAGCGGGTATCGACGCTGCTATCTTTTAAAACCGTGCGGGATAAGGAGCAGGTGGTCTATTTCCCCCGCCAGTATACGCCGGTGTTGGAATATATCATGTCCGGGCTGAATATCTCCAGAAGCGTGCAGGCTTCAGAGGCCCAGGTTCCGGCCGGCTCCACCACCGGGATCCAGACACAACTATTTGATTTTGCTCAAGTAGCCAGATTCAATGTCTATCGCCTGGGAGAGGATTTTCCCGCATTGCTGGAAGCAGGAGAGCAGGAGGCGCAAAGCCGCGATATGCAGGTCAGACAATTCTTTATCAACCTGGGGGAGGCCTGGTCCGGCTGGGCCCTAGCTTTATTGCGGGATAAAGGCTATTTCTTTGGCGGTTTTCTGCCCCGCTGGTTCGATACGGACGGATTGCTCATGCAAAAGCTGCTGAAATTGCCAGACTTTGCTTCCATCAAACTTTATTCGGAGCGGGCCCACCAGATTCTCGATTTTATCCGTCAGGACCTGGAGGGAAATCCGGCTTGCCCTCACTGACAATTAAGTAAATCAGACGTCAGCAAGCAGATAGAGGGCGGGCTTGAGGCCCGCCCTGCGGATTTACCCATCAATAGTCTGGGACTGCGGTTGAAAAATTCGCTTCTGCCTACGCCGAGGCGGATACAGCCTTAAAAAGAAGATCCACCAGGTTGTTGGTGGTTTTGACCGTGGTGAGTTCATTAATAGGAATCTTTACTTTGAGCTCACGCATAGTTCCAGTAACGATCTCCACTAGATCCAGACTGTTGACGTCCAGTTCCCGGTAGGTCTTGTTTAGATCGACGTCTGCCGTTTCCAATTCGGGAACAATCTCCTTAACATTCTTGATAACCACAGCCATTACGTCATCCCGCGTCATAAGTTTGCTCCTTTATCATTTATCATCAAAACGGCGAATAAGACTCGCCGAGTTTATGCCTCCGAAGCCAAAGGCATTTTTCATCAGGCAGCGCACCTGATGCTCCACCGGGTGGTTGGCGCAAACGTCGAGATCGATCTCAGAATCCAGCTGCTCGATGTTGATCGAGGGGTGGAGCCGGCCTGCCTGCATTTGCAGGACCGCGGCCACCGTCTCCACCACCGCGGCAGAACAGTAACAGTGCCCTAAGATGGATTTGGCGGCGTTGATTTTAAGTTTCCGGGCGTGGGCCCCAAAGACGCTCTTGACCGCGCGAATTTCGGCCAGATCCCCCAGTTGCGTAGACGTGGCATGGGCCGAGACGTAATCTATTTCTTCAGGCTGCACGCCGGTGTTGCGGAGCAAGGACTCCATGACCCGGGCTTCATGTTTTTCAGAGGGATTGGGAGTCCGTGAGGCGGAGGAATTAACGGCAACTCCTAAAACTTCGGCGTAGATGCGAGCTCCGCGGGCTAAGGCGTGTCCCAGTTCCTCCAACACCAAAGCGCCACCACCCTGGCAGAAAACAAAGCCTTCCCGGGCGGTATCGAAAGGGCGGCTGGCCCTGGCGGGGTTGTCGTTGAAACTGACACAGGATAAAGCCCCTACCTGCGCCAGGGAATGGAGGGTGGCGGGAGAGACGTCATGGGGCGGGCTGAGCACCAACGCCAGGTTCATCCCGTGATAACGGATTTCGTTGAACGCGCTGCGCAGGGCCACATTGCCGGAGGCGCAGGCTCCCCCGTTGGTATAAATCGGTCCCTGGGCATTAATGATCTCCGCAACACAGCCGGCATGGTCACAATCTACTCCCTTAACTGCCAGGGCCGCGTCCGCGTAATCCGGATCCTCGGCAAACCTGCCCAGATTGTTCTGCACATAGAGCTCGTTGATATTATGGCTACCAATAATGACCGCAACCAGTTCCGGATTTACGGACTTATCGAACAGATATCCATCCAGGAAGGCGCTCACGGCCAATATTATGGAAAACTGCGCCGACCAGGGAGATTTCCGAACCAGCCTAGGTAAAAACCGGGCCATGTCGGCAGGAATTTGCCCTTGCAGCAGGGACACCTTTCCCTGGACATCGTATCCGGACAGGTCTCCGCCTATCTTGCAGGCTATCTTGGATGCATCTATCCCTTTCCAAGCCGTAATCGCTGAATTTCCTTGGAAAAGGTTTCGCATAAACACGTCCAGGGTATCTCCCAGGGGCGTATTGACGGCCATCCCGGTAATCACGACCCGTTTCTCTTCAGGCATAATAAGCTTCCATGATGGTTAAGGCGCAAAAGGTTTCAGCCCGGCTTATCTGACCGGCCATAATCAGGGTGAGACCGTTATTTTCCAGCGTGAGAGCCCTTACCGTCAACTCATCTCCCGGCAATACCGGAGCCAGAAAGACGGCATCGTAAATCCTGATCAAGCGAAAAGCCGGCGTACTTACTGCCCGGTTTGTATCGGTTTTTTTTCGTTTCTGCAATGCCAGCAGGCATAAACCCAACTGCCCCATGGTCTCCACCTGGAGCACCCCGGGATAGACCGGGTTGCCGGGAAAATGTCCGGTAAACACCGGATCGTCAGGATTAATCCGGCGCACCCCGGTCAGGGCTTGCTGCTCATGATCCACCGCGGTAATGGCGTCCACCAGCAGGAAAGGATGACGATGTGGAATTAAGCGCTCAATCTCCGGGCGACCCAGGTTTACCGTTTGCGTGTCCGGGCCGGGGAGCCAAAGGGCCTGGCGCGCGGCCTGGCGCAGGAATTTGTCTTTTTCCTTAAACAACGACACTTTGAAATTCCTGGAAAAACTGGAATAGGCGTGAGGGCGGGAATGAATGGTTTCTCGGCCCTGCCACAAATACCCCTTCCCCAGTATAAGCCCCCAAGTTGCTTACGAGTTTTTAACAAAATCCGCGAAATAAGGTTTATTTTCTAACCCATATTGTTCTAAAAATTTGGGCCAGTCAATGGACATTACCCCCACTTGGGGCGCAGGCTGGGATATTAAATATTCCAGCAATTTTAATCCCCGGGACGGAGATATGCTGCCGATGCCAAGCCGGTCCAGCCACTTAACCCCGGAGGGATACCGGCTCATCATCCCGATTTCCGACCATGAGCCCCAATTGATGGCGAGTCCGGGCAGCCCCCGGGAACGGCGATAATGGGCCAGACAATCCAAAAAGGCATTTGCCGCCGCGTAATTGGCCTGGCCAAGATTGCCCAACATGGTAATGACTGAAGAAAACAAAATAAAAAAATCCAGAGAATAATCAGGTGAAGCAGTCAGGGCATGCAGCAGCCAGGCTCCTTTGACCTTGGGGGCCATAACTGCAGTCAGACGTTCCCAATCAAGCTGCCCCAGGAGACAGTCATCCAAGACGCCGGCAGTATGGATAATCCCTCGTAGCGGAGGTAAGTTTGGTTTTAAGTCTTTGAATATCTGTGAGACTTGGGCGGCATCAGCTATATCGGCCTGTGCTGTGACTAGCTTAACCCCGGTTTTTTGGAGCCTCTGAAGTTGATCCTGGGCTGCCGGGCCGGGGGCCTGACGGTCCAGTAAGACCAAAAAACGGGCCCCGTGTTCGCGCAGCCAGCGGGCGGTAAGCAAACCCAGGCCTCCCAGCCCGCCGGTAACCAAGTAGCTGCCATCACTACGGCAGGTGAAATTGCCGGGCCGGACAACTTCCAATGGGCCGCTGCCCCCACCAGCAGAAACCGGCTGATGGGGGACCAGCCGCGCCGCGTAGCGCCGCCCATGTCGCCAGGCAATTTGATCTTCCATGGTTATATTATTAATTTCATCGAATATTACCTGATCTTCCCTTCCCAGGTCTTGAGGGTCCAAATCCAGACGTAAACAATCCATACGGGTCAGTTCCAGGGCCATTATCTTACCCAGGCCCCATAGAGGAGATTGAGGCAATCCCTGCGCCGTATCTTGCGCTTCCACAGATTGCGCCCCTCGGGTTACTAAACACCAGCAAGTTTTCCCCGCATCCTGATCAGCCATAGCCTGAAACAGATGCAGGGTGCTGCCGCAACTCATGAGGGCGGCTTGATCCAGGATGTCGGTGGCAGAACTGCGAGAGTCATTCCCGGTGGGCAATGGAGGAATATCCAGACTCCAGAGATGCACGACACCAGACAGCGGTTGGGGCAAGGCCTGGAACAGTTGGCGAAAATCTTCCGGTTGGCCGGGATTGACTCTGAACTCGCACTCAGAGACCTGCTCATAGCATTCCCCGGGAAAGACCAGGGAACAATGCCCTTTGCTCAAAACCAGGCGGTCTTTCAATCTTAAGCCGATTCCCTGGGTATCCGCCAGAATAAGCCAGTTTCTTTCAGGCAGCGATTGGGGTTTTGAGGGCGCTTTCTGGGCCAGCAGCACCGCCTGGGGATGAAGGACCGGCTGTCTGGAGGTCAGGCCGAGTTTCAGGGATTCATTAGGCGAGATGGACACCGCCTCGCTAAAGCCGTGTTCTTTTAGCAAGGCTTCCCACTGGCTGGCGGATATCAAAGGGTAGGACGGCCTTAAACTATGGTCGGCAAACCGCCACCAGCCATCGGTTAGGCCAAAAACCAGATCCAGCCACCGTACCGGCGCGGTTCCTTCCAACAACACCAGCATGCCGCCCGGATGTAATAACTGTTGGATATGGGTTAAAGTTTGAGATAAATCTTTCGTGGCGTGCAGGACATTGGCAGCAATAATTAAATCATAGCCATCAGGACCATTGTCTGGCAACGCCGGTTCTTGTTCGATATCCAGGAGGCAATAGCGGACGAATGGATAATTTTGGAACCTGGCTTTGGCCTTATGCAGGAATACCCGGGCAATATCCGTGAACACATATTCCACCTGGGAGGCGGGCAAGTGGGGCAGCAAATGCGCGGTTGTCCCCCCGGTGCCGGCGCCGATTTCCAAGATGCGGCAACAACGCCCCCGGGGCAAATGCTCCAGAACGCCGATGACCGCCTTGGTTATCAGCCTGTTCATCAGCGCCTGCAAAACTGATTCCTGATATAACTCAGATAGTTCAGTAAAATCTCCCTCAGGAAACAATAATTCCAGGGCGGTACATTTGCCCACCAGAATTTCCGGCAGGCGGGCGCCGCAACGCCTGAGCAGTTTCATCTCCGGCCGCGCCTCCGGGCAGCAGCGCACGCGGGAAAATTCCTCCGGGTCCCGGTAATCCGGTACTGCCGCCACTTCCCAGAGATCACCGCGGCGTTGGAGTATTCTTTCTTCGGCCAGCATCTCCAGAAAACGTCTGAGCAGTTGCTGATGTTGCTCGATAATCCCTAATTCTGAGGCAATTTGAGTTTCGGAAAACCATTGTCCAACCTCCCATTTCCAGCCCAGCCTGGAAAGCGAGTCCAGAACGTAAACGATGCTTAGAGCCTCCAGCTCCGAGAACGTCTTCTCGTCCTCAGCCAGGCTCAGTTGCTTCAGCAACCGGGACAGTTCCGGAAGCAGGTTTGGGTAGATTTCCGCCGGGGAAGGAATGTAAGTAGGAACCGAGCTGTAATGATTCAGAGGTTTCCAAGCCACCTCATAAAATCGCTCTGGAAAAGAATTAATTTCCGGGGTAGCAACCATTCATTCTCCTGCTCTGAAAAAGGCTTTGCAGAGACGTAAGCTTCTGGAACCTTGCCAGGTTAAGTTATTCCCGCCTGAATTACAAAATATTTCTCTAAAATAATTATTAAACTATATGTGATATTATCTCACGCCATTGCTGTATCCTGCCTGGTTTTACGTCTTCTCATCGCCAACCCTTTTGTTAGACGATAAACCCTCCCGCCGGTATAACCTGCCCTGAAACACAAATAACCGGAAGCGCCTTTTGCAAATCATACCTTCAATTTTTGGCCAAAACAATGCCCTCCGTTCACACCGGATGTTCCAATTTCCTCCCCACGAATGGCGGCGCTGGGTTGGAAGGGTTTGCAATTCATGGTTTAACAGGTTTCGCAAGATCCTGGTTCGTTATGAAAAAACACTTTCCAGCTATATCGCCTTGCTTCATTTGGCAGCAGCCATAATCTGCTGGCGAAAAGTTGGAGTTATTTACGGATAAGCTCTCTAAAAAGACAGCAGGAAATGAGCCCTTCATTCCATACGTAAAAAAGGGCACGGATGCAAGCCTATCTGACGGGAGAAATTCCCAGGTGAAGGGGCAGAAAAAGATTACAAATTAAGAAAAACTACTCGCCAACCTATTTCCCCTCCCAAAAAGAGGGTAACATTTTAACTGTAAGTCCTTGTAATCATTGGTGCCTGGGGCCGGACTCGAACCGGCACGGGGCGAACCCCGAGGGATTTTAAGTCCCTTGCGTCTACCCGTTCCGCCACCCAGGCTGATTGAGGATCTCAGTAGGTCGGTTTCTATTGACCGGGGGTGGAAAACCTTCTGGTGTCATTGTTGGGGCCATGGCCTCAGATGTTCCCTCTACCAGGGTCTTGAGTTCTTCTTCCCTCGCCTATTTATCGCGCTTGCACACCAGCAGGGATTTGTGACCTCTAACCGGCATTATACGCGAGTAATCACGCCCCTGCAATCGCCAGTTATTAAAAGCCGTTAACCGGGGCGCAGCAGTTGATTTTTTCTTAAAATCCTTGATATCTGGCCCAGTTATACTTATGTAAAGCGCATTTAGTGACATCAAAGAATCACCCCCGGATAGTAAGGGTCAATCACCTAAGAAGGCCAGCTAACGAAAAAATCGGGCACATCACCAGATGTGGAGTGGGCCAAAATCGCGGCTTTAGCCGCGGCCCGGGGGAAGCGATCTTTGGCCCTGGGCCACAGAGTGAGCGCCAGAGATCAGTTCCAGCGCGCCTCCTATTGCTACCGCCTGGCCCTCCTGGCCATGCTCCCCGCTGATCCCCGCCTGCAGGAATACGCCCAAAAAAGCCGCAGCCTCCTCAAAGAGGCCGGAGCGCTCCTTGATCCCCCCCTGGAATACTTCGAGATTCCCTTTGAGGACACGGTGCTCCCGGGCTTTTTCCGGAAGGCCGGAGCCGGGTCCCAACCCGCCAAGACCCTGATCATGATCGGCGGCGGCGAGACCTTCGCCGAGGATCTCTTCTTCTACATCGCGCCCCAGGCCCATGCCCGGGGCTACAACTTCCTGACCGTGGATCTGCCTGGGCAGGGTCTCTTGCCCCTGGCAGGGAAAACCTTCCGACCGGACATGTATGTGCCCCTGAAAGCGGTGATGGACTATGCCCTCAGCCGTCAGGAGGTAGACCCTAAGCGGCTGGCGGTTTACGGCATCAGCGGCGGCGGCGGCTTCGTGCCCCAGGCCGCCATGCACGATAAGCGGATCAAGGCGGTGGTCATGAATCCCTGCGTGGTGGATGGCCGGGCCCTGTTCGCCACCATGCCGGCGGTCAAGGCCACCCCCCAGGAAATGGCCTCCTGGTCCTCCTTTCACGCCAACACCGTCAAACTGGTCTGCTGGCGCTGGGGCGTGCCCCTGGAATCAACCGGTCCGTCTGGTGGAGGCTAATCGCGGGTTTAGCTTCGACCCGGCCCAAGTCCGGGTACCGGCCCTGATCGTCGTGGGGGAGGGTGAGTATCAGAGCGCCAAAGTCAGGCGGCAGCAGCAGCTCTGCCTAGCGAAGCTGCCCAACCGCAGGAAAAAGCTGGTGGTCACCCCGGCCCGGGAAGGCGCAGCCCACCACTGCATCATGGAAAACCGCAGCCTCATGAGCCAGGTGCTCTTCGACTGGCTGGATGAGGTTTTCGCCGCCGGGAAGCCAGAGTAACCTGAGAAACCATAAAAACCTACGCCAGAATCTGGAGGAGATATGAAGACCAAATTAACCCGCCGCGACTTATTGAAGCTTTCAGGATTAACCGTGGGATCGGTGGTGGCGAGCAATGCCTTGGCGCCGGTCGATGCCGCTCTGGGGTCTATTCGTAAGAAAGACCGGCAGGTCGGCGACTCACAGCAATTGTCAAAAGAACCTTTTTTTTTGCCGGGAGAAAAGCTGGCCCCGGATGAAATGCGGATCACTTTTATGGGTACGTGCTTCATCCCGCGCCTCAAACAGGAGGCCAACAGCGTGTTTGTGGAGGTGGGTTCCGGAGACAGCTTCATCTTTGACTGCGGCTCCGGGGTTACCGCCAAATATGTGGCCTGCGGGGTGCCATATTCCCGCATGGATAAGATATTTCTCACCCATCTGCATGCGGATCATATCAGTGATTTGATATTCATCTACTGCTTTGGGCCTTCCACTGACCGCAAGACCCCCCTTTATGTTTGGGGACCCAGCGGCGATAAGCCTGAAGAAGGAATCCAGTTCTTCTGTAATAAAATGAAAGAGATGATGCACTGGCATACCGAGAGTTTCAGCTTCCTGCCCACCGGCCTGGCCCGGGGCGGGGACGGCTATGATCTCGTGGTCCAGGAATGTCCTTACATGACCGTGGGCGGTACTGCTTATGACCGCAATGGCGTGAAAATAACCCATTTCACGGCCAACCCGGAAAACCTCAAACCCGCGCTGGAGGATATCCGCTACTGGTATAACGGCCCCGTCGCCATTGCCACGGACTTGCTGGTCCTCAATATTTCCAAGAATAAAATACGCCAGCGGCGGGCCCGGGTTTCTGATTATGCCTGGTATCCGGTGGGGAAAATCTACGAGGCCAAAGACCTGGCAAAACCCAAATATCCCTCCCCCATTGCCCAGTTGAAGCCAGAGCTTCTGGCCAATGTCATTCCGGAGGAAGTATATAACCGATCTTAGAAGTAAACCTTTGACCCGTGATTAAGTAACTGTAGTAGCTGTAGGGCGGGAAAGCGGAGCGCATCCCGCCTTAAGAGATTCTCCCATGATCATTGCACGGGAAAATTGAAATAAGTCTGGGGGTGGGGTTCGTTTTTTAGGGTGAAATGCCACCATTCCGCGAAATAGGGGGCAAACCCGTGCTTTTGCATCAGCACCCGCAGGAGCAGGCGCTGGGCCCGCTGGCCCGGGGAGCCGCCGGGGTAATCCGGCCAGGATTCCTTGCCGAAATAATCAAATACGGTCCCCATATCCAGCTCCCGGCCGTCGGCCAGGGAGACGATGGTCAGGTCCACGGTACTGCCCCGGGAATGACTCGATTTCTTCAAGATATAGCCGTCCGCAAACAATTTTTCCTTGCTCAGATGGGGATAGAATTCCCCTTTCGTTTTCGTATCCTTCACATCCAGGGACCAGCGGTAAAAATCGTCCACCGCGCGCTGCGGCCGGTAGGCGTCGAAGATTTTCAGGCCCAGGCCGAAAGGTTTGAGTTCCTCCTGCACCTGCTTCAGGGCCGCGGCCGCTTCCCGGGTGAGGATGGCTTTCGGTCGAAGATAGCCATCGATGGGCCGGCCCACAAAGTTGTGGCTGCCGGCATAACGCATTTCCAACCTGATGGTGGGAATCACCTGGTCCACATAGACAAACCCCGGGGGCAAATCCGCGGCCCCCGCTGCCGCCAGGATAGCCATCCAGGCGCACAGCAATAGCCCCGGCAGGATTAAACGCCGCTTCGTCATTTTCCCTCCCTTCTCAGGTTTCAGCACCGGATAAGGATATCATAGATTCAACTATTTGGCATGGTTGAGAATTTCCCTCTAGGGTGAAATCATGTGCGGTCAAGGTTGACCAGATTTTTCTTACAGTCCCCAACTATGAAGAAAAAATACTTTTTCACCAAAACGTGTTATTTATGATCTTGGCTGGGCGGTGGGCGATCACGTTCGAAATCTGGAGACGGAATAACCCAAAAGGCGGGATGCGCTGCGCTTTCCCGCCCTACGGGCTATGGGCTACGTGCGACAGGCCGATTCAATGACGACATCCCAAGTTATTTTCCGATTAATAGAAATCGCCATCGCCTTATATTTGGCGAAGAAAATCGCCGAATGGATTCAAAAATGGCGATTAACCAAAAAAGGAAAACCGTGGAAGCAGAAAGACCATTCTATGGAGACGAGGGGAAACCCTTTGTTTTCTCATAGAAAACTAAATCAAAAAGGAAATAATATGAAACCATTTACACCCGAACAGCATCGGGAGTTTTTAATCCGACGACGAATTAAATTTGTGGTGGAAAAAGGAGCTATGGCGCGCTTATTTAAAGCTGGATCAAGTTCAGGGCTTCAAAGAGCACTCTTTTCATGTTTACAGCCCTCAGAAATTGTAAAAATAAATACCCGCGACGAATACGATAGCTGGTTGATAAAAGTTATTGAGAGCGACGTATGGGAACCTTTCTCAAAGAATGGAATAGGTCAGGATCGATGGGCCTACTTTGCAAAGCTCCTAAATATTATCATTTATGAAATTACTGCAAATCGGGAATTATTAGATGAAAAAGATTGGTTACGCCTCCGTCCATTTTTACATGTCCCTCTTGATTGGAATGTCACATACCATTTGAATCAGATCACAGATAACATCCCAGCGCTTGCTGTCTTAAAAGGAATGAGTAAAGACAAATACCTTCTGATTCAGAAGTCAATACGTGAACTTGCTGAAAAAAATAATATACCACCCATTTGGTTCGAGGCGGCATATTCTGCATAAGATATAGAATAACTCGTAGGGCGGGAAAGCGCAGCGCATCCCGCCTTCAGCGTCAACCTTTCTCTGGTCTTACACGCCAATCTGGTGCGTAAGACGCACCCTACGACAGACATTTTCATGGTGTGATCTATGACACAAAATCTGTCCGAAACCCAAGAAGAGCAGCGGCTGCAGGAGGCCCGGGCCGGGAAAAAAGCCTGGCTGCAATGGGGGCCGTATTTAAGTGAGCGCCAGTGGGGCACGGTGCGGGAGGATTATAGCGCCAACGGCGACGCCTGGGATTATTTCAGCCATGACCAGGCCCGGTCCCGGGCCTACCGCTGGGGGGAAGACGGCCTGGCCGGGATCTTCGATGAGAAGCAGCGCCTCTGCCTGGCCCTGGCCCTGTGGAACGGGAAGGACCCGATCCTCAAAGAGCGGCTCTTCGGGGTGACCAACTCTGAGGGCAATCACGGCGAGGACGTCAAGGAATACTACTACTACCTGGACAGCACCCCCACCCACTCCTACATGAAATTCCTCTATAAGTACCCCCAGGCCCCCTACCCTTACGACGACCTGGTGCGCACCAACCGCCAGCGCAGCCGCCACGAATTCGAATACGAACTCCTGGACACCGGCCTCTTCGACGACGACCGCTATTTTGATGTTTTCGTGGAATACGCCAAAAGCACCTCCACAGATATCCTGATGCGCCTTACCGTGTGCAACCGCGGGCCGGCAACCGCGGTCCTGCACCTGCTGCCCACCTTCTGGTGCCGCAATACCTGATCCCACTCCCAGGGCCAGGCAAAACCGGCCCTGAGAGCGATTACCGCCCCGCCCGGCCTGGGGGTGGTGGCCGCGGCCCACCCTGACCTGGGGGAACTTTTCTTATACTGTGAGGGGGAAGCCCCCCTGTTATTCACCGAAAACGAGACGAATAACGAGCGTATCTTCGGCACCCCCAATCCCCAGCCCTATGTGAAGGACGCGTTCCATAACTATCTGATCCACGGGCAGACTGAGGCGGTGAACCCGGAGCAGACCGGCACCAAGGCTGCGGCCCTCTATCGCCTGGAAGTGCCAGCCGGGGGTGAGGCGGTGCTGCGCCTGCGGCTGAGCGATCTTCCTCCGGAAACCCTGGCCGCGGCCTGTGCGCATGGTCCCTTTGGCCTGGGCGACGGCTTCGACGCCGTCCTGCTGGCCCGCAAGATAGAGGCGGACGAATTTTACGCCTGCATCACCCCACCCGGAGTGGGCGAGGACGCGGCCCGGGTGATGCGCCAGGCCCTGGCCGGGATGTTGTGGTCCAAGCAGTACTATTATTTCGACGCGGTTACCTGGTTGAACGAGCACGGGGCCAATCCCTTGGCGCCCAATAGCCGCCGTTTCCGCAACCAGGAATGGTTTCACATGTTCAACGACGACATCATTTCCATGCCGGACAAATGGGAATACCCCTGGTACGCGGCCTGGGACCTGGCCTTCCAAACCATCCCCCTGGCCCTGGTGGACATTGATTTTGCCAAGAAACAGCTCGATCTCATGCTCCGGGAGTTTTATATCCACCCCAGCGGCCAGTTGCCCGCGTACGAGTGGAATTTCAGCGACGTAAATCCGCCGGTGCACGCCTGGGCCGCGCTGCTTATCTATAAATCGGAGAAAATCCTGCATGGTCAGGGGGATATCCAATTCCTCAAGCACGTCTTCGGGAAGCTGATGTTGAACTTCACCTGGTGGGTGAACCGCAAGGACCGGTTCGGCAAGAACGTCTTTGAGGGCGGGTTCCTGGGCCTGGACAACATCGGCGTCTTTGACCGCAGCGCCGCACTCCCCACCGGCGGCCACCTGGAGCAGGCCGACGGCACCGCCTGGATGGCCTTTTATTGCCAGGGCATGCTGGACATCGCCCTGGAGCTGGCTCCCTTTGATCCGGTGTATATCGATCTGGCGGTGAAATTCCTGGAGCACTTCCTTTGGATCGCCCAGGCCATCAACCGCCTGGGGGGCGAGCACGAGGGCCTCTGGGATGAGGAGGACGGCTTCTACTACGACCTGCTGCGCCTGCTGCCTCTGTGCGCCACCGTGGTCTTTGAAAAGTCCCAGCGGGACCTGGTGCCGCAACTGGCGGACGGGGTCCGGGAGCGGCTGCAGCGCATGCCGGAGCTTTTGGGGGCCATCCACCCCCTCGGTCCGGAACATCGGGGGGTGGCCGACCGGGGCATCCTGGCCCTGGTGACCCCGGACAAGCTGCGGCGCATCCTGGCCAAGATGCTGGATGAAGAGGAATTCCTGAGCCCTTACGGCATCCGCTCCCTGTCCCGGTACCACGCGGAGCACCCCTATATTTTTAAGGTCCACGGCGAGGAGTTCCGGGTAGACTATACGCCCGCGGAGTCGAGTTCTGGCATGTTCGGGGGTAACTCCAACTGGCGGGGGCCCATCTGGTTCCCCATGAATTCTCTGATCCTCCGGGCCCTGTTGATGTTCTACCTCTATTACGGCGACACCTTTCAGGTGGAGTGCCCCACCGGCTCCGGCCGGATGATGAACCTGCTGGAAGTGGCCCAGGAGCTGGCCGGCCGCCTCACCCGCATCTTTCTCAAGGATGGGCAGGGACGGCGCCCGGTCTTCGGGGGCGCGGCCAAATTCCAGCAAGATCCCTATTGGCGGGATTACCTGCTGTTTTATGAATACTTCCACGGCGACAACGGCGCGGGGCTGGGTGCCAGCCACCAGACGGGCTGGACCGGCTTTATCGCCAAACAGATCCAGTTTTTCGGCCTGATAGACCCCAAGCCCTTCCTGGCCCGGGGCCGGTCTACGGGAATTTTTTATCCGGAAGCAAAATGAGACTGGCGTGGGGCGTTAAGGTGGGAGAACCGGCACCAAGAAAGGTTCTGCCAGAAAAGGGAACAGGTTCTCAAGACGGGATGTACGCCGCTTTTCCACTCTTACGGTCTGAAGGTTAACTGCTTTATGCTTTCCTTATACCGTGTTGCAATCTAACGGCGTGGTCCTGTAGGGGGGCACCCGTGTGTGCCCCCTGGACGTTCGCAAGAGCACAATCTTTCGGTCCCTAAAAATCAGTATGATCATAGGATAACTTAATGGTTTTTGCGGCCGCCAGGGCGGACACATGGGTCCGCCCCTACAAAAAATTGCCGTTAGATTGCAACTCAGTATTACTCCAGCGTCCAAAAGTAATTTTGAAATACGTCGAAAAAATACCGGAGGAGGCCCGGATATGAGAGTGCTGAGTCCCAACGACTTGACCACAAATAAGAAATTCTCTATGCAGTTCCGCTATCACCGCGATGATATCATGGTGCGCAATGCTGACCGGGAACTCAGTATCAGGGCTCTCTTTGACCTGGTGAAGAGCAAATACCCATCACGTTTCCGGGGGGCCATCATCTATTCGGAGGAGGTATTCCGTAATAATTTGCGTTTCACCGCGGCCACCATGCGCAAGTATTTCGGTGACAAGTTCAACCTCTTCTGGGCCGTCAAATCTGCCCCCGTAAAGAAGTTGGTGGAGATAGCAGCCGAGGAGTCAGCCGCATTCGATGTCGGCTCCTATGAGGAATTATGTCTGGCAAAGGATTTCGTCTCTGGCGCCAGAATCTATCACACCGCACCGGGCAAATTCGATTGGGACCTTGAGGCCCTGGCAAAATATGACTGCGTCTCCATATCTGACAATCCGGTGGAACTGAAATTACTGGATAGTAAGGCGAAATCACTGGGGAAAAGATTAGCAGTCGGCTTGCGGATAAATCCAGCCATAGAGAGCACCACGCAACGGGGAATTGCCACCGGCACTTTGGCATGTAAGTTCGGCCTCCCGGAAATCTCCGAGTCTTTAATGGAGCAGCTCACAGAGTTATCGAACTTGGATATCAAAATACTCCATATGCACATCGGCTCACAGATTGCTGAGCCGGCGGAATACGAAAGGGCCTTAAGTGTTTTAATCAACTGCTATCGTAGACTTAAAGGCAGGGGCTTGCCTGTGGATACCCTGGATATCGGCGGGGGTTATCCCTACCGATACCGCGATGCCGCCCAGAAATCAGACCCGGATCGCGAGACCCAGGGAGAGCACGCCTTCCATAACTATGTCCCCTACGATTTTGAAGATTACATCTCCAGAATCCACGCCATCTTGAAGAAGGAATTGGGGGATAACCTGCCGTGGCTGACGATAGAGCCGGGCCGGCATATTGCCGCGGGCACCGCCTTCGCCCTGGGGTACGTGCTCCACACCAAACAGTATCCCAATGGCATCCAATGGCTTATCAGTTCTATTTCGGTCAGCGATCTGTGCCATAAGGCAATTTTGCCGGATACCTACTTCGATATTCATACAATTGGCGGTGACCGCACAGATACTACTCCCACCGCTATCGGTGGAACTTTATGCTTTTCCGGAGATATTCTCACACCTCCAGGACAAGCGATTAACCTCCGTAAGCAGATCAAACGCCAAGATATTCTGCTCTTCAACAATATTGGCGCCTATACCATAATAGGTTCAGGCAATTTTCATAACATGCCCCGGCTGCCGATTCTCTTAATTGATTTACAATCCAATCTTTTGGAGATCAGAGAGCAGGAAAGACCATACTTCGAGGAGACCCCTGAGGCTACCCGGAAAAAGTGGCCCCTTCTTTGAATTCCCGAATGATGACGTGAATGATGATTTATGAATCATTTTTGCATGGCTTATGCTATCTTGCGCTGCAAACCCATGAGGCGCTACCCCTCGCTTTATCAGATCAATACCCGGGTGTGGCTCCGGGAGCTCTCGGAGCGGTTGGGGCGGCCGGCGAAGCTGCCTGACATACCTGATGATTTTTTCGACCAGTTAATTTCCTGGGGCTTCGATTATGTCTGGTTCCTGGGCCTTTGGCAGACCGGAGCCGCGGGACGGCAGGTATCCTTAAGCCATCCTGACTGGCTGCCAGGGTTTCAGGCTACGCTCCCGGATTTCACTGCGGCCGACGTCAGCGGCTCGCCTTTTGCGATTACGGGCTACCGGCTGCACCGGGATTTCGGCCGCGACGGGGATCTCTTGGGACTTAAACAACGTCTCCAGGCCAGGGGCCTCAAGCTCATAGTCGACTTCGTCCCCAACCACACCGCTCTCGATCATCCCTGGGTGGAGCAGCACCCGGAGTTCTATATTCAGGGAAGCGTCGCCGACCTGGAGCGGGAGCCCCACAACTACCGGCAGGTGGAGACCGGCCGCGGCTCTCTTATCCTGGCCCATGGCCGGGACCCCTATTTTCCCGGCTGGCCCGACACCTTGCAGCTCAACTACCGCCACCCCGCCCTCCGGCTGGCGATGCAGCAGGAACTTCTTAAACTCGCGAACGTCGCTGACGGGGTGCGCTGCGACATGGCCATGCTGATTCTGCCCGAGGTCTTCCGGCGCACCTGGGGCGAGCGCTCCCTCCCGGCCGACGGGGCTGACCCGGTGGACGTTCCCTTTTGGCCGGAAGTGACTGGCCGGGTCAGGGCCAAACACCCCAACTTCCTCTTAATGGCGGAGGTCTACTGGGACCTGGAGTGGGAACTGCTGCAGCAGGGCTTTGACTATTGCTACGACAAGAAGCTCTACGACCGGCTCCGGGCCCGGGACGCGGCCGCGGTGCGCGGTCATCTCCGGGCCGAGCCGACGTATCAGAACCGGATGGTAAGATTCCTGGAAAACCACGACGAGCCCTGGGCGGCTCACGATTTTCCCCAGCCGGTACACCAGGCCGCGGCCATGATCACTTACTTCACCCCCGGCTTGCGCTTCTTCCATGAAGGCCAACTGGCAGGCCGCCGCGTCCAGGTCTCCATGCACCTGGGGCGCCGCCCCGGGGAGCCGGTTGATCCCGTCCTGCAGGATTTTTATCAAAAACTCCTGGCCTGTCTGCGCCGCGAGGAAGTGCGGGAGGGGCGCTGGCAACTCTTGGAAGTCAAACCGGCCTGGGATGGGAACCCGACCTGGGACCGCTTCCTGGCCTTCACCTGGGAAGGCCGGGAGGACCAACGTCTGTTGGCCGCGGTGAATTATGGCCCCACTCAGGGGCAGGGTTACGTGAGCCTGCCCTTCCAGGACCTGCGGGGAAAGAAAGTGACGCTCCAGGACTTGTTGAGTGAGGCCGCTTACCTGCGGGACGGCGCTGACTTGTTGACCCGCGGCCTTTATTTAGACCTGCCGGCCTGGGGATTCCACCTGTTTACCTGGTGAGGCTTTGCCCCCTGATGATGGGACCCAGGGCCAGAGGGCGGTGGGGTCGGTTAATTCTGCTTTTTCGTGATAACTTCGTGTATTACCTTGCTCAACTCCGGGAGCCTATAAGGTTTGGAAATGACGCCCTGGACCCCGTATTTCTCATAATCAGCCATGATCGGGCTATCGGAATAGCCGCTGGATACAATGACCTTCACCTGGGGGTTGATTTCCTTCAGGAAATCCAAAGTTTCCTTTCCCCCCAGGCCGCCGGGGACCGTCAAATCCAAAATCACCGCTGCAAAAGGCTGGCCATTGCCTTGGGCGTCTTGATATATCTCCACGGCCTCGCCTCCGTCCCGAGCCGAGGCTACCTCGAAGCCGAGTCTCTTCAGCATCTCGCTCAAAACTTCCAACACTATGCCTTCATCATCCATGATGAGAATCCGGCCCTGGCCCGTTAGCGGCTCAATAGCTTCTTCCTCAGGGAAAGGGATGGCATCCTTTAGCGCCGGCAAATAAATATAAAAAACACTGCCTTGCCCCGCATTTGGTTCCATGGTGATGTAGCCGTCGTGATTTTTAATGATGGAATAGGCAGTAGCCAGCCCCAAGCCGCTGCCCTGGGGTTTGGTGGTAAAATAAGGGTCAAAAATCTTGTCCCCGATCTCCGGAGAGATACCCTCTCCCTGATCAGCAACGGCTATTTTTACATATTCGCCCTTGGGAAGGGGGATATACTTCCCCAGTGGCAAAGGCAGCTCAGCATCTTCTTCCACCACCACATTTTCGGCCCGGATGGCAATGCTGCCCCCGGCCGGCATGGCCTGCTGGGCATTGATCAGCAAGTTATTGATGACTTGATTAATCTGGCCCTCATCCACTTTTACCAGCCAGAGAGCTTCCGGGACAAAAAAGTCACATTTAATATTGGTGCCGCATAAAGTTAAGTTCGCAGTTTCTTTAAGCAACTTGCTAATATCTGTGGGTCTCTTCACCGGCGCGCCGCCCCGGGCAAAGGTCAGCAAGCGCTGCGCCAGCGCCTGGGCCCGCAGGCAGGCCTTTTCCGCTTCGTTCAGCCTCACCCGGTCTGCATCCTGCAGGGAGGGTTCCATCACCATCAGATTGAGGTTGCCTAGGATGCCAGTGAGTATGTTATTAAAATCATGGGCAATACCACCAGCCAGAATACCCAGGGATTCCAATTTGACGATACGCAGGCGTTCTTTCTCCGCCTGCTGGCGCTCGGTAATATCCCGGCAATTGATGACCACTTCCGGTTTTTCCCGGCGGCCGGGCAGGATTTTACCGATGGCCTCCAAGGTATGCCAGGAGCCGTCTTGGCCCCGGAAGCGAGCCTCCACCGAAAAAATGGTATCGGGATTGCGGATGAGGATCTGGAGCACTTCGTTAAACTTGGGTAAATCCTCGGGATGGATCAATTCCCGGACCTGGAGATAATTTAATTCACCCGGGAAATATCCCAGCACCCTTTCCACGGAAGGGCTGGTGAAACAAATCATCCCTTCCTCATCAATTACCATAATAATATCAGAAGTGTTTTCAATCAGAGATCTATAGTAAGCTTCGCTACGTCTCAACGTCTCTTCGGTTTTTTTCAATCTCTTAATATGACTTTGAAGTTCTTCTTCCCGCACCACCCGTTCGGAGACATCATCAATAATGGTGATCGTGCCAATGACTTGATCTTCTTCCATGAGCGGCACTATTTTGGCACTCTGGGGCATATGGACCAGATGGTGGTTGGCGATGTCGGGCGGCATCTGCAGCAGATATTGGTGAAAGCGATGGGCCAGCAGGACCATCTGGCCCGCCAGGGCTTTCTGATAATATAAGTCCTTGCCGCGGCTGGCCAGATCCGGAAACATCTCCAGCAGATTCCGGCCCACTGCTGCCGCAGCTTGATGGCCACTGTGCTTTTCCAGCCAGCGATTCCAATATATGATCTGCAGCCGGGGATCAGTGATGAAGACCCCCTGGTCTAAGTGTTCATCCAAATGACGGTGAATGAGTTCCCAACCGGAGCGCATCAGCTAATCATCCCAGTCTTTCCAGGCTTTGCACCAGGAGGTCCAGAGATGCCAGAGCCAGAACGAGAATCAGATAACCGTGGACCGTGCTGTCCCGGAGACTAAAGGTGGTTAAAATCAACAGTGCATAGCGGACGGAGTCGCTGCCGATGGTGAAGGATTCCAGGAGTGGATCCAGGGTTTCCACCTGCATTCTAGGCAAGGAAAACGACAGGTGGATATCCAGCAGATTGCCAAAGGTGCCCAAACAGGCATTTAATAAGATATTGCCAACTTCGGTCAAGACCTCCTGATCCGACTGATCCAGACGATCCACCGGCACGCGACATTCTGAGAGCAGGCCGGAAAGCAATACCGCCCCCCCATAATCCAGCAGCAAGATGGCTTCTCCCGCCACCGGGCCGGAGAACATTTGATGCACGGTGGCCACCTTGCCTTGCATCAAGTCCTTGAGATGGTCCTGTATCTCTTGCATGGGACAGAGTACAATCTGGGGCACATTGAGCAGGACCCGCTGCCCCGTCAGTTCTGACAGGGAGGCCGCGGCCCTGCCAAAGCCGATGTTAATCAGTTCGAGTAAAGAGTCCTTTTGCTCAGAGCTGATGATCATATTCATCTCCGGTTTGTTACCAATTTAATCCCTATCCGCGTATTAAGATCCGGGGTTGAGCAAGCCGTCCACAATCTTTAGGAGAGAGGCGGCGTCTACTGGCTTGTTAATGAAGCCTGAAGCTCCTGCTTCTTGGGCCATGGCCCGGGTGGAGGTCTGAATATCGGCGGTGGAAATAATGACCCGGGCCTCGGGATCAACCGCCCGGATACGCGCCAATACCTCCAGCCCTTCGATGCCGGGCATGATCATATCCAGGATAACCAGGTCCGGCCTTTCCAGCAGATACCTTTCTAGACCCTGTACACCATCTTCCGCTTCCACTATGCTATGCCCTGCCGGTTCAAGGGCGCGGCGCAAAATCCGGCGTGTCAGTGCGGAGTCATCTACAATGAGGACCTTCGCCATTACTTACCTCCCCTCGCTTGCCTACACTACCCGCTACTGCTGCTATCCTATCTCAATATAACATCGGACATCTCGGGAAAACTCTCAAGCCCAAATTCTTTCTAACTCCGTAAGATAGCTGCAAAACCAACCTGCCCAGTTTTGGCGTTTCCTTTCCTGAGTTTAACCCGCAAGCTTCTCCTTTGTTAGTCAAACTTGCCGACGCCAGCGCAGAATAGCAGAATTTGGACAAAAAAGGGAATCTTTTCACGATGTTTTGATAAGCACATTTTGAGTAGATTCTGGATCAGTCCGATGGGATGGGCGGCTTCATTCCGGCCCGGAGTCCAACGCCCGCCGGATGGCCTTGGCAAAATCCGAAAGCTTCGCAGGTTTCATGAGGAACTCCCGTATGTTCAATTTCCGTGCGGCTTCGGGAGAAACCGACTCATTGAAGCCCGAGCAGAGGATGATGGGCAGATCGGGGCGGACCTTGACCAAATCGGCTGCCAGCTCCACCCCCGTCATCTGGGGCATGGTCAAATCGGTTATCACCAAATCGAAATCTTGGGGGCGGCTCTGGAACATCTCCCGGGCTTCAATACTGCTGTTTACGGCGGTAACCTGGTAGCCCAGATGGCTCAGAAGCCGGCGTCCCACTTCCGCCACCTGCCGCTCATCTTCCACATAGAGAATTCGCTCCTGGCCCAGGGGCAGAGGAGCCGCCTGTACGGTTTGCTGATTTTTGGGAGGATCCAGCCGGGGCAGATAGACCAGGAAACTGGAACCCTTGCCGGGCGTGCTGTTCACCTCGATGACGCCCTTCAAGCGGGAGACAATGCCGTGGACCACCGCCAACCCCAGGCCGGTGCCCTCTCCGGGCTCCTTGGTGGTGAAATAGGGCTCGAAGATACGTTCCCGGACCGCGGGTTCCATGCCCGGCCCGGTGTCGCTCACCACCAGGCGCAGGTACGAGCCGGGCGGGAGTTGGGAGGCAGCCCCGTTCTCCATGGCTCCCACCAGAATGCTGTCCAGACTCACCTCCAGGACCCCGCCCCGCTCCTGCATGGCCTGATAGGCATTGGTGCACAGGTTCATGATTACCTGGTGGACCTGGGTGGGATCTCCCAGGACTGCGCCGCCCCGGTCATCGATACGGGTGTGGATCTCTATATTGGTGGGCAAGGTGGCCCGGAGCAGATTCAGCACCTCCTGCAAGATGAGGTGGACCTGCACCCGCTCTTCCTGCGGATCGATGCTGCGGGTAAAGGTGAGGATCTGGCGCACTGCGTCCTGAGCCCTTTTGCCGGCCTGCAAGACCTCCTGCAAATTGCCCTTGATCTGCTGCACATCCGGGTTGTGTTCCAAAAAGAGCAGGGTTAACTCCACATTGCCCTGGATGGCCGCCAGGATATTGTTGAAATCGTGGGCAATACCTCCGGCCAGGGTGCCGATGGCCTCCAGCTTTTGGGACTGGCGCAGTTGCTCTTCCAGCTTGGCCTTCTCCAGGTCGGCCACCTTCTTGTCGTTGATGTCCAGGGCATGGCCCAGGATGACGTTGCGTCCCTTGAAATTGATGGGCAGCGCCAGGAATTCCAGCCATCTGCTCTCCCCGCTTTTGGTCAGACACCGGAACTCCTGGTGGGCCATGGACAAATCGCCCCGTTCCAGGGAACCCAACATCTCTTGGAAAGGTTCCCGATCCTCCGGGGCGATGATTTCCAGAACCTTGATGCCCAGCAAATCTTGCAGAATATAGCCGTAACTCTCAATGGCCTTTTTGTTGACGTAAATGATATGGCCGTTTTCAATGATCAGGATGATGGCCAGGGAATATTCGGTGAGCAGCCGGTAGCGCTCCTCGGAGTCCTTCAGGGCCGCCAGGGTGGAGTGGAGCCGGTACTGGTCCTCTTCCAGGCTCTCCACCATGTTATCGAAGGCCAGGGCCACCTGGCCGATCTCGTCCCGGCGCTCCATCTGCAATTTCTGGAAATTCCCCTGGGTTAAGACCTCGGTGGCCCTGATAATCTGGTTCAAAGGATTGGTCACCCGCCAGTGAAAGACCAGGAAAACCGCCAGCACCAGGAAGATGCAGACGCCCATAGTGCCCAGATAGAGGATGGTCCTGGTCATGGCTATGGGCCGGGAGTAGTCCTGCTCGTAAATAAAGCCGATGACCTGCCAGTTCCAGAAAGGAAAATAGCGGTGATGCAGTCTCACCCATTGCCCGCCGATCAGGTCCGGGGAGATCTCGATTTCGGGAGACTTGGGCAGCTTGGGTACTTGAAATTCCCCGGGCGGCGGGGTCACTGAGGTCCCCTTCACCTCCTCGTTTTCCCCCAGCACCAGCATGTGCACGTTTTTCAGCCTGGTGCTGATCTTCTTGATCTCTTCGATGGCCTCTTTCTTGGTGGTGGCCAGAGTTTCCGGGTCGTCCTCCAGCCTTAGATCCAGAAGATCATGGTATTTGGTCTCGCAGACGCTGATTCCCAGGGTCGTGGCCAGCCGCAGGTCGGCGTCCATATTTTTTTCCAGGGGCGAAGTCAGGGGGGGAGTCAGATAGTAGATGACCAGACTGGAGAAGATGACACCTGCCAGCAGCACCGGTAAGAGGATGGACCAGGCGATTCTTTTAAAGGGGGGCAAGATGGTTTTCATCAATCGGCCTGGCGGCCCTCCTTGACACTGTCGCGGCCTGATTGCCTGGAGCCGCGGCGGCAAGTTTCGGGGCAGCGCCGTTTCCGCGGACTTTAGTCCTCTTCCCGGTGGGCAGCGGCACCCGAACTCATTATTAGTTCATCGGCGCATTGCCCGGACTTTTTAAATTAAATTTTAACTTTATTTAAGCCCCGAGTCAGAGCCAGCATCCGCCGCCGCCAGGAATCTTGTCTACAAGTCATTTTAAAACCCACTTCCGGAGTCAATCTTCATAAATCAGATTACGGTTAATGGGGAACGAATTCCCCCCCTTTGCAAAAGGGGGAAGGGGGGATTTATCAGCGCCCCAAAATCCCCCTAAATCCCCCTTTTCCAAAGGGGGACTTAAAAGCAGTTCCCCTGACCTGTTAATGGTTGATGGCATACATCTACCCTTGATTTAGGTTTTGAACTAGTACCATGTAACATTGTTTTTTTCGTATAATGCGGTATAATAGGGCAAAATCCACGGGGGAGGGATTTGCCGTGAAACCGCGCTATCGTGTGACGTTAAC
>JAKAKP010000041.1 GCA_021813445.1 Deltaproteobacteria bacterium
GCAAACCGGCCACCGATGGAGGAAACAGCCCAGATTTTTTCGAGAATTTGCCCGTCATAAAAGTACCAAATCGTCTACAAAGAGGACGATACAACATAATTGCTGGGGTTTTTCAACAGCCTGTTAGAACGCGGTGTCAGACCAGAGAAAGGATATGCCCCTGTAGGCATCGCTTTTAGGCAGCTTGCTTACTTTCTTTGGCACTCTTGAGTATCTCGTGGGCCTGGGCGACGGAGGCCTTATCGTGGACAATGGCCCGCAAGGCCTTGGCCATGGCCACGGGATGGGGACTTTGCCAGACGTTTCTGCCCAGGTTGATGCCGGCCGCGCCCTTGGAGATGCCGTCATGCACAAACTCCAGAACCTCCAGTTCCGTTTCGCACTTGGGTCCCCCGGCCATAATGACCGGCACCGGACAGCCATTCACCACTTTTTCGAAATGTTCCTCACACCAGTAGGTCTTCACCACTCTGGCGCCCAGTTCCGCGGCGATGCGGCAGCAGAGGGACAGGTAGCGGGATTCCCGTTTTTCCAATTCCCGGCCCACCGCGGTCACGGCCATCACCGGGATGCCGTAATCCTCGCATTGATTGACGATGGTGGCCAGGTTCTGCAGCGACTGCCTTTCATAGTGGCTGCCGACAAAGATGGAGATGCCCACAGCCGCAGCATTCACCCGGATAATTTCGCTGATGGAGGTGGTGAGTTCCTCATTAGCCAAATCTTCGCCCACCATGCTGGTGCAGCCGGAGACCCGGAGCACAATGGGTTTGGCGGTAAGGGGATCGAGGGCCGCCCGCAATACCCCCCGGGTGCAAAAGATGGCATCCACATAAGGCAGCAGCGGTTTTACCGTCTCCCCCGGCCTCTCCAGATTCCGGGTCGGTCCTTGAAAATAACCATGGTCAATGGGCATAAAGAAACATCTGCCACCGGGCATCAACTGGCTTAACCGATTTTTCATTCCCCAATTCATGTTCCCATCTCCTAAATACAGTTTTCGGTTTTCGGTTCTCGGTTAAAAAAAATGGGAAAACTCTGGCTTATTGACTGGTAACTTGCCTTGGCAATGGCAACGGCATTCAGAGAGTTTATTCCGGGCGGATCAGCAAATAACCTTTATTAATCAGCCAGTGATGAAATTGATAAGTAGTATAACGGCAATCGGACTTGCAAGTCTGCCTGATTTTTTCATAACTATCTGAACCCTCGGTCTGCTTATCTAAATCCTGCTGTACCGGACATTGCACATCCTTGCAAAATTCCCGGCGTTGATAATCAATATAGCCGTTGATGGACATCTGCCGCCTCCCATTCACTGTTAGATGCATATTCCCGCCTCTTGTTCATCCCTGCATCTAAAGTGAATTTTACTTTGGTCGGGTTCCCGGACCTATTATCTTCTCTGCCCCGGCGGCAGGGCGCGGATGCGCTCGATTTCGGCCTGCTCCAGTTCGATGAATTCCTCCCGGGCATAGTCCATCCTCAGGGTCCGGGTGACCCGGTGGATGGAAATCATCATCGGCGGCCCGGAGTACATGTTCTCCCAGGTGATGTGCACGATATCCGTTTCCGGTTCAAAGTGTACGCCCCGCCAGGCGCCAAAAGTCTGGTCGAATTCCAATTCGTAAAGCTCTTCCCAGGCCTGGTTCATGAGTTCGATCACCTCAGCTTCTTGCAGCCGCTGATCCCAATAATAGAGAGAATAGTCTTTCATAAGAATTACCGCGGGATAAAAAAGATAGGGGCGCCGGCGACGCCGACGCCCCGGTTCGGCGTTTTAGTTTATCCTACTTTTTCTTTTCCTGGAAGTATTTGCAATCCTTGGGGGCCGTGAAGGCTCCCGCCCGCTCTTCCATGAAAATGCCCAGCAGGAAAGGATATTCGATGGCCCGGCAGTGTCCGTGCAGCACCTTGGAAATCTGCGGGTCGAAAGTGCGTTTGTAATTCTTGCAATCTTCACAAAGAATCGCCATATTGAAGATTCCTCCTATTTTCCGAAAGTTACACAGCCGTTACCAGGATTTCCCGAATTTCTTCTGGGCGGCGATCCGCTTCCAGCAGCTCCCTTCCAGGTCTTCCGGGGTGAGCTGGGTGCAGGCGCAGAGTTTCCCCCGGGCCGACACAGTGGTGTTCTTGGGTTTGCCCAGGAAGGTGACGTTGGCAAAGGGCGGCGGCGAGGTCTTGCCTTCCCCGGAAAGGGGCTTCAGGTCGGGAGTCTCGGCGTAACCGGGCAGGATGAATTCCGCGCCCCGGGCCGCTTCGGGCTCCACCACCCGCTGGCCGTTTTCCCACTCCGCGTAATAGAGGACATCACAGCCGGCGCATTTGAAGTTGCCGGAATATTCCCAATAGCTGTAGGGATCGAAGAAGTTACGGGCCTTGCATTTCGGGCAATCGTAGAACAACGAGACTTTGAATTCAGTCATATCGAGTCATTCCTCCCAATAGATAGAGGTGCGACTTTGGAGGTCGGGGAAAGTTCCCACCCCCACTGTCCGTCAGCTAGATGATTTCCTTGGCTTCAAATTCCCGGATCTGATCCGCACTGAAACCGCAGACCCGCTGGTAGATCTCTTCGTTATCGGAGCCTACCGGACGGTGCACGTGTTTCAAACGCGGCGGGCATTCGCTCATCTTGTACATGGTCTTCTGGGTGAAGACGTCGCCGTAGTACGGGTCGTCATACCAGCCCAGGGAGCCCCTCTCCAGGAAGTGGTCGCAGTTGGCCGCTTCCCGGATGGTGAGCAGGGGCTGGGAAACGATGCCCGCACCGGTGAAGATGCGGGCCGCCTCTTCCTTGGTCTTGTCTTTGAGGAACTCCTCGATGGCCGGATAGATCTCTTCCTGGGCCCGGGCTTCCACGCGGTCGTCGTGGGTGGCGTACTTCTTGGCCAGGTCGGGACGGCCCACCAGGTTCATGAGTTTGGCGTAATCTTCGTCAGTGTAGGCCTGGACGCAGATGTAGCCTTCTTCCTTCTCTGCGGGATGGTCCGAATGGGGATAGGTGGAGAGGCCGCATTTGCAGATGCCGTTGACGCAGATTTCGGTATCCCAGTTGCCCCAGCGCATGCGGACGATGCCGTTGCGGCCCCACAGGGGCAGGCCGTACTCGGTGTAACGGGTGGAGCCTTGCACCTGGGAGCACTCGAAGTAGTTGCCCAGGTTGGACACCGTATCCCGCCAGTAGAGGCCGGCCAGCATGGCGGTGGAGACCAGCATGCCGATGGAGTAGTCCATGATCCAGGTGGTGTGTTTGCTGGGGAACCCAGCCGCGGCGCCGGCCCGGTGGCCGGTGAAGGAGAAGACGCCGCCCTTGGCCTGGCCCAGGATGTCGTAAGAAGCCCAGTTCCGGCCGGGGCCGAAGCCGCCGAAGCCGCCGCACCAGGCCAGGACGATTCTGGGATTCACTTCTTTGCAGTTGCCGTAGCCGATCTTCCAGCGGTCGAAGGTGCCGGGCCGGTAGTTCCAGACCATGAAGTCGGACTTCTGTACCAGGCCGTAGAAGATCTCTTTGGCTTCGGGTTTACGGTAGTCCAGGGTGACGAAGTATTCGTTGTGGTTGGCGCCCTGGAAGGCCGGAGAGGTGCCGCGGCCCGGGTTCCACCGGGAAACCGGGTAGAACCAGGACTCGTTGTAAGGCGAGCAGTGGCGCATAGGCTCACCCAGGCGGGGAACCTCAATCTTGATGACCTCGGCGCCCAGCTCGCCCAGGTAGGCGGCTGCGGCCGGGCCCAGGATGTACTGGGTGCAGGACAGCCCCCGATAGCCTTTCAGGCATTCGGGTTTCTCTGCAAGTGTGTCTTTGTTGAATACGGTCTGACAATATTCGTCAAAGGGCAGTTTATCCAAGTGTTCGGTCATATTTCCTAACCCCCTCTATTAGATGAGCCCTTTTTCGTACAGCTCATTCAGCTTGTTGGTGTCGAAGCCGAGCAGCTTGCGGTAGACGTCGCTGTTGTCATAGCCAACGGGACGGCCCAGGTCTTTGACCCGGCCCGGGGTCCGGTGGCCATAAAACACGGAGCCGCAGAACAGCACCTTGCCATAGTGCGCGGTTTCGATGGCCCGCACCATGCCCCGGTACTTGTAATGGGGCTCTTCCGCGACTTCGTCCAGGAAGGAGACGCCGCCCGCGGCCACTTCTTCTTCCAGCAGCTTGGCCCGGCACTCTTCCCGGGTCCAGTCCTTCATCCAGTCGGTGAGGCAGACACAGGTCTTAACCTGCTGGTCATGGCCGACCCGGTCGATGACCACCCGCAGGGTGGGCTCATCCAGGATCATGTCTTCCAGCTCGGGGCGGTCTTTACCCACGGTCTTCCAGATGCGGTACCACAGCCGGTCATGACCGCCGCCCACCATCATGTAGCCGTCTTTGCAGGGGTTGACCGAATAGATGTTGATGGCCAGGTCCCAGTTGCCGTACCGGGGTTTGGAGGACCCGTCCATGCCGTACCAGCCCCAGGCATAGTCGTGAATCCGGGCGTGGGCTTCAGACGAGGTTACCTCGATGAACTGGCCTTTGCCAGACCGGATGCGGTAGATCAGGGCGGCGATGGTGGCATGGGCCGTGAGGTTGCCGGCCAGGATGTCGTCGGACCGCTCGCCGGAGCGGATGGGGGTGCCGCCGAAGGACTTGGGCAGCCCGGTGGCATGGCACCAGCCGGAGGCGCAGGGGGACGAGGGATAGAGTTCCCCGGGTTTGTCCTTCAGGGAGCCCCACTGGCCTTTCTGGCCGTTCCAGACGTAGATCAGGCGGGGGTTGAGCTTGGAAAGCTGGCGGTAGCCGATGCCCCAGGCGTCGAACTGCCCGGGGGCATAGTTTTCGATGAGGACGTCGGCATGGGGGACCAGCTTCTTCAGGATTTCCCGGCCTTCGGGTTTGGCCAGGTCCAGGGTGATGGACTGTTTCTGCCGGCATTCATGCAGGAAGGTGCCGCCGCAGAGATCGCCATTGACGTTATCTTTGAACATGTAGCGCTTGCGGCCGAACGCGGTCAGCTTGCGGATGGGGGAGCCGCCGGGGGGTTCCACCATGATGACATTGGCGCCCAGTTCCGACAGGTAGGCGCCGGCCTGCATGGAGTTGACCTGGAGGCCGCCATGGCCGCATTCCAGGACCCGGATTTGGCCCAGGGCCTCGGGTTTGGCCATCTCGTGCTTGGGATGAAGCCAGCCCTCGAAGACCGTGGAAATTTCCCGGGAGGCCTCGGTGCAGATTTTGGGATCATATACTTCTTCAAAAGTGGGGATTGGGGTTAGAGGCCACAGTAGTGGTGCTTCTTGAACCTCTTTTTTCAGATCATCGGACATTCAGAATCCTCCTTCGACAATTGATTCATAATGACCATCGGAAACTCTGTCCGCAAATGTTGCCTAAAAGAAATCCTGGGTCTTCACCCCCTTTCGCTAGGTCTCTGGTTCGCAGCATGAGCCAGGTTTATGGGTCCCGGCCTTTGGGAAGGGTCCGGGCAGGTTTGTTCCTTATGGTCTAGGTCCCCAGGTTCTTAAAGCTAAATTTGTGCCAAATATCCCAAATTCAGGCCCAAAAAATTAATAGGAACAACTATCTAGATTTATTAATTTATTCGCTCAGGATGAAACGGCGGGAGGGAGGGGCGGGAGGTCCATTCCCCTCCTTCTCCCGGTGCCATGGGGGAATCGGTATCACCCCGGGGGTGATTTACCCCAGAAAGCAAGAAAGTCGTCTGCCTCGATGGCGGGATTGGGGATAGATTGATAAAAAGTGGGCTATAGGGGAAAGCAAAAATTATGAAGGCTTGTGAATAAAAACACTTGCTCCGGGTTTGCAATTTCTGGAGGACAAAACTTGATTCTCACCGGCCCAGGAAGTATCGAGGCTCCCACCAACTCCGGAGCAGATCTATCACCTCTCCGACTTGGATAGCCTGCAGGCAGCGGTTGTCTGGGCATCTTTGGTTCAGGCAATGTTCCTGGCCGCAGACTTCTTCTTTCCGGTAGAGGAAAACGCCCCATTCCACCTGGTAGGGGCCGACCCGGCGCGGATGGTCCGCACCCATGAGGGCGATGCTGGGGACTTTCAGGGCCAGAGCCATATGCAGGGGGCCGCTGTCGTTGGCCACCAGCAGGCGGCAGCGGTTAAGGAGCGCAGCCACCGTGGGCAGCGGCAACCGGCCCCCGGTCACCAAAGACGGCCCCCGCAGGCGGGCCGCCAGGGCCTCCGCTTCCGGCCGGTCCCAGCGGCCGCTGATGATCAGGAAAGAGGCCCCATAGGTCTCATGGAGATAATCGCCCAGGGCCGCGAAGTATTCCCGGGGCCACCATTTATAAGACCCGGAGCCGGTGGGGTGAAAGGCCGCCAGCAAACTGGGGCTGCCACCGAAATGCCTGGACAAAAGCGCCCCGGCCCGATCCTCCTCACCAGGGGCCAGAAAGAGTTGCATGGACTTATCCGGGGTGTCTGCTCCCAGGAGGCGGATGAAATTCAAGCGCCGTTCAATGGCGTGCTCCAGGGGATCTTGCCGCTCCACCCGGGCGGCATAGGCAAAGCTCAAAGGGCTGCCGGCGGAGCCGATGATGTAGGGGCTGCCTGCGGCCCAGGCCAGGAGGGTGGCTTCCGGATCATTGCCGTGGAGGATGATTACCAGATCGTAATTGGCGTGTTTCAGCTCCCGCATCAAAGGAAAAAGACGCCAGCTCCGGCCGGGAAAGGAGATGAGGCGCTCCAGGTGAGGATTAGGGGCCATCAAGGCCGCGAACGCAGGATTGATCAACAAATCCAGGCGCCAGTCAGGGTAGGTCTCCTTCAGAGCCCGGATGGCGGGGGTGGAGAAGAGAAGATCGCCCAACGCGGTGCTGTTAATCAGCAGCACCCGCCGCGCCCCTCGGGGATCGAAATGCTCTAAGGGCAAGGGGGGGCGCTGCCGCACCTGGCGGTGCAGATAATGTCGTGCCCAGCTCATCAAAAACTTTTTGCCCATAATTCCCAGCGACTTAGCAAACTAATCAAAATACCGGTGGGCAGTACCCACCCTACATTCTGCCCCCTGCTCATTGCTCACTGCTCACCACCTCATCATAGACGTCTTCCTGCCGTTGGGCGATCTGGTCCCAGGAAAAGTGCTCCCGGACCCAGGTGCGCGCCTGTCGGCCCAGGCGCAGGCGCAGGTCCGGGTCTTCCAGGAGTTGCATAATCTTCCCGGCCAGTTCCCGGGAATCGTCGTGCTGCTGCAACAAGAGGCCGTTTAAGTCCTCCTGCACGATTTCGGGGATGCCGCCCCGCCGGGTGGCAATGCTGGGCAGCCCCGCGGCCGCGGCCTCCAGAAAGACCATGCCCAGGCCTTCTTCAATCTGGGAAGGACCCACAAAGATATCCCCCAGGAGATAGGCCTCCGGGATGCGGGCCGGGGGAAAAAAGCCGGTGAGCATCACCCGCCCCCGGGCCGTTTCGATCCGGCGGCGCAACTGCTGGAGAAACGGGGTGTCCCGGTCGGTGCGGCCCCGGCCGAATTCCGTGCCCCCCACCAGCACCAGGACCGCCAGGGGCAGCCGGGACCAGACTTCCTCCATGGCCGCCAGCAAGATATGCACCCCTTTGCTTTCCCGGAGTTTGCCCACAAAAAGGACCGTGGGCGCCCCGGCTATCCCGTATTGCTCCCGGATTTGTTGCCTCCGCTCCGGGTTCTCCCAGGGGGGGCAAAAAGCCCCCGCGTCCACGCCGTTATAGACCACGAAATGGGCGGCCGCAGCCCGTCCCAGGCCCGCTTTCTCCCGGTCCACCACAAAGCGGCTGCAGCCGATGAACGCGGCCGCGGGGATGGCGCTGCCCGGGGCCGGTCTCTCCCGGCGGCCCAGGGAGTGATAAAGGTTATGCATATGCAGGATTAGGGGCACTTCCGCCAAGCGCTGCCGGTGCTGCAGGGACAAGGCCAGAAGAGGGCGGTTATGGACGTGCAGGAGGTCCGGCTGCACCTGGTGCAGGATCTTGGCTATTTGGAGGTCATAGTAAGGGAAATATTGGCGGTAACGCCGGTAGAGCCGGCCGCGCCAGCCATCCAAGGGAATGCGAAAATATTCCACGCCTGAGCGCACTTCGCGGCGGGGCAGGTCAGGGTCGGCCGGGCCAATGACTACCGGCCGCCAGCGGTTAAGGCGTGAGGCCACCTGGTCGATGAACAGCTCCACGGCGCCGCCCCGGATGGGGGGGATGGGGTAGAGTTCGGGGCCGATGAGAGCGACGGTGCGCATTAATCTTTTTCAGTTTTTAGTTTTTGAAACAATACCTGGCAATACATAGGCTTTTGCAAAGGTCTTTTTCTCTGCGTATCTCTCTCTGCGCTCTCTGCGCCTCTGCGGTGAAAAAAAAGGAAAATTCACCGCAGAGACGCAGAGGACGCAGAGAATTCGCTGAGAGTTTTTACGATTAAATAATCATTTTGCAAAAGGCTCAATCCATTATATCAAAATCCGGACTTGTTCTTATCGGGAAAACGCTGGAGGCCCGGGAAACGGGGGCAAGAAGCAGGCTGATTAACGGAAATCCGCAAACCGAAAACTGGAAATCCACAAATTTCTTGACACTTGCCCTGGACCTTGTAATATGCTTCACATGGTTTAGTCTCCTGGTTTAGTCTCCGGGAAAGGCCCGAAAAACCTTTAGATAACTAAATGCCATAAGGAGGACGCAGTACATGGGTAAAATTCCTGCTGATTATTTGCCCCCCAAAGAACTCTGGGCCGAATATACGGCACCTGAGGAATTCAAACAGTACGCATCAGGACAGTGGAATATTGCGGAAGAATTCCTGGACAAGCACGTGAAAGAGGGCCGGGGTGACCAAGCCGCCATCCTCTTCGGCGATCAGAAGATCACCTACAAAGAGTTGCTGGCCATGGCCAACAAGTTCGCCAACGTCCTCAAAAAGATTGGCGTCGAAGCCCAGGACCGGGTGGGCCTGCGCATGACCAATATGCCGGAAGCCGTTGCCGCCAACTTCGGCGTTCAGAAGGTCGGCGCCATCCCGGTGCCCGTGTCCCCGCTGTGGGCCAAGGAAGAAGTGGCCTTCGTGGTGAACAACGCCGAATTCAAGGCCTTTGTGGTCAGCTTTCCCCTGATGGGACCGGTGGAAGCAGCCCAGCACGAATTTGAATACGGCACCAAGCTCGTCGTCGTCGGCGGCAAACCCGAAGAAGTGGAAGCCAAGGGCTTCGTCTCCTTCGGCAAAGAGATGGCCAGCGCGTCCGACCAGTTCGCCAACCAGAAGCTGGATGCCAGCGACATCGGCGTCATCCTCTTCACCTCCGGCACCACCGGCCAGCCCAAGGGCTGCGTGCACTTCGTCCGGGAAGTGTTGATCGAGTCCAACCTGGTCAACAAGTACGTCTACAAACTGGCCCCCGGCGACGTCCTGGGCGGCTCGGCCCCGGTGACCTTTGCCGCGGGCTACGGCACCTTCTGCAACATCCCCTTTGCTGGCGGCGCGGCCATCTCCCTGCTGCCCAAGTTCACCCCGGACGACATGATGTCCACCATCGTCAAGCACCGGGTGACGGTCATCACCGGTCTGCCCACGGCCTACCGGAAACTGCTGGAAATGCCCAATTTCAACGACTACGACGTCTCCCACGTGCGCATGTACACCACCGGCGGCGACGCCCTCACCGGCAAGACCCTGGCCATGTGGCAGGCCAAAACCGGCAAGCCCATCTGGGAAGGTCTGGGCGGCACCGAGATGATGCACCTGGTGACCTCCAACACCATGAGCGACGTGCCCATGCCCGATTCCATCGGCCGCGCTCTTCCCGGCTTCGAGATCAAAGTGGTGCGGGAAGACGGCGCCACCGCGGGCCCCGGCGAAGTGGGCAGCATGATGATCAAGGGCCCCACCGCCACCCTGTACTGGAAGCCCTACATCCAGGACAACAAGCTCCTGAAATCCATGAAGAAGGGCATCAAGGACGGCTACAACATGATGGGTGACGCGGTCATGATGGACAAAGACGGCTTCATCTTCTTCCAGGCCCGGGAAGACGACATGATCAAGTCCTCCGGCTTCCGCCTGGCGCCCACGGAGATCGAAGACGCCATCATCCGCCACGCCGCGGTGCGGGATGACGCAGTGGTGGGCATCCCCGATGAAATCATGGGCCAGAAAGTCGTGGCCATGGTGGAGTTGGAGGGTGGCCACACCGCCTCCCAGGAACTGGCCAACGAGATCATCAAGTCCACCATGGACGTGCTGGCCACCTACAAGCTGCCCCGGGAAGTGGTCTTCCTGCCGTCCATTCCGCGCACTCCCACCGGCAAGATCATCAAGAAGGATCTCCGGAAGCACTATCCGGAATATACCAGCAAGTTCACCCCCAAGGTGAAGTAAGCTCATCTCTCTCCGGGGACGGGACTTCCCGTCCCCGTTTTTTTTTGTCCTTCAAATCAATCCCCAGCGCCAAAAGGCCCAGAGCATCAGGACCCCGATGGTGGTGGTCACCAGGGTCACCGGTATGCCCACCCACAGGAAGTCGCGGAATCTCATGGGCGCTTCCTGTTGGGCCCCCTGGGCTACGATAACGTTAGCCACGCTGCCAAAGAGAGTCAGATTGCCTGCAAAGGTGCTGGTTAGCGCCAGGAGCAGCCAGAAAAGGGCGGGAGCGCTCATTTCCCTGACCCAATGACTGACCACTATAACAAAGGGAACATTGGAAAATAGGTTGCTTCCCACTACCGTGGCCAGGCTGAACAGGGCAATGGTCTTCTCCCCCGCCTCAGTTCCCAGATAACCGATGGCTTTCTCCAGCAAGGGGGCCTCCGCCCTGACAAATCCCTGCACCACCACAAACAGGCCGGCAAAAAAGAGAAGAAGTGACCAGTCTATTTTCTCCAGGGCGTCTCTTGGGGGGCGGTTCGCCCAGATCAATAACACTGCGGCCGCACTGATGGCAGAAAGGTCCAGGGGCGCGCCAAATGAGAAAGCAACTATCAACCCGAGGAACACGCACAGGCATTTACCCGCGAAGCCTCGCTGCATGGGGATCGGCGTTTCTGGAGGGATTTTCATCATTTCGGTATGCAGCGACCGGCGATGAATCAGGGACAATATCACCCAATTGGCCGCCAGGGAAACCAAGCCGATGGGGACCAGACGCAGGGCGAAACCGGACCAGGTCCAGCCGGAGACATTACCGATAATGATATTTTGAGGATTGCCGGTCATCGTCATGGCGCTGCCGATGTTGGCGCTGGTGGCGAGAGCCAGGAGAAAGGGAAGCGGCCTGAGGCCCGCCTGGGCGGTCACCTGAAGTATTAAAGGAGTGCCCAGCAGGCATACTGTATCATTCAGCAGCAACGCAGCCCCGATGCCGGCGCAAAAAACCACCAGGGCCAGCAGTTGTCTCGGAGTGCGACAGCGGGACAAGGCTTTAAAGGCCAGCCAGGTGGGAAAGCCGCTTTGCATGAACATCGTCAGCAACACCATCAGTCCAAACAGGACCGTTAAAGTGCTGAAGTCAATGGCGGAACTGGCTTCGGCCCGGCTTAACGAGCCGCTTATGACCATCAATACCGCGCCGATCAAGGTGGCGGTAGGCCGGTCCAGCTTGCGAGGGCTGTTTTCTCCCAGGGAAACCAGGATATAGGTTAACAAGAAAATTAAGGCAGCCGGGTTCACGCCGCATCCTCGGGCAAGGGCAAAGCATTGTCAGTCAATAAAATGCGGTGGTAATTAATATTCCTTTGTCCTTGTTAACTCTGAGTTTCAATTCTATTTATTTTTTGTTTAGTTTATCGAACCAACTTGCTCCAATCCGCGGACATGTAGGATTTCCTGGCCCATGACCGGCCTTATGTCCTCCGGACTGAGAGTTAACAAGGCTATGGTCCCGCCCTGGGCCGTGACAAATTCAACTTCAAAGGCGGTAAAATCACGGTAACAGTGCACCACCGCGCCGATATCTCCTTCTTTCAGGCCATATTCCGGGATATCCCTCTTGAGGACCACAATTTCGGCTTCCTGAAACATCTGGTTACCCTCTTTTGCTATTGGGCTGGATAGGCAGTAATAAACCGGGGCCGTCTGTCTTGAGGTTCTAAAAGCCAAACGGTGCGAACCAGAACCGGCTGGCCCAACGGAGATTCCAAATATCCCTCAATAATAAATTTCCGGCCAAAAGGAGACTCAACAACTTCCTTGACCTCTTCATAATTCGCCAGTGATAAAAATTGCCCTTCTAAAAGGGCGATATTTGCATCATTAAAACCGATTGCACGAAAAAACCTGCTTTTCAGTCTTCCGACCGGGTGAGTTTCAGATAGAAGATAGTCAGATAATTTAGCGGTCGGTACATAAGCGTTTTCCCGATGAGGAAGCTTCATTTTCTACCTTAAGACCATTTTAGAGGCAACCACAAAGTCACTTTATCGGTTGTTTAACTTATTGTCAATAAAGAGAATCTCCTCGAATTATCCGAGGCTTCCGATGATAGCCGTAACAAAATGGGGATAGCCCTTTTTTTAGTCCTTGGGTTTGCTTCACTTGCATGCCCGGCTGCGGCCGGGCATTTTTCTTTTTGCTTTTGCCATTCTGTATGATTTAATATACCGGGTTTGTGAAAAGGAGGACAAAGCATTGCCTAATGTTGTGGTAGTGGGCACCCAATGGGGCGACGAAGGCAAGGGTAAGATCGTCGACCTGCTGACGGAACAGGCCCGGCTGGTAGTGCGTTATCAAGGCGGCAACAATGCCGGCCATACTCTGGTGGTGGGCGGCGCCAAGTTTATTTTCCACTTGATTCCCTCCGGGATTCTGCACCCCGGCACCCAGTGCCTCATCGGCAACGGCGTGGTCCTGGACCCCGAGGTCCTGCTGATGGAAATCGACCGGCTCAAAGAACGGGGTCATGAGGTGGGACCGGAGAATCTGCGCCTCAGCGAACGCACCCAGGTGATCATGCCCTATCACCAGCGCCTCGACATCGCCCGGGAAGAGAAGAAGGGCGCGGGCAAGATCGGCACCACCGGCCGGGGCATCGGCCCCTGTTACGAAGATAAGGTGGGCCGCCGGGGCATCCGGGTGGCGGACCTGGTGGATCCCGATAGTTTGAAAGCTAAATTGGCTGAAGTGCTGCCGGAAAAGAATTTCTACCTGGAAAAATTTCTGGGAGCGCAGCCCTTCACCATAGACGAGATTTTGGAGAAGTACCTTCCCATGGGAGCGCGGCTTAAGCCCCTGGTGGCCAACGTTTCCGTGATTCTGGACCAGGTGGTGCGCCAGGGCCACAACATCCTCTTTGAAGGGGCCCAGGGGACGCATCTGGACATCGACCACGGCACTTATCCTTATGTCACCTCTTCCAACCCGCTGGCCGGCGGCGCGGCCACGGGCGCGGGGATAGGGCCGGGGCAGTTGCACCGCGTCCTGGGGATCGTCAAGGCCTATACCACCCGGGTGGGGGGCGGCCCCTTCCCCACCGAGTGTCTGGATAAAATCGGCGACCACCTGGTGGAATGCGGCGTGGAATTCGGCTCCACCACCGGCCGCCGCCGGCGCTGCGGCTGGCTGGACGCGGTGGTGCTGAAGGACGCGGCCCGTCTCAACGGCCTCACCGGCTTGGCCATCACCAAGCTGGACGTCCTCACCACCCTGGACCCCGTCAAGATCTGTGTGGCCTACGATCAGAATGGGATGAAGCGGGAGACCATGCCCGGCACCCTGAAGGAACTGGAGCGCTGCCGGCCGATATTTGAGGAATTGCCCGGTTGGACCGAAGATATCCGGGGGGTGCGGCGGTATCAGGACCTCCCGGCCAACACCCGGCGCTACCTGGAACGGGTCCAGGAACTGGTGGGCGTGCCCATCCAGATCATCTCTGTGGGTCCAGACCGGGAAGAAACCATGGTGTTGCAAAATCCTTTTGCCTGATGCCTATGGACATCCGCAACTGGGTGTCTTAGATTTACCTTAATTGATTCAGAGGCTGGATAATCGAGCACTGCTTTTCCGAAAAGGAACTAAGCGGTGGCAATGGCCTACCAGCCTATGCAGATTACCAGGGCGGGCGAGACGCCCGCCCCACGATTTTTCATCTTTTGCGGATAGGACGTATGCCCGTTCTTTTGCCGCATCGATTTTGGCAAAATTAAAATTTCTTACTCTTCCTGGGGGGCGAAGCCCGGATAAGCAGGGCTGCTGCGGCTGAGCAGTGAAAGGCTGTTCTTGTGAATAAAAGTTCTTGCAATCCCGCCAAACATGGTAAAATACCGCGCAGGATGGGAATGAAACGAGTAGGTATTTGCCAGCTACCAGCCGCCCCGGCCGCCAGCAGCGACGCCGCGGGCGGCTTTTTCATTTCTACAGTCAGAAAAATAACTACAAACCGGAGCATACTCACAAATACTGTCCATTTCCTGGGCTCTTCCCTGGCTGCGACTCCGCAGTAGGAGACCGCCCCTGCCGCGTCCGGGTTCCGGAGAGGAAGCCTGGTGCGGAGTTAACCTAACTGATGTAAGGATCTGGAATATGATAGAAATACGGTTTCACGGCCGCGGGGGACAAGGCGCGGTGACGTCGGTGGAGCTGCTGGCCCTGGCGGCTATCAACGAAGGGAAGTTTGCCCAAGGCTTCCCCTCCTTCGGCCCGGAGCGCCGGGGTGCGCCGGTTTTGGCTTTCTGCCGGGTGGACGACCGGCACATCCGCCTGCGCTGCAAAATCTCCAAACCCGACGTGGTGGTGGTTTTAGACCCCAGCCTCATCCGCATTCAAAACCCGCCTGCGGACCTCAAGGAGGGCGGCATCATCGTCCTGAACACGCCCAAGACGCCCGCGGAAGTGCGCCGGGAATACGGCTTCAAGCACACCCTGGCCCTGGTCGACGCCAACAAGGTGGCCCGGGAGGTCCTGGGAGTGCCCATTGTCAACACCACCATGATGGGGGCCTTGATCCGGGCCACCGGCGTGGTGAAGCTGGAGTCCGTGGAGCCTCCGTTGAAGGAGCGCTTCGGGCCCCTGGCGGTAAAAAACTTCAATGCCTTGAAAGCGGCCTTTGAGCAAACTGTCATTGAGGAGCGGCGGTCATGAGCAGCAAACCCATGGATCAAGTCACCTGGCAGGAAATCTTATTGGGCGCCGTCCTCACCGAACCCGGCAGCGCCCGGGAATACAATACCGGAGACTGGCGCTCCCAGCATCCCGTGTGGACCAAGAGCCGCTGCATCCGCTGCGGCGTCTGCTGGACCGTCTGCCCCGAGGGCGCCATCTCCGAGGAACCGGGCGGCTACTTCGACATGAACACCTACTGTAAAGGGTGCGGTATCTGCGCCAAGGAATGTGTCACCGGCTGCATCAGCATGGTGCCGGAGGAAGAATAATGGCCCACCGAGTAGGCATGGAAGTATCCCTTGCGGTCTCCGAAGCGGTGCAGATGGCCCGGGCCGAAGCCATTGCCGCGTATCCCATCACCCCCCAGACTCACATTGTGGAGCATCTGTCTTCGGTGGTGGCCAACGGCGAGTTGGAAGCGGAGTTTGTCAACGTGGAGTCGGAACACTCGGCCATAAGCACCTGCATCGGCATGTCCGCCACCGGCGCCCGGACTTACACCGCCACCAGCTCCCAAGGTCTGGCCCTGATGAATGAGATCCTGTTCATCGCCAGCGCCCTGAGGCTGCCCATTGTCATGACCGTGGCCAACCGGGCCTTGTCCGGGCCCCTGTCCATCTGGAACGACCACGGCGATATCATGGCGGCCCGGGACATCGGCTGGATTCAAATCTTTGTGGAAAACGGCCAGGAGGCCTTCGACCACTCGGTCATGGCCTTCAAGATCGCCGAAAACCACGAGGTCCTGCTGCCCACCATCATCAACCTGGACGGCTTCATCCTCTCCCACGTGGTGGAGGCCATGGAGTTCCCGGACCAGGAACTGGTGGATAAATTCCTGCCGCCGTATCATCCCCGGTATTGCCTGGACCCGGCCAAGCCCGTGACCATGGGGGCCTTTGCCATGCCCGAGGTCTATACCGAAGTGAAGATGGCCCACCAGACGGCCCTCACCAATTCCTACGAGCACATCCTCAAGGTCTGGAAGGAATGGGGCGACCTCACCGGGCGGCACTACCAGCCGGTGGAGAAGTATAAGACCGAAGGGGCCAAGACCCTGCTGTTGACCATGGGCTGCCTCAGTGAAGTGGCGGAGGTAGCAGTGGACGAGATGCGGGAGGCCGGGATGGATGTGGGGCTGCTCAGACTGCGGATGTGGCGGCCTTTCCCCTTTGCGGACCTGAGGAACGCCGTGGCTGGCGCCAAGCTTCTGATCGTCTGCGACCGGGCCCTGTCCCTGGGAGGCGCAGCGCCGCCGGTGCTGGCGGAAGTCCGCAGCGCCTTGTACGCCATGCGGGGCCGCCCCCAGACCGCCAGCTTCGTCATCGGCCTGGGGGGCCGGGATGTGGCTCCGGACGCGTTTAAGGCCATCGTGGCCCAGGCCCAGGAAGAGGCCCAACAAAAACCCACCCAGGAATACCATATATTTGGGGTAAGAGGCTGATGGATAAATTCGGTTACGCCCAAAGCCAAAAATTCGACACTTATGCCTCCCGGCTGTTGCCCCGGGAGGAGTATTTTACTTCCGGACACCGGGCCTGTCAGGGGTGTGGTGAAGCCCTGGCAGTGCGCTGGGTCTGCAAGGCTATCGGCAAGGACGCGATCATCGCCCATGCCACCGGCTGCATGGAGATCGTCTCCTCGGGATGGCCCCAGACGTCCTGGATGCATCCCTGGATTCACGTGGCCTTCGAGAATACCTCGGCCGTGGCTTCCGGGATCGAGACGGCCCTCAAGATTCTGGACCGCAAGGGCAAGTTGACCGGCCCCAGGCCCAAGGTAGTGGCCATGGGCGGGGACGGCGGCACCAGCGACATCGGCCTCCAATCGCTGTCGGGGGCGTTGGAACGTGGGCACAACTTCACCTACTTCTGCTGGGACAACGAAGCCTACATGAACACCGGCATCCAGCGTTCCAGCTCCACGCCTTACGGGGCCATGACCACCACGTCGCCGCCGGGGAAGATGAGCATCGGCCAGCACACCCAGAAGAAGAACATGGCGGCCATTGCCGTGGCCCACGGTATTCCTTACGTGGCCACCGCCTCCCCCAGCTACCTCTTTGACCTGTTCTTCAAGGTGCGCAAGGCCATTGAAACCCCGGGCCCGGCGTATGTGCACGTACTCTCCGTCTGCCCCACGGGCTGGCGCTCGGCCACGGACTTGAGCGTGCGCCTGGGCCGCCTGGCCGTGGAGACCGGGGTCTTCCCCCTCTATGAAGTGGTTAACGGCAAGTACCGCCTGACCGTGGAACCGCCCAAAATCCGGCCGGTACAAGATTATCTCAAACCCCAGGGCCGCTTCCGGCACCTCCGGGACAAGGAGCGGGCCTTTATTCAAAAGCATACCCAGGCGCAATACGAACTGCTCCTGCAGAAATGCGGAGCGGCCTATCCGGAACTTCCGGTAATTTCTGAAACTGAAGAAGAGACGGAATAATGGACCTGCCACGCCTCGAAACCATCTTATCTCGCTATGAAGGGGAGCCCTGGGACCTCATCCCGGTGCTCCAGGATATTCAGGATTCTTACAGCTATCTGCCCAAGGACGAATTGCAGGTGGTCTCCGAGCGCCTCAACGTCCCATTGACCCAGATTTACAGTGTAGCCACCTTCTTCAAGATGTTTTCCCTGATTCCCAAGGGCAAGCATCAGATCAAGGTCTGCACGGGCACCACCTGTCACCTCAAAGGCAGTCACAGGGTAGCGGAATCCTTGAGCCACCGTCTGGGGGTGGAGGTGGGTTATACCACCAAGGACATGCAGTTCTCCCTGGATACCGTGGGTTGCCTGGGTTCCTGCGCCCAGGCGCCGGTGATGATGGTGGACGACAAATACTACGGCCGCACCACCGTGGACAAGGTGCCCAAGATCCTAAAACTCTATAAATAACCAGATCGGGAACAGCCATGCCAAGATTTGAATCCATAGACCACCTGCGGGAATATCGTCGCCAGCTCATTGCCAAACGCGATCCCAACCAGCCCCAGGTCCTGGTGTGCGCCGGTCCGGGCTGTCTGCCCATGGGCAGCGAGGACGTGGCCGCCGCGTTCCGGGAGGAGTTGGAGAAAAACGGGTTAGCCGCCAAGGTAGTCTTGAAGGAATGCGGCTGCCACGGCCTCTGCGCCGGCGCGGTGCGGGTGCTCCTCCGCCCCCAGGAAATCACTTATCAACACGTCAAGGCTGAGGATGTCCCGGAGATCGTGGAAAAGACCCTGAAGGATGGGCAGGTGGTGGACCGCCTGGTCTATGAAGACCCCCATACCCAGGAGAAGGCCGCACATAAAAAGGACATCCCTTTCTTTAAGGGCCAGATGCCCATTGTGCTCCGCAAGCTGGACGTCATCGACCCCACCAGCCTGGACGACTACCTGGCCCTGGGGGGCTACCGGGGCTTACGCAAAGCCCTGCTGGAGATGAAGGCGGATGACATCATCGACGCCATCGATAAATCCGGCCTCCGGGGCCGGGGCGGCGGCGGCTTCCCCACGGGCCGCAAATGGCGCATCTGCCAGGAGGTGGAGGACGAGCCCAAGTTCATCATCTGCAACGGGGACGAAGGCGACCCCGGGGCCTTCATGGACCGGGCGGTGATGGAAGGCGACCCCCACGCGGTGATCGAAGGCATGATTATCGGCGCCTTCGCCATCGGCGCCTCCAAGGGCTATATTTACGTGCGCCATGAGTATCCCCTGGCCGTAAGCCGCCTGCAAATGGCCATCGACCAGTGCCGGGAATCCGGTTTCCTGGGGAAAAATATCCTCAGGTCCGGGTTCGACTTCGATATCAAAATCTCCCGGGGCGCCGGGGCCTTCGTCTGCGGGGAAGAGACCTCTCTCATCCATTCCATGGAAGGCTTCATCGGCGAACCCAGCCCCCGGCCGCCCTATCCGGCCCAATCCGGGCTCTTTGGCAAACCCACGGTGATCAACAACGTGGAAACCTGGGCCAACGTGCCGGAGATCATCAACCTGGGGGCCGACTGGTACGCCGACATCGGTACGGAAAAAAGCAAGGGCACCAAGGTCTTCTCCCTGGTGGGCGCGGTGAACCAGACGGGCCTGGTGGAAGTGCCCATGGGCACCACCTTGCGCCAGATCGTCTACGACCTGGGAGGCGGCATCCGCCAGGACCGGGAATTCAAGGCGGTGCAGACCGGCGGCCCCTCCGGGGGCTGCATCCCCCCCCAATTCCTGGACCTGCCGGTGGACTACGACAGCCTCCAGTCCGTAGGCTCCATCATGGGCTCCGGCGGCATGATCGTCATGGACACCAGCAGCTGCATGGTGGACGTAGCCCGCTATTTCATCAATTTCCTCTACCAGGAATCCTGTGGCAAATGCACCCCCTGCCGGGAGGGGTTGAAGCAGATTCTCTTCATTCTGGACGAAATCATCCACGGCCGGGGCCAGGAAGAACACCTGGGATTGATGGAGGAACTCTGCGCCGTTATGTCGGCCGCGTCCATCTGCGGCCTGGGGAAGAGCGCGGTCAATCCCATCCGTTCCACCATGAAGTATTTCCGGGAAGAATACCTGTCCCACATCCGGGACAAAAAGTGCCACGCCCTGGTATGCCGGCCCCTGCTCAAATACACCGTGGACCCGGAGACCTGCACCGGCTGCCTGGCCTGCGTGCGGGAATGCCCGGTGGGGGCCATTTCCGGCAAAAAGAAGATGGCCCAGGAGATCGACCAGGAACTCTGCATCAAATGCGGCCTGTGCTACGAAGCCTGCCAGTTTGAGGCCATAAAGATAGAGTAAGCAGTGAGCTGTGAACAGTAAGCATTGAAGGCGAAGCTGGAGTTCGCTGCTAATCCCGCTCCCAAACTGGAGATTGGGAACGAGAAGATCTGCTGAATTTTGAAAAGATTTTTGCGTCTTACTTTGCGCCTTGGCGTCTTTGCGTGAGGTGCTCGGGAGAATAACATGGTTTGGAAGATCAGTGATGAAACTGCTTATGACACCCTGGGCGAGGAAGTGCGCCTGACCATCAACGGCGTCCCTATCCGCGCCCCCCAGGATCAAAGCCTGCTGGTCACCGCCCGGCAGAACGGCTTCGAAATTCCCACCCTGTGCTACCACCGGGATCTGCCCTCGGAGGGACACTGCCGCTTGTGCGTGGTGGAAATCGGGGAGTATCCCCGCACCCAGATCGTCAACTCCTGCACCTATCCCACCCAGGCCGGGTTGGTGGTGCAGACCCATTCCGAGACGGTGCTGCAAGCCCGGCGCCTGGTGCTGGAGCTGCTCCTGGCCCGCACCCCCAAGGCCAAGCTGATCCAGGAGATGGCCGCAGCCCATGGCGTCTATGAATCCCGCTTCAAGACCGACGACCCGGAAGAACTCTGTATTCTCTGCGGTCTTTGCGTCCGCACCTGCCGGGAAGTAGTAGGGGTGAGCGCCATCAGCATGAAGGGCCGCACCCCTGATAAGCAGGTGGCGACGCCTTTCATGGAAAAATCGCCGGCCTGCATCGGCTGTGGCTCCTGCGCCTTCGTCTGCCCCACCAATGTCATCCCTTACACCGAAAAGGATGGCGTCCGCACCATCTGGGGCCGGGATTTTGAACTGCAGGCCTGCAACGTCTGCGGCAACTACATCGCCCCCAAATACCAGTTGGAACACTGGGCCAAACTCACCGGCGACCCGGTGGAAACCTTCTTCGTGTGCCGGGATTGTAGATAGTTTCGGGGGAGGATGGAAGGACCCGAGGTTGCAAAAATATTAGGGGCACAGCGTGCTGTGCCCCTTCTTCTTTTTAGGAAAGGGAAGAAACTCTCCTCTTAGGTTTCCGGAGGAGATTGCCGATGAACAAATTAATGCTTACAATAATACAAAATTAAAAGAATTATTTGGTTTAAACCAGGGGCTTCTCCTTTCTCTGCTATCTATTGCGGCACTTCCTTCTAGCCTGTGCCTAACCGTCTCACCCGTTTCCCCTCAAGTTCCTGCCATAAACCTAAGGAGCCATTAATGGGCAAAGCTGTTGCAGCATTTATGATAGGACTGGTCTGCCTGTTCCTATTCAGCTTTATTTTTGGGTCAAAGGTGAGTTCCTTCTGGGAGCGGAAAGTGGCCATCGAGAACCAATCGGGAAATCGACACTCACCAGTAGCGGGAAGTTCTGCGGCAAAGGAAGTCCGGGGCAAGAAGATCAGGTTGGCCATGAGTTCCTTTGATCTGGCCAATGGTTTGACTCTCAAGGAAGTGGATGACATCTCCCTGGAACCCAAATACCGCTTTTCCGCGTTCCTCTTCCTGGTCGCGTCTCTGTGGCTGGCGGCGGCCTTGCGCAAACCCGCCCGGCAGAGGTTCTAGGCTGCCCAGACAATTAGTTATAAGATGTGGGAAAGTGGGCCTTGAAGGCCCACTTTCGAGGTTTTCTATTTCAGATATTCCTCATGTCGGCCACAGCGCAGGAGAATATAAGCATCGGTTTCGATCAGGAAAAAGAAACGGTAATCTCTGGTAATCCTGGCCTCAAAGATATTGTCATATCCTTTGAGAATCTCTCCTCGCACTTTTTTGACTCGTAAGGAAGGATGATGAGGATTACTCAGTAATAAGCGCAGTGCTGCCTCAGTCCTGCGTTTGATTGTTTCCGGCAGCTTTTGGAAATCGCGTTTGAATGGGTCGGTTCTAAACATTTTCATAATCGTCCTCCCCGTTCAGCGAACGATAACAAAAAATAAGTTCCTTTGCCCGCAAAGACTACTTTTTTTCACATTTTCACTAAGCACAAAAAAGGGCCGGCAGGTTCGTTTGAACCACACCGGCCCCGGTTCTTCCGATAGCCGCAAAATCTTGAAGCTGTACGTTTAATCTAATTAATATCTTCTGTGGGTCAAGATTTTTTTATAAATTTTTCATGTACTAAAACTATATGATATCAATGAGTTAATTCGTTAATAAGGTCTTCTACATCATCAAACTCCTTTATTTCTTTCTTATCTATGGCCTCCAGGGCTTCCTTGATCTTAATCTTACCCCCCTCTGAAAGCACGCTTTCCTTATCCACCAAAACTTTTGGCTTCAGAAAAATCTTGGTATCTTCCATCCCCAGTTCTAGCAGATCTCCTTCCTCCACGCCCAAAATTTTTCGGACCTCTTTGGGTAAGGTTATCTGTCCATGTCGGAGAATTTTAACCACAGCCACGGCTAATAACTCCTATAATTAACGTATTTAGTAATTACGTAATAATTTTAAGTAGGAAGTATGGCCCTGTCAAGAAATTTTTAAAAATTAGCTATGGGTGTAGAAATCTTATTAATTTTTTAGTTTCCTACCATCCAAATCTCCTCCTGGCCATTTCCGCGGCCATGTTGATTGCGGCTTTCAGGCTGCCGGTGTGGGCCTTGCCCGTGCCCGCCAGGTCATAGGCGGTGCCGTGGTCCACGCTGGTGCGGATGATGGGCAGGCCCAGGGTGACGTTCACCGCATCCATAAAGTGCAATAACTTTAACGGGATGAGCCCCTGATCGTGGTACATGCAGACAATGGCGGCAAACTCCCCCTGGGCGTGCCGCCAAAACAGGGTATCCGCCGGAAACGGCCCCTCCAGGGAGAGGCCCTCTGCCTGGCCCTGGCGCAGCGCCGGGACGATAATCTCTTCCTCCTCCCGGCCGAACATGCCCCCTTCCCCGGCGTGGGGGTTGAGCGCGGCCACCCCCAGACGGGGAGAGGCCAGGCCGAAGTCCCGTTCCAGGGCCCGGGAGGTGAGACGGCAGAGGCGCAGGATGCCGTCGGTGGTCAGACGCCCCGGCACCGTGGCCAGGGCGCAGTGGATGGTGGCCAGGACCACCCGGAATTCCCCTCCGGCCAGCATCATCACCACTTCCGGGGTGTGGGTCCGGTCCGCCAGCAATTCGGTATGCCCGGGATAGGCATAACCCGCGAGGTTCATGGCCACCTTGCTGATGGGGCCGGTAACCATGCCCGCCACCTCTTCCCGCAAGCACAACTCGATGGCGGTGAGGATATAGGAAACCATGGCAGCGCCCCCGGCCGCGGTGGGGCGGCCATACCCCAGGTCTTCCGGGGCCAACCGGGAAAGGGCCATCAGATCAATGGTCCCGGGCTCATACCGGCCCGCCCCGGGGCGGTCCACCACGTGGATTTGATGATCCGGGGCCAGTTGGCCGCGGGCCCGCTCCAGAGCCGGGAGATCGCCGAGGAGCAGAGGCCGGCAAACCTGGTAAATCCGGGGGTCGGCCAGGGCCAGGACCATGATCTCCGGCCCCACCCCCACCGGCTCCCCCATGGTCAGGGCCAGAATAGGCCGAGCTTCTGGTGGATTCATAATTACCCCTTCCTGTCCTGAAAAGTCCCGGGCGGTGGCACAGGCTTTCCAGCCTGTGCGGTTACCCGGGCGGGCGGGGACGCCCGCCCCTACGTTCCCTTTTCATGCTTTACGGGTGAGCGAAGAGCTCATGAGGAACTGTTACGAAAAGAATAGCCTCACGCAAAGACGCAAGAATACAGAGATTAGATCGGTGGCACAGACGCCTCGCCTGGGCGGAATACCGAGGGGAGCGCGATGACCGGCCCGTGTCCTTTTGCAAAATTTCCGGTCGGGCTGAAGGTCTTGACTGACTTCTTCTCCCAGTCTCCTGACCTGAATTTGAACCTGATCTCCTTTGAGGGTAACTCGCAGATAATGATAGAAGTAATGCCGGGGGTCCGTGCCATAGAGCTTGGCCCCGGCCCCGGCGGCGATGGCATAGGGGACGCCGTCCCAGCGGCCTTCAAAGTAACTGTGAATATGGCCGGCAAAGACGCAGGTCACCCGGTACTCTTTAAACAGGGCCAGCAGCCGGGCCGCGCTCTCCGGCGGCAGGCAATGATGGTGTTCGCCGCCCCGGGGGTCAAAGAGAGGCACATGGAGGAAGACCAGCCGGGTTTGGTATCTCTGCCCCTTTTGCAGCTCTGTTTCCAGCCAGCGGATTTGCGCGGCATCCGGCCCGGCCTTAGCCGTATCATCAAAGATGATGAAATAATGCTCCCCCAGGCTGAAGGAAAAATTCCTGGAGCCGAAAATCCCGGTGTATAGCTTTCCCTCCGGGTCTTCCTTTAATTCGTGATTGCCGATCACCGCCAGCAGCGGCAGGGACAAATTCTGCCGTACTGCTTGCAAGAAGTGGCGGTATCTGCCCAAATCCCCCTGCTGCACCAGGTCTCCCAGGTGAATGGCGAACTTAACTCCAGGGTCAGCGGCTATTTTCCTGAGCACTTGCTCCAGAACGGGAAAATTGTCCCGATTATCACCCAACACCGCAAAGGTCACGGGATCTGATAATTTCAGAGACTGGATCCGCTTCAGGTTTTGTAAATTCCAGTCCTGTGCCGGCAGCGCCGCGGGTTCGGCCCGGACCCCGCTTTGCAGGCAGGAAACAACCAGGAGAATTGCCAGAATTAAGGGGACAGGGCGGCGACGGAGAAAATCGATCATGGGCACCTTAAACCTCCACCCGGAATCTAGTACCATGTAACATTGTTTTTTTCGTATAATGCGGTATAATAGGGCAAAATCCACGGGGGAGGGATTTGCCGTGAAACCGCGCTATCGTGTGACGTTAACAGAGCAAGAACGTCAGGAAC
>JAKAKP010000031.1 GCA_021813445.1 Deltaproteobacteria bacterium
GGAACTGCCTTAAATAGTTCCAAATTGAGCCCTCTGGGAAATCCTCCAACTTGTCATTCTGAGGGAGCGGAGCGACTGAAGAATCTCAAGTATTTAAACTAAATACGAGATTTTTCACTCCGCGGTGCTCCGTTCAGAATGACAGAAAAAAAGGAGGTTCGCAGAGGTCTCAAATTTCAGGTCCCAAGTCGGCTGGGCGGCCGTCCCTGCCCGCCCGCATAGGTTGGCGGGCGGGGACGCCCACCCCACTGCCCGGAGGCCCGCTCCCGCGGTCCTTTCATGAATTGCGAGTGAGGGCGGCCCTTGAGCCACTGCTCAGGATTTCTTTTTCTTCACATATTTCTTGGGTTCCTTGGCGAACTGCTCTTTGCAGAGCTCGGAGCAGAAATAGTAGACCTCGTCTTCAAAATCATACTGGTACTTGCCGTGTATCTCCTTCAAGTCCATATTGCAAACCGGGTCCACGTCGCACTTGATCTGTTTCTTGGTAGGCATGAGCATTCCTCCCCTGTGAGATGATTCAATGTCAAGATAAGACCGATCAAACCCGGCGTCATCGGCCTGGGACAGGTTTTTTTTTCAACGGCAGCGTATCTTCGGGATTAAAAATATTTCAAAACCAGATTTAATGCTTAATCATTTTCATCCCGTGGAAAGTCGCGCAAAAATGTTCTCAAGGCCCCCTTGCCAAAGGAGGATTTAGCAGGATTATTAGGCGGTTATTTAATCACCCCACCACCTTTTATAAAACTTGGCATTACCCAAAAGTCAGGAATTAATAGATTTAGGGGCGTCTTGGTGGCGCAGGCTTTCCAGCCTGCGCAGTTTTTCGGCGCAGCCTGGAAAGGCTGCGCCACGCTTATAAAACGTTTGGGTAAGGATAAGTTTATAAAAGTGGGGAGAATCCTTGAGCTTTGAAATTTGAGGATCAAAGAACTTCCAGGATCAGGCATTTCAAATACAAGCTCTCCGGCATGGCGAGCAGCCCCGGGTGGTCCCGGGCCGCGCCCCGGCGCTCTATCAGCCGGGCCTGGCAGTGGGCGTCGGCCGCGGCCGCGCGCACGATCTCCAAAAAGTCCGGTTCGCTGAGATTGTAGGAGCAGGAACAGGTGACCAGCACGCCCCCGGGGTTGAGGAGCTGAAAAGCCCGGCGGTTGATTTCGTGGTAGCCTTTGACCGCCGCGTCCCGGTCCCGGCGGCTCTTGGCAAAGGCCGGGGGATCGAGGACAATGAGGTCAAAGCGCCGGGCCTCGGCCACCGCTTTTTTCAGGAAATTGAAGACGTTGTCCTTCACCGGCTCCAGGTTGTCCAGGCCGTTTAAGGCGGCGTTCTCCTGGGCCCGGGCCAGCGCCGCGGCGGAGCTCTCCACCAGGGTGACCCGCTGGCAGCGCGGGGCCAGGTGCAAGGCAAAGCTCCCCTGGTAGGCGAAGCAATCCAGGGCCTCGCCCCGGGCATAAACTGCGGCGGCCTGGTGGTTTTCCCGCTGGTCCAAGAAGAGCCCGGTCTTCTGGGCCCGCTGGATATCCACCAGCAGCCGTACGCCTCCTTGCCGCACCTCCACCAGCGGCGGCAGTTCCCCCCAAACCGTGGCCACCTCCAGGGGCAGCCCTTCCAGGGTGCGCACCTCCGCGTCATTCCGCAGGGTAATGGACCGGGGAGACAACCCGGTGGTCAGGAGATCGATGATTTCCGGGAGCAGCCGTTCCATGGCCGGATGCAGGACCTGGAGGGCCAAATGCCCCGCATAATGATCCGCCACCAGTCCCGGAAAGCGGTCGGGCTCGCCGTAAATAAGGCGATACGCGTCGGTATCGGTCACCACCCGGCGGCGGTAAGCCACCGCCTGGGCCAGGCGCTCCTCCCAAAAGACCCGGTCCACTGCCTCATCCGAAAAGGTTAGGAATCTTAAGGCGATGCGGGATTTGGCGCTGTAGCCGGCCTGGCCCAGGAAGCGGCCATGGTGGTCCAGAACCCGCACCAATTCCCCACCAGGGAGCTGTGGCGGGGCCGCCAGATCATCCCGGTAGATCCAGGGGTGCCCGGTACGTTGCCAACGCCAGCCTTTGGCAGTGAGGCGCACCTCCGGCAGCTGCGACATGGTTCCTCCAGTATGGCAGCCAGAAGCCAGTAATTAATTACGGATACTGTCTTAATTCCTTCTGCCGGTCGGTATATCTTTTGCGGATAAACCTGGCTGCGAACTCGGGATGGCCCAGATAATCCTGGAGAGAAGCCAGGAGCTGCTCTTCTATCAACTTGAGCAGGTTGGGGGTTTCGGCCGTAGCCACAAAAGTCCGCACTTCCTGCTTGGCAAAGACCACCTCTGATCCCAGGGCCGTGAGGATTCGGCTTAATTGCGGGCGCAATTCGGCAGGCAGGGAGTCCGCAGTGACCGGCACGTTCACCCGGGCCTCCACCACCACCTGAGAGCGATCCCCCAGCATGGGCCTGGACAGATCCCAAAATTCCAGGACCAGGCCGTTCTTCAAAGTATGTCGGGACAGCAATTTCTCAGAGTTCATCTCGATTTCCCCATAAGTCTGCATTATACTATAGGCATTTCCCTGCCAAGGCAAGTCCGGCCTTAAGGAGAGTCAATGCGGAAACCGGTCATTTTTATTATTGTCATCGCGGTCCTGGCCGCAGGCGCCATCGGGGCCGGGGTCCTGTATCAGAGGTGGCATGATTCCCCCCGCTATGCCCTGCAACAGATGGTCCTGTCTTTGCAAGAGCGGAACCTGGAAACATTTTATAAGTATGTGGATTTAAAGGAAATATTCAATAATTTTCTGGAGGATGCCAGCCGTGAGACGCAGCCGGGAAACCAGGGCGGTGATGATTGGACCCGGTTCAGCCGTCATTTGGGCCGCCAATTTGCCCGCCACATCTTTCCCAAGCTCTACGATAATTTTGAGAAACAGATCCACAGCATGATCAAGAATTATCTCCAGGATCTGACCAATACTCAAATCCTGGCCCTGACCGCGGCCGTGACCACGGCCAGGATTGACGTCAAAGGGGACGAGGCCCTGGTGACTGTCCTGGACCCTAAGGGCAAGCGTCCTTTGCGCTTCCAGATGCGCCGTGCGCCCGGCGGCGGTGACTGGCGCATCGTCGCCTTAACTTATGAAGACTTCAAACCTTTTTTAAAAAGAGAATTTTTGGGAATTAACCACAAGAAAGATAACGTCTGATAATATATATTATGTAAACTAAGATAGGCGTGGACCCAAGTGCCCGCCTGGGGGCGCCAATGCACCTGGACCCGGATACCGTCACCGGCAAATATTTTTTTAGCGCTCTCTATGTGTCTTTCGACTTCGCCGCGGCCTGGATTTTGGCCTGGGCCGCCAAACGGCTGCTGCCGGGCCGGTCAATCCTTACGGGCAGAAGCGCCAGGCTGGTTTCCACCTTAACGGGGTACGGCCTTTTATTGACGGCCGCCATGGGCACGCTCGCCTGGCCTTTGCATTCCTCCAGGGACCAGGCGGTCTTCTTTTGGCTGTCCCTGGCCGGAGGCTTTCTGCTGATCTACCAATATGCCTTGCGCCGGCTCAAGTAACGATTTGTCCTAAACTGTCATTCTGAGCGGAGCGAAGAATCTCGTATTTTCAAGGCGTCGAGATCCTTCACTGCGTTCAGGATGACCAAGAACAGGTTTTGAAATGGCTTATAGACTGGAAGAAATTTGTCCTCAGTGCGGCCATCGCTCCCGGCGCTACCGCAATCCGGTGCCCACCGTGGACATCATCATTGAATACCGGGATCAGGGTCTGGTCCTGATCGAACGGGGCCGGCCGCCCTGGGGCTGGGCCTTGCCCGGAGGCTTCGTGGAATACGGCGAGTCCCTGGAAGACGCGGCCCGCCGGGAGGCCCGGGAGGAAACGGGCCTGGAGGTGGAACTCCTGGGGCAATTCCACACGTATTCCGATCCCGGCCGGGACCCCCGGCAGCATACCATCACCACGGTCTACGTGGCCCGGGGCCGGGGCGCGCCCCAGGCCGCATCCGACGCCCGCAACCTGGCGGTCTTTGCCCCGGAGGACCTGCCGCAGGTCCTGGCCTTCGACCATGCCCGGATATTGGCTGATTATCTCCAGGTGCGCCGGAATTGGCTGGAGAAAATTAATAATTCATCCTAGATATTGTCGTTATTTTTCTCCTCGTTCCCAAGTTGTACTTGGGAACGAATGATAACCGTCCAAGCTGTGCTTGGATACCTTATAAATGGGACGCCTTATAAATATGAAATAGACTCGCCAAGTACAGCTTGGCAATCATAAAAGGGTTCCCAAGCTCAGCTTGGGAACCAGAAAAAAGACCAGAACCAGCACAGCTTGGCAATTAAGAGCGTTCCCAAGTACAACTTTGGGAATGAGAAATTAATAAAAACAACCGCCAACCCAAAATATATTACATGATATTAGGCCCTTACCGAATCCTTACCACCCTGGCCGGCCTCGTGGGCTGGCCTTATTTCTGGTGGCACCTGAAGAAACGGGGCCGGGGCGAGAGTTTTCGTCCACGCCTGGGGCTGGAGCTGCCCCCCCCTGCCCCGCCGGGTAAGCCCCGGGTCTGGCTGCACGGCGTGTCCGTAGGCGAAATCCTGGCCGCGCAACCTCTGTTCCTGGAACTTAAGCGGCTGCTGCCCCAGGCCGCGTTCATCATCACCACCGGCACGGAAACCGGCCAGGCCGTGGCCCGGAAATTTTTCAGGCCGCTGGGAGCCTTGGTCTGTTATTTTCCTCTGGATGTGCCTTGGGCGGTGTCCCGTTATCTGGACCATCTCCGCCCGGATATCTTTGTGGCCCTGGATTCGGAGATCTGGCCTAACTTCCTGACCCAGGCCCGGAACCGGGGGGTGCGCCTGGCTGTGGCCAATGCCCGGCTGTCTGACAAATCCTTCACAAGGTTTGTTAAATATAGGCGATATGTAATTGATATCTTAAATAATATAGACTTAATTGCCGCGGGCTCCGCCCAGGACTATGACCGCTTCCGGAGTTTGGGGCTCCCTCCCGGCAAGCTCCATCTCACCGGTAACTTGAAGATCGACCGCCTCCTGCAAGCGCCGCAGCCGGATATTGTCAAGGATTTCCGCGATGTTATCCAAGGACTGGATGGCCTCGCGCAGCGCCCGGTCTTCCTGGCCGCGTCCACCCACCCCGGGGAAGAAGACGCGGTGCTGGAGGCCTTCCAGCGCCTCAAAGCCCCCTACCCTGCTCTCCTCCTGGTCCTGGCCCCCCGTCATCCGGAACGCACTGGCGAACTCGGAGGTCTCCTGGAGAGCCGCGGCCTCCATTTTCAGCTCTGGAGCCTGCTTAAATCCGGCCGGGAGCCGCGCCAGGCCCCGGTCGTCCTCATTGACACCATCGGCGACCTCTTCAGCCTCTACGGCCTGGCGGACCTGACCTTTGTGGGCGGCAGCCTGGTGCCCCACGGCGGCCAAAATATCCTGGAGCCTGCGGCCTGGGGCCTGGTTCCCATTTATGGGCCAAATATCAACAACTTCCTTTGGGCGAAAGCCATCCTGGATCAAGCCCGGGCCGGAGTTATGGTCCGGGATGTTCCGTCCCTCACCGCCGCGTTGCGCCGCCTCCTGGACCAGCCGGCCCTGCGCCGGGACCAGGGCCAGCGGGCCCGGGACGCGCTCCTGCCCCATCAAGGCGCGGCCCGCCGCCAGGCGGAGCTGGTGGCGGAGTTGTTGGAGAAGGAATTGGTGGGCAGTGCCCACCCTACATTTGCTGGCTCCTGAACCCTGGCCCCCCGGCCCCTGCCCTCGCCCCCTTTCCTCTGGATAAATTGCGGGTTATAGAGTATATTTTGAGAAAATAAAGGTAGTTGTTCCTATCAGGTGAGAATGGAAAATAAAGACCTGCAAATGTATCTCCGGCTCCTGGCCTATTTAAAGCCCTTATGGCGCCGGTTTCTTCTGGCCACCGGGGCCATGCTCATGGTTTCGGCCATCACCGCGCTCCTGGCCTATCTGGTAAAGCCGGTGCTGGACGACGTCTTCTTCGCCAAGCGCCTCAACATGCTCTATCTGCTCCCCCCCCTGGTAGTCATTCTTTATTTTGTCAAGGGAGTAATGACCTATACCCATCAGTACCAGATGAGCTATATCGGCAACGGCATAGTGAACCGGCTGCGGGATGAGCTCTTTGAGCATATCCAGCGCCAGCCCCTGGGCTTCTTCGACCGCCAGCCCACCGGGGAATTGATGAGCCGCATCTCCTACGACGTCAACCAGTTGCAGAGCGCGGTGACCCAGGTGGTCACCGGCTTCTTTAAAGACCTGTTCACCGCCGCGGGTCTGATCGCCATCATCGTTTACCGGGAATGGCGCCTGGCTCTGATGGCCTTGGTGGCCTTTCCCCTGGCGGTCATAGTTATCGTCCGGGTGGGGCGGCGGCTGCGCCGTATCTCGGTGAAGACCCAGGAATCCATGGCCCGGCTCTACACCATCTTGCAGGAGTCCATCACCGGCCAGCGCATCGTCAAGGCCTTTGTCCGGGAGGATTTCGAAAGCGCCCGTTTTGCCCGGCAGAATCTGGACTATTTCCACACCCGGGTGCGGCAGACCGCCACCCGGGAGCTGACCCCCCCGGTCATGGAGCTGCTGGGGGCCTTAGGGATGGCCGGGATCATCTTTTACGGCGGCTATAACGTCATCATGGGGGTGTCCACCCCCGGCACCTTTTTTTCCTTTCTGGCCGCGCTCCTGATGCTCTATCAACCCGTCAAGGGCTTGAGCAGCGTTCATAACTCCGTCCAGGAGGGTCTGGCTGCGGCCCAGCGGGTCTTCGGCCTGCTGGATCTGGAGCCGGCCATCCAGGACCGGCCCGGAGCCCGGACCCTCCCCCCCATTTCCCGGGACATCGTCTATCAGGACGTCTCCTTTACCTATGACTCCCGGGAGGTGTTGGAGCAGATCAACCTGACGGTGCGCCGGGGCGAAATGCTGGCCATCGTCGGTCCCAGCGGCGCGGGCAAGACCACCTTGCTCAACCTGCTGCCCCGCTTTTACGAAGTGAGCCGGGGGGCCATCTTGATCGACGGCCAGGACCTCCGGGAGGTCTCCCTGGCCTCGCTGCGGGGCCAGATCGGCTTGGTGACCCAGCAGACCATCCTCTTTGACGACACCGTGCGCTACAACGTGGCTTACGGCCGCACCGACGCCCGGGAAGAGGAGATCATCGCCGCGCTCCAGGCCGCGTATGCCTGGGATTTTGTTGACAATCTGCCCGAGGGCCTGGACACCATGATCGGCGAGCAGGGAGTGCGCCTCTCCGGGGGCGAGCGCCAGCGCCTGGCCATCGCCCGGGCCTTGCTGAAAGACCCGCCCATCCTGATTTTGGACGAAGCCACCTCGTCTTTGGACTCCGAGGCCGAGCGGGAGGTGCAGCAAGCCCTGGACCGGCTGATCAAGGGCCGCACCACCCTGGTCATCGCCCACCGCCTGTCCACGGTGCGCAACGCCGACCGCATCATCGTCCTGGCCGACGGCCGCATTGTGGAAACGGGCTCCCACCCGGAACTGATGCAGCAGGACGGCCTCTATAAACGCCTCTACGAAATGCAGTTCCGGGAGGAGGAGGTGGAGGAAGCGGAGGAAGACCTGCACGAAGAAGCGGAGAAGTTGAGGAAGGCCGGTTATTGATGGGAGGACTGAGGAAGTGGTGGCACAGGCGTCTCGCCGGTGCTCAATATTCTTAAGGTAAATGTCAGTCTTCAAGCGGCTAATCCTGGCAGACGGGGCTTTTTAAAAAACCCCCCTATGAAAAAGGGGGATTTATGAGACTCACCAAAATCCCCCCCAGCCCCGCTTTTCCAAAGGGGGGAGTGGTTATAGGGTGTGCCGTGCACGCCGGATTCTGGCAGCCGCGGGCCGCCCTATAATAATTGACCTTCCACTCTGATTGCCCATGCCCTTTTTTCTTCATCACCTATTTGATTGCCTCCAGGAGCGGGATGAGGCCCCACCCTCAGGAATGCTCCTGAAAGCCGCGGCCTCTGCTCTATCCGGGATTTATGGCCTGGGGGCTCGCGGCAGGCGGCAGCTATATGCGCTTGGCTGGCTCCAGCCCCGGCGCCTGCCCGCGCCGGTGCTCAGCGTGGGCAATCTCACGGTGGGGGGGACGGGCAAGACCCCCATGACGGCCTGCCTGGCCCGGCTTTTACAGGAACAGGGCCAAAAGGTGGCCATCCTCAGCCGGGGCTATGGGGGCGCGGCCAAGGGTGTGACTTGCATCTCTGACGGCCAGGACATTTTTCAAAAACCCCCGGAAGTGGGGGAAGAGGCCTATTGGCTGGCCCGGACCCTGCCCGGCGCGGCGGTCTATACCGCGCCCCAGCGTTACGCCGCGGGCCTGGCCGCCTGGCAGGAGGTAAAGCCGGACATTTTTCTCCTGGACGACGGCTTTCAGCACTTCCAACTGCACCGGGACCTGGACGTAGTCCTCCTGGATGCGGCCGCACCCTTCGGCAACGGCTTTCTGCTGCCCCGGGGGCCGCTGCGGGAGCCAGCGGCCACCCTGACGGCCGCGCAGGTGCTGATTCTCACCCGCTTCCAGGCCGGGGTCCATCAGGATAGTCTGGAGTTAATCAAAAATAAGTTTCCCGGCCAAATCGTGCTCACTGCGGCCATTGTGCCCACCGGCGCCCGCTGCTTTCCGGAGGACCGGGAAGCGCCCCTGGCGAGCCTGCAGCACCAGAAGCTCTGCGCGTTTGCGGGCCTGGCCCGCCCCCAGGTTTTTTATCAAAGCCTGGAGGAATTGGGGGTGGAGGTGTCGGGTTGCCGGGAGTTCCCGGACCACTATACCTTCCGGCATCAGGACCTGGAAGCCTTGGTAAAAGAGGCGCGGCATCTGGGGGCCGCGGCCCTGATCACCACCGCCAAGGACTGGGCTCGCCTGGGGGAGAAATGGGCGTACTCCCTGCCCCTTTACGTCCTGGAGGTGGAAGCCCGCCTGGAGGAGGGTGGCGAGGAGAGGATATTAAATATTTTAGGTGAGAGGGACAGGGAAAGGGCTGAGGCCGGTGCCGCTAAACCTGCTATGGAGAAAAAGACTGGCAGCTTCTCTGATTCCCCGGAAAAAGGTTTTTCAAGTCCCCCTTTTTTAAAGGGGGATTTAGGGGGATTATTCGAGGCCTATGATAATCCCCCCTGCCCCCCTTTAGAAAAGGGGGGTAATAATACCTCATATCCAGTTTCTTCGCCTCATGGGACGGCTAATAAGCGCCAAAGCGCATCCCTGCTCCCCCTTCCTCCTGAAGTCAGACAGCGCTTGCAAAACTTACAGGTTAGGGGCAAGTGGGACCGGGATACGGCTGAAGTACGGCGGATATTGGTGCGGGTCCCCAACTGGCTGGGGGACGCGGTGATGGGCCTGCCCACCCTGTCCGCCCTGCCTGGCCTCTTTCCCCGGGCGGAGATTACCATCTTGGCCGCGCCCCGGGTGGCGCCCCTCTTTGCGGGCCAGCCGGGGGTGGCGGAAGTGGTGGTCTATCCCGCCAGCCCCGAGAAATGGCGCACCTTGTGGCGCTTGCGCCATACCAGAAGGCAACCAACCGAAAACCGAAAACCGAAAACCGAAAACCGTCTTTTCGACCTGGCTCTGGCCCTGCCCAATTCCTGGGAAAGCGCGCTGGGCCTGTGGCTGGCCGGAACCCGGGTCAGGTTGGGGTATAATACTGACGGCCGGGGCCCTCTGCTCAATATCGCGGTAAACCCCGGCCAGGAATTGGCAGGTCTGCACACGGTGTATTATCTTTTGGGGGTGCTCCAGGGTTTGGGTGGGATTACGAGCTTCACGCCTCCCCGGCTTTATCTCCAGGAGGAGGAAGTCCAGGCCGCAGCCGCGCTGTTAAATACCAAGGAAGCCGCAGGTCCCTGGGTGGGCCTGAGCCCGGGTGCGGCTTACGGACCGGCCAAGCGCTGGCCGCCGGAGCGCTTCGCGGCCGTGGGCCGGGAGCTTAAAAATGCATACGGCGTCCGTTTGGTCCTCCTGGGGGGGCCGGAGGACCGGGCCGCAGCCGCGCAGGTGCAGGTGCGGCTTCCCGAGGCCCTGGACCTGACCGGGCGCACCAGCCTGCGCCAGGCCTTGGGGGTACTGGGGCACCTGCAATTACTGATCACCAACGACTCCGGCTTGATGCATGCGGCCGCGGCCATGGATACCCCCCTGGTGGCCCTCTTCGGCTCCACGGGTCCGGTAGCCACCGGCCCTTTTACTAAGCGGGCGACGGTGCTGCACCATCCCCGTCCTTGCAGTCCCTGTTTGCAGCGGACCTGTGACCGCGATTATCAATGCCTGTTGGATATCAGCGTGGAGGAAGTAGTAGCGGCAGCCCAGGGTTGGTTGCAGGAAAATATATGAAAAAAATTGCAGTCTTTCTGGACCGGGACGGCACTATCAATGAGGAGATGGGTTATATCAACCACCCCAGCCGCTTTCTTCTCTTGCCCCGGACGGCCGCGGCCATCAAACGCCTCAACGATGCGGGAGTCAAGGTGGTGGTGGTCACCAACCAATCCGGGGCGGCCCGGGGTTATTTCCCCGCGTCCCTGGTGGCGGAAGTCCACGACCGCCTCCGCCAACTATTGGCTGGGGAAGGGGCGCATGTTGACGGCATCTATACCTGCCTCCACGGCCCCCAGGAGGGCTGCGCCTGCCGCAAGCCACAGCCGGGTTTGATTCTCCAGGCCGCGCAGGAGCTGGATATTGATCTGTCCCGCTCCTACGTGGTGGGGGACCGGTACAAAGATATTCAAACCGGAGCGCAGGCCGGGGTCAAAGGCATATTGGTGCTTACCGGTTATGGGCGGGGGGAATATGAGCATTTTGGCCGCACCTGGGAAGTGCAGCCCGCGTATATCGCCAAGGATCTGCTTGAGGCCGCGGGGTGGATCATTGAGGGTTTGAGAAAATAGTGACTACAACTGCCTCACCCCGGATTCTGCTGGTCAAGCTCAGTTCCTTCGGGGACGTGCTCCACGCCCTCCCCACCCTGGAGGCGCTCCGGGCCCTTTATCCCCAGGCGCGGATCACCTGGCTGGTGGAAGAGGCCTACGCGCCCCTTCTTAACGGCCACCCGGCGCTGGACGAGGTTTGGGCCGTGCCCCGGGTGCGGCTGGGACAGGAGGCAGGGCGGGACAAAGTGGGGCGCTTGCTGCGCCTTATGCGCCGCGTGCGCACCAGCCGGTATGATCTAGTCATTGATCTCCAGGGGCTGATCAAAAGCGCTATATGGGTGGCCCTGGCCCGAAGCCCCCGCAAGGTCGGTTATGATCGCACCCGGGAGATGAGTTATTTGCCCCTGACCGAGCGCCTTGCCCCCTATGACCCGGGAGCCCACGCGGTCTGGCGCTACTTAAACGTGGCCCGGCGCCTGGGGGCCCCCCCTGCCCTGCCCCGTTTCCGGCTGGGATTGCAGCCGGTTTTTCCCGAAGCCTTTTGTCAGACAGGTACAGGGACCAACCCTGGGTTGGCCCTGGAGACCGGGCGAACACAAGGTTCGCCCCTACCAAAAACTGACAACGAAATGGTCTTAATGCCCCGGGACTGCGCCTTTGTAGTGCTGCACCCCGGGGCGCGCTGGATCACCAAGATCTGGCCCCCTGCCTCCTGGGCTCGCCTGGCCGATTGGCTGATCCGGGAGAAGGGCCTGGCGGTGGTTATCACCGGCAGCGCCGGGGACCGGGAGTTGGCGGCACGGATAACCGCGCAGATGCGGGAGAGGGCTCAGAACCTGGCGGGCCATACCTCGCTCCAGGAACTGGCCGGGATCATGCAAAAAGCCCGTCTGGCCGTGACCGCGGACACCGGCCCCATGCACCTGGCCGCGGCCCTGGGCACTAAGGTGGTGGCGGTCTTCGGCCCCACCGCGCCGGGGCGCACCGGTCCTTTCGGGGAAGACCACCGGGTGGTGCGCCTGGGGCTCACGTGCAGCCCCTGTTTTCAACGCCGCTGCCCTGAGCCCCGGTGCCTTTTGGACTTGCCCCCGGAGGCGGTGCAGGCCGCAGTCGAGAAATCCTTGTGAGAGCAAGGCAAAAATTGATAAGATAATTAACGGTATGGCACTGGATGACCTCACCGGCAAAGTCGCCCTGGTCACCGGCGCGTCCCGGGGCATCGGCCGGGCCGCGGCCCTGGCCCTGGCCGCCGCGGGTGCGGACGTGGCCGTGAATTACCGTTCTCGGGGAGCGGCAGCCCGGGAAACTTGCAGCCTGATCCGCGGCCTGGGCCGCCGGTCTCTCGAGCTCCGGGCCGATGTCTCCCAGGCCCGGGAAGTGGCCGCCATGGTGGCGGCCATTGAGGGGGACCTGGGCCGGGTCTCCATCCTGGTGAACAATGCCGGGATCGTCTCGCAAAAGCACCTGGCGGAGATCAGCGAGGCGGATTGGGACGAAATGCTGGCGGTCAACCTCAAGTCGGCGTTCCTGGCGACCCGGGCGGTCCTGCCGGGGATGCGGGCCCAAGGCTGGGGGCGGATTATCTACCTCTCCTCCATCGCCGCCCAGACCGGCGGGGTTACCGGCCCCCATTACGCCGCGTCCAAGGCCGGGCTCCTGGGCCTGACCCACTCCTACGCCCGCCACCTGGTGCGGGAGGGGATCACCGTCAACGCCGTGGCTCCGGCCCTGATCGAGACGGAAATGGTGACCCGCAACCTGGCCGTCACCCCCGAGGTCATACCCGTGGGCCGCTTCGGCACCCCGGAGGAAGTGGCGGAGGTCATCGTCATGCTGGCCCGAAACGGGTATATCACCGGCCAGACCATCAACGTCAACGGCGGCTGGTACATGAGTTAGAGAAGCTGTCAGCTTTCAGCTTTCAGCCTTCAGCTTAAAAACCTGAAGGGACTTTGCCCGTCATAATCAGGTTCTATTACGATTGTTGACTATCACCAATCGGAGGCATCATGGCCATCAGTAAAGAACTATTGGAAATCTTAGCCTGTCCCCAATGCAAGGGGGAGATCCGTCTCAATAAGCAGGGCGACGGCCTCATCTGCGACCAATGCCGCCTCCTCTATGAAATCAAGGACGATATCCCCATCATGCTGGTGGAAGAGGCCAAGCCCTTGAAATAGTTGCCAGTGGTCAGTGGCCAGTGGCCAGAAGTTGATATAACTGACCACTGACCACTGATCACTGATCACTGACTATGCGGCTTTCCGTCACTGTCATCGCCCTCAATGAAGAAGCGAACATCGTCCCCTGCCTGGAATCGGTGCAATTTGCCGACGAGATCGTAGTGGTAGTGGACTCCGGCAGCACGGACCGAACGGAGGAGTTGGCCCGGAAATTTACCGACCGCATCTTTACCACCGATTGGCGGGGGTTTGCAGGGACCAAAAACTTTGCCCTGGATCAGGCCCAAGGCGATTGGGTCCTGTCTCTGGACGCGGATGAACGGGTGCCGCCGGAGTTGCAGGCGGAGATTCTCGGGGTAGTAAGAGCCGGCGGCCCCCTAACGGCTTACAAAATACCCAGGAAAAATTATGTGGGCGGTCGCTGGATCAGGCGCCTGGGCTGGTATCCGGACTATACCCTGCGCCTCTTCCGCCGGGGCCAGGGCCGGTTCCGGGAGCGGGAGGTGCACGAAGAAGTGCAGGTGGCCGGGCCGGTGGGTTTTTTGTCCAGCCCCCTGGAACATTATTCTTATAAGCATCTGGGAGAATATGCGGCGCGGCAGAACCGTTACGCCCGCCTGGCCGCCCAGGAGATGCGCCGGGCCGGCCGCCGGCCCCGGCCCGGAGAGATGGTCTGGCGCCCGGCCCTGACTTTCCTCAAGCTCTTTGTCTGGAAACGGGGTTTTTTGGAAGGCGCATTAGGCTTGCATCTGTCAATTCAGGGCAGTCGCTATAATTTTTTGAAATATCATTACCTGCGGGAGCTGTACAAGGCGTAAGTGCAGACCAGTTTGTTTAAGTCCCCCTTTTTAAAGGGGGATTTAGGGGGATTTTTCGAGCGCTGATAAAATCTCCCCTACCCCCCTTTATTAAAGGGGGGAAAAAACATGCATTTCTCATGCTCTTAAATGCAAACTGCTCATTAGGAACGGAAGGCGTACTTAATATGAAAATTGACCCCAGCGCCAAAATCGCCCCGGACGCGGAACTGGCCCCGGACGTGGAGGTGGGGCCGGGGGTGACCATCGAGGGACCCTGCCGCATCGGGCCCGGCACCCGCATCCTGGCCCATGCCTACATCGGCCCCTACACCACCATCGGGGAGAACAACCTCATCGGCTTCGGGGCCGTGGTGGGTTACGAACCCCAGGATTACGCGTTTACCGGCGAAGAGAGCTACACTATTATCGGCGACCACAATCTCATCCGGGAGTATGTCACCATCCACCGGGGCACCAAGCCCGGGAGCGCCACCCGGGTGGGGAACCACTGCTTCCTCATGGGCCTCAGCCACATGGCCCATAACTCCTCCCTGGGCAATAACGTCATCGTGGTCAACGGCGCGCTGGTGGGCGGCTACGTGGAGGTGGCGGACCGGGCCTTTATTTCCGCCAACTGCCTCCTGCACCAGTTCATCCGGGTGGGAGAGCTGGTGATGATGCGGGGCGGCGCCCGGGCCTCCCGGGACCTGCCGCCTTACGCCAATATCGATGACACCCACACGGTCAAGGGCGTCAATCTTATCGGCCTGCGCCGGGCCGGGTTTAAGGCGGATCAGATCGCGCCCGTGCGCCAGGCCTTTCGGATTCTCTTCGGGCGGCGCACCAACCTGAAGCAGGCCCTGGAGGAGGTGGAGGCCGAGGTGCCCCTGACGCCGGAGGTGGCGCATCTGCTGGAGTTTATCCGCGCGTCCAAGCGGGGCGTGGCCATGGGCCCCAAACAATTCAAAGAGAATGGGGAATTCTAAGCACCTTTAGTCCGGGAAAAATGCTCCCATCACCCTTCCCTCTCCCCCAAGGTGATGGGCATTGGCCATAAGTCGGAAACCCATGGGAATAAGGTCACTTTAGGCTGGCAGCAGCGTTCATCGGGCAAACCAAAATCCCCCTAAATCCCCCTTTTCCAAAGGGGGACTTTACTCCCCCTTTGAAAAAGGGGGCAGGGGGGATTTTGATGCCCCCCAACGGCGAGATAGTATGGTTCATGTAGATCTTGCCCGGGAAAAATCTCGAACGGGTCAGCGAAGATTCTGCCGCCAATTTAAAGACTTGTGGGTAATGATGAGCGTGAGGAGAGAGGGCTGGGGTTAAATCGACTGTAATATTTTCATGAAGACAAGCCCTAAACGCATCCTGGTCATCAAATTGAAGCAGCCCGGCGATGTGCTGGTGAGCAGCCCGGTCCTGAACGCGCTGAAAGAGGCCTGGCCCCGGGCCCGGGTCAGCTACCTGGTCCCCAAGGGCACGGAGGAGATGATCGCGGACCACCCCTTGCTGGACCGGCTGTACGTGCTGGACCGGCGGGGCGGCAGTTGGAACCGGACCTGGTCGCTCCTTAGGGAACTGCGCCGGGCCCGCTTTGACCTGGTGCTGGAGCTCTCCGGCGGCGATCGGGGCGCATTTTTTGCTCGGATTACCGGGGCCAAGGAGCGTCTGGCTTTCGGCTACGGCGGCCGCGCCTTCTGGCACCGTTTTTGTTTTACCCGCCTGCTGCCGCCGCCGCCGTTGCGGATGCACCTGGTGGAGCACAACCTGGAGGCAGTGCGGGCCTTGAGCGTCGCCCCGCGGCAGCCCCGGCTGCATTTCTTCTGGTCCACGGCAGTGCAGAGCCGCATCGACGCGCTGCTGGCGGCCCACTCCTTGACGCCCCGGGGCTTTGTGGTCATGCACCCGGGCGCGGGCTGGCGCTTCAAGTGCTGGACCCCTGAAGGTTATGCCCGGGTCATCGAATTTCTCCAGGAAGAGCGGCATCTGCCCGTGGTCCTTACCGGCTCCCACGCCCCCCATGAGCAGGAGCTGGTGGCCGCGATTCTGCAAGAGTGCCGCGTTTCTCCTGTTAATTTCCTGGGGCAGCTAACCCTCAAGGAATTGGGGGCACTGATCGCCCAGGCCCGCTTCTTTTTCGGGGTGGACAGCGCGCCCATGCACCTGGCCGCGGCCGTGGGCACCCCCGCGGTGGCCCTCTTCGGCCCCTCCGGAGATTTCAACTGGGGCCCCTGGGGCGAAGGCCACCTGGTGATCAAGAAGGACTGGGACTGCCTCCCCTGCGGCCGGGACGGCTGTGAGGGCTCCAAGGTGAGCCGTTGCCTGGTGGAACTTTCGCCGGGGGAGGTGCTGGCAGCCATGAGCCGTCATTTCGGGAAAATCTAGCAACTTTGACCAAATGATAAGGATTTCTTATTTTATAAATAATTTAATTTAATTTTACTTATTACTATTTTTGGCGGAGATTAAGCATTTAAGGCAACTTATAAAACCTAAAAGGGAGAACACCCATGGCCCGAGTTGTAGGTGACCGGCTCATCGTCAATCTGGCCCGCAAGCCCGGGGAAGAACAGATCCTCGACCTGATGCAGCTTTTCAACCGCAACCCCAACCGCATCATCGCCGTGGCCGGCACGGTGGGGGCCGACGGCGCGCCCAATACCTGCCCCATTTCCCTGATCTACGCCAAAGACGAACGCACCCTGCTGGTGGCCACCCTGCGGCAAAGCACCACCGCCACCAACCTGCGCCGGGACGGCCGGGTCTCCCTGGAAATCATGGGGCCGGATGACTTGGTCATAGGCATCCAGGGGACTATGGCGCTTATTAAAGAGCCCATGGACATGAGCAACGCCATGGCCCTGTGGGAGATGCGGGTGGCAAAGGTGAAACAAGACACTTCCTCGGCCCAGAAGGTTATCCAGGGGCCGGCGTGCACCCCCCGGGGCGAGAAAGCGGTGGCATTCGAGAACGCGGCCATCGCCGAAATAAAGGCCGCGGCTGGAGGCATGGGATAAAAAAAGAAATTTACCACCAAGGCACAGAGGCACGGAGATTCACAGAGAATTTTTTTATTTAGGCGGGATTCCCGCCTAAATAAAATATTTTCACTCTGTGAAACTCTGTGCTCTCTGTGTCTTAGTGGTTAGGCTTTTATGAAAATCGCCCTCCTCAGACAGCGGGTGACCGCGCCAGGCGGTGCGGAAGCCACCCTGATCAACCTGGCCCAGGGCCTGGCCGCGGCCGGGCACGAAGTGGCGGTCTATGGGACTGATAAGGAAGAAGAGACCCGCAGGCTATTGGGCGCCAACATCCAATATGTGCCGGTTCCGGTCTGGGGCCCCAAAACCGGCCGGGTGCTCACCTATGCCCTGAACGTGCGGCGGCTGTTGCGGCGCACCCCGGACCGGGCGGTTTTCAGCCTGGAACGCACTTTCGAGCCCCAGGTTTACCGGGCCGGAGATGGCTGCCACCGGGAGTTTCTGCGGCGGCGTGGCCCTTATCTCCCGGCCGCGGCCCGTTTGGCCCAAAGTGTCAGCCTCTTTCACCGGGTCATGCTGGAGCTGGAGAAGCGTCTGTTCACCTCTCCCCGCCTGCTAAGGGTGATCGCCAATTCCCGGCAGGTGCAGCGCGAAATCATGGAGCATTACGGCCTGGCCCCGGAGAAGATCAGGGTCATTTATAACGGCCTGGATCACCGGAAGTTCCAACCTTTGGATGAACCGGAAGCCGCGGCCTTGAAGAGCCGGATGGGGTTGACCGGGGACAGCCGGGTGGTCTTATTCGTGGGCTCCGGCTTCGCGCGCAAGGGCCTGGCCTTCCTCCTGGAGGCCTTTGCCGGTCTGCAAAATCCCGCGTATCACTTGTGGGTCGTGGGCAAAGGTCCGCTTAAGCGTTATCAGCAGCTGGCCCAGCGTCTGGGCCTGGGGTCCAATCTCAAATTCTGGGGTCCCCAGGCGGACACTGCCCCCTTTTACCAGGCCGCCACGGTCCTGGCCTTGCCCACCATCTACGACCCTTGCAGCAATGTGGTCCTGGAGGCCTTGGCCTGCGGCTGCCCGGTGGTAACCACCGCGGCCAACGGCGCGGGAGAATTTATCAGTCCCGGTGCCAACGGCGCGGTTCTTGATCTGCCCTATGACACCCCTGCGCTACGCCTGGCCCTGGAAGAATACCTGGACCGGGGCCGGGACCTCCGGGTGCGCCGGGCCGCCCAGGACGCGGCGGCCCCCTTAAGTTGGGAGAAGACCGTTTCCCAGACCCTGGAGGTATTGACAGAAGCCTGCCAGTAATTACAACTAATTAATGGGACGGGGCTTCATCCCCTGCCCATGGGCGGATGCAACGGCTGCCCTACTTCACGGAAGCAACCGCGCGGCGGGCCATGGCGGACAACCAGGGATTTTCCGGGGTGGTCTATGCCACTGCCTCTTCTCCGGGCCGGGGGGAGGCCGGGGAGGTGGCGGTTCGGGCTCTGGATGCAGCCTGGGCTGCGGGCCTGCTGCAGCAAGCCATTGTCTACCAGCGCCATGATCTCCGCCTTCCCCCTGCCCGAGTCAAAAAAGTGCGCTTCCGGCCGCACAAATTCTTTTCCTGGCTGCCGGCCCGCTATTATTTTTCCCTGAAGCGGGCTTACCTGGACCGGGTCACCCGGAAATTCCTGCGCCAATACGGGGCCGCCCTCTTTCATGGCTGGACCCATGAATGCCTGGAGTCCCTGCAGACCGCCAGGGTCCGGGGTGCCGTGGCCGTGCTGGAGCGCAACCACGCCCACCCGGAACATTGCCTGGCTCTGCTGCAAGAGGAATATGACGCCCGGGGCCTGTCCTGGCCGCCGGCAGCCCCTTCCTGGCTGCAGCGCTGGAGCCACTGGGCCCGAGAGCAGGAGCAAGCCCTGGAGGAGTGCCGCCGAGCCGATTATATCCTCCTGCCGTCTCCTTTTGCCTATGACTCTTTCCGGGAGCAGGGCTATTCTCCGGAAAAATTGAAGTTTATGCCCCGGGGGGTGGACACGGCCCGTTTCCAGCCCGTAGCCTGGGAGGAAAAGGACGCAGTCTTCCGGGTCCTCTTCGTGGGTTCCCTCCGCCTCAGCAAGGGCTTGCCTTACCTGTTGGAGGCCTGGGCGCGGCTGGGGATTAAGGACGGAGAACTGCTCCTGGCGGGAACCATGCATGAAGAGATGCGCTTCCTCCTGGCCCGATACCAGGGCCTCGGTAATATTCATCTCCTTAATTACCAGGAGGTGTCCCCGGCCCTTTATGCCCGGGCCAAGGTCTTTTGCCTGCCTTCCCTGGATGAAGGCAGGATCAGGGCGAGTTTGGCGGCCCTGGCCGCGGGTCTGCCCCTGGTGGTGACTCCGGAGGCGGGTTCGCTGGCCCGGGATGGGCAGGAGGGATGCATCGTGCCTGCCCGGCGGACGGAGCCGCTGCTGGCCGCGTTGGAACATCTTTACCGCCACCCCGATGCAGCCGCAGCCATGGGAGAAAAGGCCAGACTCCGAGCCGCAGAATTTACCTGGGACCATTATGCCCAACGCCTGGTGGCTTTTTATCAGGAAGCATTGGCTAGGAAAGGGGATAGCAGCTGAACCCAGGATAAGCTGACGATTAATTGATTTGTATGACATTTCCGCTCGGCCCCAATCTTCGTGAACCAGGCTGTCTCACCCATGGCGCGAGTCAAAACCCCCCTGCCCCCTTTTTCAAAGGTGTAAAGTCCCCCTCTGGAAACGGGGGATTTTGGTTTTCACGGCAAAATCCGGAGTTTTCAAAAGTTTCTTTAGCTCAAATGACCTCCGACTTATGGGTTATGGGTGATGATAAGCCTTTAAGGCTGGAGGATTTTTGCAGGGTTATCGTTGCCGACACGCTGCCTGCCTCTTTAAGGGATTGGGAAGAAAAGGTATTATAATAATATGCTCGCCTTATATTACGGTGGTAAGCAGCAAGCGGTCCTTAAGGAACTCCCTCCACCCGAGCCGCAGCCGGGTGAAGCGTTGATCCGGGTGACCCTGGCGGGTATTTGCGGTACTGATCTCCAGGTCCTCCGGGGCTACCACGGCTTTCAGGGGATTATGGGCCATGAATTCGTGGGGGTGGTGGCCGGGCCGCAAAATTCCTCCTGGCTGGGACAGCGGGTGGTGGGGGAAATCAATGTAACCTGCGGCGAGTGCGACCTGTGCCGCGGGGGCCTGCCCCGCCATTGCCGGCGGCGCCGGGTTATCGGCCTCAAGGGCCGAGATGGGGCGTTCGCCCAATATCTGACCCTGCCCGCGGCCAATCTGGTGGCCGTGCCTGAGCAGGTGGAGGATGAGGCCGCGGTTTTCACCGAACCCCTGGCCGCAGCCCTGGCAGTGCTGGAACTCCTGCCGCTGCCGATGAAATCTCCGGTGCTGGTGGTGGGAGACGGCCGCCTGGGTCTGCTGATTGCCATGAGCCTGGCCCGCAGCCAGGTGGAAGTGCACCTGGTGGGACACCATGAACCGCATCTGGCCCTGGCAGTTCCTTATGGAGTGACTACCTTTCTGGAAAACAATTTACCTTCGGGGGACTATGAGGTGATCGTGGAGGCCAGCGGCGCCCCCGGGGGCCTGGACCTGGCCCTGGCCCGGGTGCGGCCCCGGGGCCTGGTGGTGCTGAAAAGCACCTATACCGGACGCTACCCCCTGGACTCCGCGGCGATAGTGGTCCCGGAAGTGCGCCTGGCGGGGAGCCGGTGCGGCTCTTTCGGACCGGCCATGCGCATGTTGGCCCGGAATTTGATCGATCCCAGGCCCCTGATCAACCGGCGGTTTCCCCTTTCCCAGGGACTGGAGGCCTTGGCCTGGGCGCAACGGCCCGGAGTGCTGAAGGTCTTGCTGGATTGCCGGGAGGAGGGATAATGCAGGGGCCAGGGGTCAGAATAAATAGATTGCATTCTCGTTCCCAAGTTGCACTTGGGAACGGCTGATTTTCGTCCAAGCTCTGCTTGGACACCTTGAATATCAAAAGGACTACCGGATCACAGCTTGGTTTTCCTGGCAATTTGAAAAGACTGCTTAATATTTCCGGGTCATATGGAAAATTATCTGGAATACGAAATACCTCCCTGCGCCAATGTCCCCCAGGGCCTGCCACGGCAGCACCTGTCGGTGCTTTCGCCCATCTGGCGGGGAGAGCGCTTGCGGATCGAATACCCTGACGGCGCCGTCCACACCCTCCAGGGCTGCTGCGGCCCGGAAGCGGGCGAACCCTGCGGCCTCCGGGTCTTTTGGACCCGCCATCAGCCCCAGGCCCCGGCGGTCTGCCTGGTCATCGGCGGTGACCAGGGGCTCCGGGACCTGGGCCCGGCCGGCCAGAACGCGGCCCCCCAGGGCTATCCCTTCCTGGCCCTGGCAGAGAGCCTGATTCCCCCGGAAGTCCTGCCGGTCATCGGCCCGGCCCCGGCGGCGCAGAAACGGGAAATCAGCTTATTGGTTTGAAAATAAAGGAAATTTTCCTTATAGAAAATATCGGAGGAAAGCATGCGCAGGTATTGGCCCATATTATTGGTTTCTTTAATCAGTCTCATTCTGACTCCGGGATGGGTGACACCCCCTGCTCCAGTCCACGCGGTCAATGCCATGGGCCTCCAGGAAGACTTCATCCGGGTGGCCCAACAGGTCATGCCCTCCGTGGTCAGCCTGAAGGCGGTGCGGGTGGTGACTTACCAGCCCTTCGGCGTGCCGGAGGATTTCTTCCGGGGCACCCCCTTCGAAGGAGCGTTCCGGGATTTCGGGGCTGCGCCGATACGGCAACGCCAGGTGGGCCAGGGCTCCGGGATCATCATCAACTCCAAGGGCTACATCCTTACCAACCACCACGTGGTGGCCGGGTCCCAGCAATTGCAGGTGCGTCTCAATGACGGCCGGCAGCTCACCGGCAAGCTGATCGGCAGCAACTCCAAGTTTGACCTGGCCCTGGTGCAGGTGCCGGCGGGGCCCTTGAAACCCGCGATGTTGGGAGACTCCAGTAAGATCCAGGTGGGCCAGTGGGCCATTGCCATCGGCAGCCCCTTCGGCCTGGAGCAGACCATGACCGTGGGCATCGTCAGCGCCACCGGCCGCAGCGGCCTGGGACAGGGCACTTACGGGGATTTTATCCAGACCGACGCCTCCATCAACCCGGGCAACAGCGGCGGCCCCTTGCTGGACATTAACGGCGCAGTAATCGGCATCAACACCATGATCGCGGCCCAGGGCCAGGGCATCGGCTTCGCCATCCCGGTCAACACCGCCAAGAAACTCATCTCCCCCTGGCTGAGATGAGGAAAAAACTCAAAGCCAATTTTGCCCGGGTGCAAGCCATCATCCAGGCCGAAGAGATGTGGGAGCGGGTGCCGCCGGAGGCCCGGAATTTCTCTCCGGAAAACCTGGAGAATCTGGTGAAGTTCGCCTATTTCGGCGGCTTCATCGATATGGCCCAGGTCCAGGAACTCCTGCTGCTGGAGAAAAAGGAGATTCGCCGGCGGCGGGCTGAGTGGTATGAAGAGGTGCGGGAAAAAGGGTGTTGGCTGTGTTGACACTAATATATTTTCCCCAAAAGGGATCCAACAAGGAGAGATTATGCGCCAGTATGTGATCCATCCCCTGGTGGTGGGAGCCAACGAGACCGACCAAGGCATCATGACTTATCTCAAGGGTTATGGCAAACGCATCTATCTTCCTATTTATGTCTTTTATCTGGAGGGGGGCCCGGAAAAGATCCTGGTGGACACGGGCCTGGAGCAGTTCATGGTGCCCAAAGGTCTGGAAGAGGAATACGGCCTGAAGGTGCAGGAGTTCGAAGACGCGTTGGCCACTTATAACCTGAAACCCGAGGACATCGACATCATTATCCATACCCATCTGCACAACGATCATTGCGAAAATGATTATAAGTGTACCAAGGCCCGGGTGTACGTGCAAAAAAGGGAATACGAATTCTTCCTGAACCCGCACCCCCTGGATCACCGCTATTTTCCGGACCTCCTGGATGATGTGGAAGTGGTGCAGGTGGATGGCGACCAGGAGATCGTGGAAGGCATCCAGGTGCTCCTCACCCCGGGGCACACCGTGGGAGGCCAATCCATAGTGGTGAATACCAGCAAGGGCAAGGCGGTGATCACCGGCTTCTGCTGTAATGAGCAGAACTTTCCCGCGTCCGGGCCGGTGGTGCCCTCAGGGGTGCATATCAACGCCATCGATGCCTATGAGAGCGCTCGCAAAGTGCGGGAAATCGCGGATATCCTGCTGCCCCTCCACGACCTGTCCATTGGGCGGCGTCACAATATTCCGGATTGATTAAGGAAAGGATGGCATAGAGTGCTGTTGGCAACAACCAGGAGAAGGAGAAGATGCCACGAGCTAAGCCCATATCACGAATAATTCTGCTCTTGCTGCTAGGCGGGGTGCTCGCGGTGCTCTCTGCCGGTAATTTTGCCAGGGCGGAGCATCTGCGCATCATTCCCGTGCCGCCCAACGTGACCCCCCAGTGGATTCCCATGCCTGAGGTGCCCCAGGTCTTTTTCGCGCCCAATCTGCCTACGGATGTCTTTCGCCACCGGGGTCACTATTTCTTCTATTGGGCTGGGGCCTGGTACCGCAGTAAAAATATCAAAGGCCCCTGGTCGCGGCTGGAGCCGCCTCCGCCTTTTCTCTCGCAAATACCCGCCGCTTATTTCAAAACCGTTCCCAAGGCCGGGGCACAACCCCCGGCAGCCGCGGCTCCGGGGCAAGCTAGTCCTCAGCCCCCGGCTGCAGCCCCCGTGCCCGCGCCGGAACCAAAACCCCAGGATGAAGTGCTGCTGACTCCGGAGGGCAAGCCCGCAGTGCCGCCGCCGGCTGCGCCTACCCCGCCGGCCGCGCCGACCGCGCCAACTCCTCCCGCGGGTGCGGCGGCGCCAGCGCCAACGCCACCCGCGGCGCCACAAGCCGTGACGCCGCCGGCCACACCGGAAACCGTGAAGCCGCAGGAGGCCGCACCCCAGGCCCAGCCGGAGAAAGAGGAATCCGCCCCCCTGGCCGTGCCCGAAGGCCCCATGCCCAAGGCGATGTAAGGAAAAGATTAACCACAGAGGCACAAAGAGCACAGAGAATCACAGAGTTAAATGATTAATGCCTTGGCGCCCTGGCGCCAAGGCATTATTTTTTCATCTGTGGAACTCTGTGACCTCTGTGTCTCTGTGGTTATAGCGATTGCCAAAAGTTTTTTCCGATAAGGCCTTAAGAAAATTTACGCGACATTTGGTGAAAAATATGCTTTCCTTGATGCGTGCCCAGA
>JAKAKP010000014.1 GCA_021813445.1 Deltaproteobacteria bacterium
TATCAAGTTCGCTTTTGCATGCAACAAATCCTAAAGGCCGGCGTGCATCGGCGGCTAATATTTAACCGCCGATAAACGCAGATGAACGCCGCCGATTCTGCCGGTTTGTTGCATGGCAAGATGAATTTGGTATAGTGCCGGTTTTCGCAGGGAAAACCAGCAAATAAAGTAGGGGCACAGCTTGCTGTGCCCCTACGCGACCTGCTGCAAACAGGGGCATACAAGCTATGCCCCTACTTCCTTTTACTTGGGAATCTCCACGGTCATATACTGCTGCCGGCCCGCCCGCTTGACGTAAAAGCGGGCCACGCTGCCTTTCTTTAGTTGTCCCATGATCTTTTGGTAATTCTTCATATTGGTCACGGCCTGGCCGTTGATCTCCTCGATCAGGTCGCCGGGATGGAAACCTGCGTCCGCGGCCGGGCTGCCCGCTTCCACCTGCATCACCACCACACCCTTGGATCCCCTCAGGCGCAGGCGCTGGGCCAGGGTCTGGTCCAGGTTTTTCACCACCAAACCCAGGGGGCTGCTTTCCTCCTCACCTCCCCCGGTGACCTTGGCCTGTTTTTCTTCCTTCAACTCGGTCACGGTCAGCTTGAAGGTCTTTTCCTTACCCTGCCGTAAGACCTTCAGGGTTACCTCGGTGCCGGGGGCGGTCTCCGCCACCAGGCGGGGCAACTCGTTCATTTCATGGATGGGGTGGCCGTTAAATTCGGTGATAATATCCTCCCGGTGCAAACCGGCCTTTTCCGCGGGGGTGCCGGGGTTGACCTCCGCCACCAAAGCGCCCATGGGTTCCGCCATGCCGAAGGATTTGGCCAGTTCCGGGGTGACGACCTGCACCTGGACGCCAATCATGCCCCGAATTACTTTGCCTTTGGTCATCAATTGGGGGATGACGCTTTTGGCCATGTTACTGGGCGTGGCAAAGCCGATCCCCTGGCCGGTGGCCAGGATGGCGGTATTGATGCCCACTACTTCGCCCTGAAGATTGAGGAGCGGGCCGCCGCTGTTGCCGGGGTTGATGGAGGCGTCGGTCTGGAGAAAATTATCATAGGGACCGGCGCCGATGACCCGGCCCTTGGCGCTGATAATTCCCTGGGTCACGGTATGGCTCAGGCCGAAGGGGTTGCCCACGGCCAAGACCCAGTCTCCCACGCGGATGGCGTCAGAATCCCCCAGGACCAGGAACGGCACGTCCTTGGGAGGATTGGCGATCTGGATCAGAGCCAGGTCGGTCTTGGGGTCCCGGCCTTTGATGGTGGCCTGGTACTCTTTGCCGCCCACCAGTTTGACCTTGATCTTGTCGGAGCCTTCCACCACATGGTTGTTGGTGATGATATGGCCCTCGGCATCAATGAGAAAGCCCGACCCCAGGCTGCGATGCTTAAAGCTCTTGGGCATCTCCCCGAAAAATTTCTCAAAAAAATCCCTAAAAGGATCATCCTGACCGAAGGGGGAGTGCGGTCCCGGCCCGAAGAATTCCCGCATCCGGCTTTGGCCTCGATCGGTCTTGACCGTCTTTTCCGTACTGATATTGACCACCGCGGGGGAGGCCTTTTGGGCCAGGTCCGCGAAAGTCTCCGGCGCTAAAGCGGCCTGAGCCGGAAAGCCAACCACCAGGCCGGCGGTCGTGGCTCCGAAAGTCAGTAAGGCGCAGGCTACCAAGCTAAGGATGAGTTTTCTTTTGACCATCTTTCTTCTCCTCTGCCCCCGGACGGGGACCAGCTCCGAACGGTGGAGGCATTGCCGATTTTTTTCCTACCACTACCAAAAGAGATTGATCCGGATGCAGATACTTCTCTGCGACTCTCTGAATATCCCCGGGGGTAAGCTTTTGGATCAGGTCCGGATACCGCCAGGGGTAATCCAGCCCCAACCCGTAAAATTCCACGTAGCCCATGAGCCAGGCCCGCCGGGACAGGGAATCCATCTTCCGGGGAAAGCTGCCGATCAGGTAGGACTTGGCGTCACTCAGTTCCGCGGCCGTGACCGGTTGCTTCTGGATCCGCCTGATTTCCGCCAGCACCTGGTCCACGGCTTCGGCGCTGCTGCGGTTCTTGGTTTCCAGGGTCACGGCATAGATGCCCGCCTCCAGGCCGGGGTCGAATTGGCTGCTGACGCTGTAGGCCAGGCCCCGGTTCACCCGGATGTTGTCCATTAGGCGGGAGGCGAAACCCCCGCCCCCCAGGATGTAGTTCATCACCTGGAGGGCGTAAAAATCCGGGTTGGACCTGGCAATCCCCAGATTCCCCCAAATGATGTTGGCCTGGGTAATATCCTTATCGATCACCACCACCTGGCGGTCTTTTAAAGCCGGGATGGGAGGCAGCTTGACCGCGGGAATTTTCCCCTCCGGCCAGGAGCCGAAAATTTGCGTCACCCATTTCCGGGCCTCATCCTGGGTGAGGTCCCCGGCCACACAGAGGATGGCGTTATTGGGACGCCAGTAGCGGCTGTGGAACCCCTGCAGGTCTTTGGGGGTGATGGCCGCCAGCCCTTCCTGGGTGCCCCGGATGGGATGGCCGTAGGGAAAAGCGCCGAAGAGGTCCTTATTGAAAGCCCGGGCCGCCACCACCATGGGCTCATCTTCATCGCTCTTTAAAGAAGCCCGGATTTCCGCCACCTTGCGGCGCACCTCCGGGGGGGCGAAGGCCGGGTGCAGCAGGATGTCCTGGAGCAGGTCCAAGCCTGCGGCCAGGTCTTTTTTCAGGATAGTGAGACTCACCTCGGCGAAATCATCCCCCCCGGCCGCAGACAATTTGGCTCCCAGGAAATCCAGCTCCTGGGCGATCTGGGTGGCGCTCCGCTTTTTGGTGCCGCTCAACAGCAGGACCGCGGCGAGGTTCGCCAGACCTTCTTTGCCCGGCGGGTCTTGCAGGGTCCCGGCCTTGACCAGGAGCTTCAGGGTCACCAGGGGCAGGCCGGACTGCTCCGAAAAGAGCCAGACCAGGCCGTTGGGGAGTTTTTCCCGCACCCCCAGGACCTGGGAGGGGGGGGCGGCCATGGCCGCACCGGTCCATACCAGGGCTGCTATCAGCCCCCAGGAAAGGCTTTTAATGAACTTGTCCACCGGACTTAAAGCGCTCCATTTTGGGTTTTTCAGTCTTAATGGGAGAGAGAATGCCCACATTGCGATTATCGGCCACCAGGTATTTTTTTGCCACCCGCTGCACGTCCGCCGCCGTCACTTGCATGATTTTAGGGACAAAATCCTTGATCAGGGTCCATTTGGCTACGGTCTCCAGCTTGCCCAGGAGCATTCCCCGGTAGAACAGGGAGTCCAACCGCATATAAAAGCCGGCCACCGCCTGGTTTTTGACCTTCTGAAGTTCTTTGGCGCCCACCTGTTCGGTCTGCAGGCGTTTCACTTCCGTGTTCAGTGCGGCCTCCACCTGCTCCACGGTTTTTCCCGGCAAGGGCTGGCCGTAAATAGTAAAGACTGAAGGGTCGATGTGGTCGAAGTTATAGTCCGCGCCCACATCCAGAGCCAGATGCTGCTTATATACCAGGTTGTGGTAGAGCCGGGAGCTGCGTCCCTGGGAGAGGATGCGGGCCAGCACCTCCAGGGGATAGGCGTCCTGGTCCTGCCAGTTCGGGGTATGGTAGAGCATCATGATAAAAGGAAATTGGGCCTCCCGGTGGACCACCACCCGGCGCTCTCCGTATTGGCGGGGCTCCAGCGCCGTGACTTTGGGGGGCTCCGGTCCCGCCGGGATGGCACCGAACGCGAGTTCTATCTGCTTTAAGGTCTCCTGGGGCTCGATATCGCCCACCACCACCACCGTGCAGTTATTGGGCTCATAATATTGCCGGTAGCGCTGCAGGAACTCCTCCCGGGTGATGGACTCGATGTCATGGAACCAGCCGATGACCGGCCACTGGTAAGGATGGGCCTTGAAGGCCGCGGCCATCACCTCTTCCTGGAGGAAGCTGATAGGGTCGTCTTCCGTGCGCAGGCGCCTTTCTTCCAGGACCACCTTCTTTTCAGTGTCGAAGTCCGCCTGGCTCACCCTCAGGTTGCGCATGCGGTCGGCTTCCATTTCCAGCCAGCGGGTCAGCTCCGTCTTGGGGCCGTTTTCGAAGTACGCGGTGTAATCCCGGCCGGTAAAGGCATTGTCATCACCGCCGGCCTTTTGGATGAGGCGGGAGAAGTCCTTGGGCCCATATTTCTTAGTGCCCTTGAACATCATGTGCTCATTGAGGTGCGAGATCCCGGTCTTGCCCAATTCTTCATTCCGGGAGCCCACCCGGTACCACACCTGGAGGCTGATGATGGGGGCCCGGGCTTCTCGCAAGAGCAGCACCTTCAGGCCATTCTTTAATTGGTGCTCCACCACGTGGTCGAAGGGGCCCGCGTCTGCGGCCGCCACGGGCAGGGAGAACCCCGCCGACACCAGCAGGCAGGCCAGGGCCACCGCCAGGAATCGCTGCCGGCTCCGGGAAATCGACTTCAGAGCATTGCCAATGCAAGCATTTATCATCATAGTAAACTGGATTATGCCAATATCCTTAAAATTCCAAATCATTTTTAAAATTATATTCTCTTCCAGGAGAATGCAAGGGCCGCCAGCGCGGCTGCGCTAAAATCCAGGGCCACATCACTGAGACAACCGGTGCGGGATGGAAACAGGGCTTGATGGCCTTCATCCAGCAGCGCCACCAACAGGCAGAGAGCCAACGCCACCAGAGTGGGAGCCCCCCGGCGGGGGGATAGACGCCAGAGCCAGGCCCGGAACCAGGCATAATATAAAGTCCCGTAAGCCAGGATATGCCCGGCTTTGCGCAGATACCCCTGGGACTCTTCCAGGCGCTCTATTCCCGGGAGAGACAGCAGGGCCAACAGCCAATCCAACACCTTCTTCGTGTTGGCGGAGGAACCCAGGTCCCCGGAAAAGATCAGAATCCCGGCGGTTAGCACTAAAGGGGGCAGCCAATATCGGCAGAATTGTGGAACTGTTAATGCCTTCAAGCTGGTCCTTCAAAGGACGAATTATCTGAAGGGCGGGAAAGTGAAACGCATCCCGCCTTTGGCCTAACTAAAGGCGGGATGCGCTCCGCTTTCCCGCCCTACGTCCTGCCCCTGCCCCTTCTCCTTGGCTGACCCCCGAATCCTGGTTACTCGGCCCCATCCCCCCCCAAAATCGCGGCCACAAACGCCTCGGCGTCAAAGGGGCGGAGGTCTTCCATGCCCTCCCCCAGGCCGATATAGCGCAGAGGCAGGCCGGTTTCGTGGGTCACGGCCAGAGCCACACCCCCTTTGGCGGTGCCGTCCATTTTGGTGAGAACAATGCCGCTGATGCCCACGGCCTCATGGAAGATCCGGGCCTGGCTCAGGGCGTTCTGGCCGGTGGTGGCGTCCAGGACCAGCAGCACTTCGTGGGGCGCGCCGGGGAGTTTCTTGCCCGCGGTGCGGAAAATCTTTTTCAGCTCCTCCATCAGGTTGACCTTGGTATGGAGCCGCCCCGCGGTGTCGATGAAGACCGTATCCACGTCCCGGGCCAGGGCCGCGGCCAGGCCGTCAAAGACCACGGCCGCGGGATCGGCCCCGGTTTTCTGATGGATCACCGGTGCCCCCAGCCGTTCCCCCCAAATCTGCAACTGCTCCACGGCCGCGGCCCGGAAGGTGTCCCCGGCGATAAGGAGCGGGGCGCGGCCCTGGAGCTGCTCTTGATGGGCCAGCTTGGCCAGGGTGGTGGTCTTGCCCACGCCGTTGACCCCCACCAGCAACACCACCCAGGGCTTAGTGGTCCGCGGCGGCGCAGGCGGCCCCTGTAACAGAGATAACATCTCTTCCCGCAGGGCCGCTTTGAGACGCCCCACGTCCGCCAGTTCCCGGCGTTTCAGCCGCTCTTGCAGGGCTTGGACCAGGTGCAGGGTGGTCTCCACCCCCAGGTCCGCGGTGATCAGCAGCTCCTCCAGTTCCTCCAGGAGGGCCGCGTCCACTTCCTTGCGGCCGGCAAAGACGCGGTCCAGCCCCCCGGCCAGGGCCTCCCGGCTGCGGCTCAAACGCTCCCGGAAGCGGCGGAACAGACCCTTCCGGGGTTCAGCCTCCTCCTCCGGGGTCGTCTCCAGGGCCTCCTCGGCCAGCGGGGACGCAGCTTCCGGGGTTTCCGTCTCCAGGGCTGCCTCGGGAGCTGCTTCCGGCTCGGCGGCGGCCGCCGCCGCAGCCTCGTTCAGGGGCGACTCTAAAGATTCAGGAGACGGCTCGGCTTCTTTCTTCTGGCGCCGGAAACGGGAGAACAAGCCCTTCCGGGGTTCTGCCTCTTCCACCTCTTCCGGCTCGGCCGGGGCAGACGCGTCCGGCGGGGTCGCCGTGGGATTGGCGGCCTCCGGGATTTCGGCAACAGGGGCTTCTGTGACCGCGGCTGCCGGGGACTCGCTCTCTAAAGCGGCGGAGACTTCCCCCGGGGAGGACTCTGGCGGTGCTTCCTCTTCTTTTTTACGGCGGCGGAACCAGCGGGGCATATATCGTGGTGCTCTTTTCCTATTAGATGTACTTTGCCGTTGCCTTTATTAACGGCAGAGGCAAAAATATTTCTTCCATCCTGGGCTCGTCATTACTTACACCTTTTTCTCGCCAAAAATCGTAGTTCTGTAGGGGGGCACCCGTGTGTGCCCCCCCTGGCGCCCGCAAAAACACAATCCTTCGGTCTCTAGAATCCATATGATCATAGAATTAACGCCGGGTATTTGCAGCCGCCGGGGCGGACACCTGGGTCCGCCCCTACAGGAAAATTGTCCTTTGATTGCAACTCTGCATTAATAGCCCCCGCTCCCTCCAGGCGGGGGGAGCGGGGGCAGCAACCTAAATTCAGAGTAAATTGAGTTCTCAGGTGGAAATTCTGGAAAAATCGGCCATCTGCAAGAAGGTGTTGCTGATGCCGACCAGCAGGGCCAGGCGGTTGCGCCGCAACTTCTCATCTTCGGCCATCACCAGGACCTTCTCGAAGAACCCGTCCACCGGCCCCTTGAGTTTGGCCAGGGCCCGGCAGGCCGCGGGATAATCCCGCTTCTCCAGGGCCTGGCCCACTTCTTCCTCCATCAGGGCCGCGGCCTCAAAGAGCATCTTTTCTTCCGGATGCTCAAAGAGCAGCGGCGCTACCTCGGCCGCGTCCGCGCCCCGGGCGATGTTGATCACCCTTTTGAAAGCCACGGCCAGGGCCGGAAAATCGGGGCTCTGCCGCACTTCCTCCAGGGCCTTGGCCTTGTCCGCGGCGTCCACCACGTCCTCGCCGCCCGCGGCCAGGACCGCGGCCACGGTCTCGTTATGCAGGCCCTCACTGAGAAGCAGATGCTGCAGCCGGGTCTGGAAGAAATCCAGGACTTCCAAGGCGGTCTCTTCCGGGGTGCGGGAGATTTTGCCCTTGAGCAGGTCCAGGGCTTGCATTACGGCCTCGGGCAGATTGAGGTGCAGGCCCTTATCCCGGAGGATATGGATGATGGCCAGAGCATGGCGGCGCAGGCCGTAAGGGTCCGCAGCCCCGGTGGGGATCAGCCCCACGCCGAAGCAGCCGCAGATGGTGTCCAGCCGGTCGGCCATGCCCACCAGCGCCCCGGTCAAGTCCCCGGGCAGGATATCCCCCGCGTGCCGGGGGAGATACTGGGTAAAGATGGCTTCGGCCACCTCAGGGGGTTCTTTGAAGAGTAAGGCATACTGGCGGCCCATCACCCCTTGGAGGCTGGGGAATTCCCCCACCATCTCCGTGACGATGTCCGCCTTGGAGAGATACGCGGCCCGGCGCACCGCGTCCGTGAGGTCCGGGGCTAGGCGCTGGGCCAGGAACACGGCCATCTCCCGGAAACGCTCCATCTTTTCATAGGAGGTGCCCAGCAGGGAGTGGAACACTACGCCTTTGAGCGCGTCCACCCGGTCGGCCAGGGGCACCTTGGAGTCCACTCCGTAGAAGTACATGGCGTCGCTGAGCCGGGCCCGGAGCACCCGCTCATGGCCCTGGCGCACCACCTCCGGGTCCCGGGTCAGGGTGTTGTTCACCGCGATGAAATGGGGCAGGAGCTTGCCGTCTTTGCCCCGCAGGGAGAAATAGCGCTGGTGCTCCCGCATGGAGGTAATCAGCACTTCCTCGGGCAGCGCCAGGAACTTGTCCTCAAAATTGCCGCAGACCACGGAAGGGTATTCCACCAGGAAGGAATTTTCCTCGAGCAAACCGGGGTTGGGGACCACCTCGCCCCCCACCTGGGCCGCGGCCTGGGCCAGTTCCTTTTCCAAATGCGCCCGCCGCACCTGGGGGTCCACAATTACCCAGGCCTTTTTCAGGGCCTCCACATAATCCTCGGCATCCTCCACTTCTAGGGCCTGAGGGGCCAGAAAGCGGTGACCGTAAGTCATGCCGTCGCTGGTGACATCCCCCACGGTGAAGGGCAGCACCTCGCCCCCCAACCGGGCCAGAATCCAATGGATGGGCCGGGCGTAGGTGATGGTTTCGGAACCCCAGTGCATGGACTTGGGAAAACTGATCCCCAAAATAAAGGACGGCAGCAGTTCCTGGAGACGCTCCCGGGTGGGGCGGCCCGCGGCCCGTTTGCTCACCGCCAGATAGACGCCCCGGGGGGTGTCCACTTCGATGAGGTCGCCCACCGCCACCCCCTGGTTCTTGGCAAAGCCCTGGGCCGCAGGGGTGGGGTTGCCATAAGAGTCATAGGCCACCGCCCTGGGCGGGCCGATGATCTCGGTGCTCACTTCGGATTGGGAGTCAGCCACGTCTTGGGCCACCAAAGTCAGGCGCCGGGGGGTGCCCCAGGTGAGAATCCCGCCCGCGGCAATGCGCTCCTGCTCCAACAGCTTCCGGAAAGAAGCGGCCACCTCCGCCAAGGCCGGCGGAATAAAGCGGGCCGGAATCTCCTCGGTGCCGATCTCCAACAAAAATTCGCTTGCCATTTGCAACCTCGTTTTTGAAGCTGTCAGCCGTAGCGGTCAGCTATCAGCGGTCAGCTTTTTGAGCTAGCAATTTTTAAATCCCCTTTTGCAAAAGGGGGAATTCTCTTCTCCCCCCTTTTCTAAAGGGGGGTTGGGGGGGATTAGGTAAGCGCCTGAAATCCACTAAGCCCACTTTTTTTCAAAAGGGGACTTCAAATGCCTTCGGTTTTCAACGGGGATTGAGGTTCCCAATTAAGTTACTATTTTCAATAACCGCTAGATCTTCGCTCCGCTCAGGATGACAAAAACAAACTTCCATGCAGCCGCTGCGTACGGCTGAAAGCTAATAGATTTCAGCAATCTCTGCTTTTTCTGCTCACTGCTCACTGCTCACTGCTCACCGCTTACTGCTCACTATTTTTTCAACAACGGAAACCCCATCTCCTCCCGCTGCTTCAGGTAGCCTTCAGCGCACAATTTCGCCAAATTCCGCACCCGGCCGATGAGGCTGGCCCGCTCCGCCACGCTGATGGCCCCCCGGGCGTTCAACAAATTAAAAGTATGGGAGCATTTCAGGCAGTAATCGTAAGCCGGCAGCACCAGCCCCAGGCCGATGATCCGCAGGGATTCGGCCTCATACATGTCGAAGAGCTTAAAAAGCATGGCCACGTCGGCCTGCTCGAAGTTATAGATGGAATGCTCCACTTCCCCCCGGTGGTGGACGTCGCCGTATTTAACGTCCTTGTTCCACTGCAGGTCGTAGACGCTGGCCACCTGCTGGAGGTACATGGCGATGCGCTCCGGCCCGTAGGTCAGCTCCACGCTCACCGGGTGGAGGTCGATGCCGCCTGCCTGCTGGAAATAGGTGAACTGGGTGATCTCCATGCCGTCCAGCCAGACCTCCCAGCCCAGGCCCCAGGCCCCCAGGGTTGGGGATTCCCAGTCGTCCTCCACGAAGCGAATGTCGTGGTCCAGGGGATCGATGCCCAAGGCCCGGAGGCTATCCAGGTATTGCTCCTGGATATCCTTGGGGGAGGGTTTGAGGATCACCTGGTATTGGTAATAATGCTGCAGGCGGTTGGGGTTTTCGCCGTAGCGGCCGTCGGTGGGGCGTCTCGAAGGCTCCACGTAGGCCACGTTCCAGGGCTCCGGCCCCAGGGCCCGGAGCAGGGTGGCGGGGTTGAAGGTGCCTGCGCCCACCTCGATATCGTATGGTTGCTGGATGACGCAGCCCCGATCCGCCCAGAAGCGCTCCAGGGTCATCAGCAGTTCTTGAAAAGTCATCCCGCGTCTCCTTTTAAGGCTGAAAAATATCTTGTGAATCTACCAGTTAACTTCCGGCCTTGTCAAGTTTTCCTGGAGGCAGGTAGTGTCCTAATTTGCTGGCTATCATCAATATTTTTTCAGAATGACCGCCCCCAAATAAGGGGTGGTGACTCATTTTAATTTTTGGTCGGGATGCCTCAGTATGCGACAGCGGTTATTGCGAAAAATGGGTGAAAATTAATTCTCGGTAGATTTATTTATATAATTTATGGAGATAGCAATTTTGAGGGGCATTTTTAGACTACATCAATGAAATTAATTGAAAACTATAGAAAACGCGAGTTCTATAAAATTCAAAAGGACGGCGGGCCTTTCCTCATCAACTGGTAAGTTGTGGGCTAACTTCATTTCTCGTCCATTGGCTTTGACCAAGATATTGAGATGAATTTAATCTAATCACTAATTTTAAAGGAGGCTCAGTCTGTCCAGTATCTTTTTTCCGTTATAATCCCTGTTACACGAAGGAGGTTTTTATGCAAGGGGATGCCCAGCTTATTAAAATTAAAGAGATTATTGAAGCTCACAGAGGTAAAGAAAATCAAATAAGTGCAGGGGACATTGGTCCACAAATAGGGATACATGAAGACGCCACCCATGTTCAAGTAAGAAGTCTAATACGTCAAGCAATTAAAATAGTTAGATTACCTATTGCAGCAGGCAACAAGGGATATTATTTAATCAAAGATGAGCACGAATTAAGAGAGTATCTACAAAATATTAATGGCAGGATAGCTGAAATGGAGATAAGGAAAACTCTTGTTCAAGAAGCTTTTAGTACATATTATCAAAAATCATAATAATCATTCGCTTTGTCATTATCTCAAGATATAAGCGCGCCCTATCTGGGAGATTCAAATATAATGCACACATATCATAAACTGATTTGGTCAGATTCGCGAAATATGTCAGCCGTTACTGATGAATCAGTAGACCTTGTTATTACATCTCCCCCTTACCCTATGATAGAGATGTGGGATTCTGTGTTTAGCCAATTGAATCCAAAGGTTTCCGAAGCTTTGGCAAGAAATCAGGGAGATCAAGCCTTCGAGTTAATGCATCAAGAGCTTGATAAGGTGTGGCATGAATCATTTCGTGTTTTGAGGGAAGGTGGATTTGCCTGCATCAATATCGGTGATGCCACAAGAACTATTGGCCATAGATTTCAGCTGTACTCTAATCATTCTCGTATCTTAACTTCTTTCAAGAAAATTGGTTTTGATACTCTTCCTGTGATCATTTGGCGAAAGCAAACTAATGCTCCTAACAAGTTCATGGGTTCGGGGATGCTCCCTGCAGGTGCCTATGTAACCTTAGAACACGAATATATTCTAATATTTCGTAAAGGAACTAAAAGGATTTTCCAAAAACCAGAGGAGAAGCTAATAAGACAAAGAAGTTCTTTCTTTTGGGAAGAAAGAAATAAATGGTTCTCTGATGTTTGGTTTGATCTAAAAGGAGTTTCTCAAGGAATAAAACTTAATGGAGCAAGAGATAGGAGTGCGGCTTTCCCTTTTGAGTTAGCTTATCGATTAATAAACATGTATTCTGTGCAGTCTGATATGGTTCTTGATCCATTTATGGGAACTGGGACAACAATATTAGCTGCAATGGCTTCTTGCAGAAATAGTATCGGCATCGAGATTGATGCATCTTTTGGTGAATATATAGTTAGAAGCGCAATTAATTCGGTTAAAGACATAAATAGAAAAATCTCTCAACGTTTCTCTGATCATTTTGATTTCGTTGATGAATATCAGACAAAAAAAAGCCCGTTAGGATATGTGAATAAGCATTATAAATTTCCTGTAATGACACGACAAGAAATAGAATTAAATATCCCTTATATTAGTTCTATAACTTACAATGATGAAAAACAATTCTGTGTTGTATATTCAGAAAACCCAATCATAAGGGTAATTGAAGGGAATACTATTGAAAATTCTATGGAAATAAAAAGGACCCCGAAGCAGCACAGGCTTGCTTTAGTATAATTGTACATAGCTATTTTAATTTCCCGCCTTATGGTCGCGAACAATCGCCGCCCTAACCGCCTTCTCCGGTGAATCTATGGGCGGAATATGGAGCACGGCGTAATAGCGCCACGGGGTTCAGGGGAACACAAGGTTTGCCCCTACATTTTACTTGGTGTTTGAGGAGCTATATGCAACCCAAAGACCGCCTGATCTTCCCCCTGGATGTGCCGGATAAGGCCGAAGCGGAAAAGTTTATAGACCTCTTGCGGGAGGAAGTGGGGCTCTTCAAGGTGGGCCTGGAGCTGTTCATGGCGGAAGGCCCGGCTTTCTTGAAATTTCTGCAAGAGAAGCGGGTCGCTTATTTCCTGGACCTGAAATTTCACGACATTCCCGCCACCATGATGGCCGCCCAGGCCCGGGTCATGAAAGGGGCGACGCTGGCCACGGTGCACATCGACCAGGGCGTCAAAATGCGCCAGGCCATTATGGCTTCCAAAGGCGGGGCCAAGGTCCTGGGGGTCACGGTGCTCACCCATCTGGGCCCGGAGGACCTGGAGGCCATGGGCCTTGCCCCGGAATACGCCCATAATCCCACGAAATTGGTGCTGTTGCGGGCCAGGCTGGCCCAGGAAGCGGGCTGCGACGGGGTGGTCTGCGCCGGCACGGAAGCCCGGGCCGTGAAGGAGGCCTTTGGGCCGGAGTTCCTGGTGGTCTGCCCGGCGATCCGGCCGCTGTGGTCCGTGGTGGCCGGCGACGACCAGAACCGCATCACCACCCCGGCCCAGGCCATCCAGGCCGGGGCCGACTATATCGTGGTGGGCCGCCCCATCCGCAAGGCCGCTGACCCCCAGGAAGCCGCCCGGAAGGTGGTGGCGGAAATAGCCGCGGCCCTCGGTTAGTATCTTGTCCCACGAATAACATTCAATAAGAAGTCAGATAAAATCTCCCCTCCCCATGGTTAGAGGGGGTCAGGGGGAGGGGGGCGACTCGGACAAGTGGTTGTAATCGCAACAAAAGACGCCACCCCCACCCCGGCCCTCCCCCCTCAAAGGGGGAGGGAGATAAGGACTCATACCAAGCCGCAATCAAAAGGCAACAAACTGGGCGAACCTTGTGTTCGCCCAACGAGGCAGGGCGAATACAAGATTCGCCCCTACGAAAAAATATCCGTTTGATTGCGACTTGGTATCGAAACCAGGCCTTCGCTCTTAAATATTTCAGGAATTGGAAAACTGGGAGATTTTTTCTTGTAGCAACGGCAGGATTTGCGCCCGCATAGCGTCCCGCACCTGGCGGAACACCGCCAGGATTTCTGCTTCCGTGCCCGCGGCCCGGCCCGGGTCGGGGAAACCCAGATGCAGCTTGGCCGTGGGGCCGGAGAAGAAGGGGCATTGTTCCCGGGCCTGGTCGCAGACGGTGATCACCAGATCAAAGTTTTGGTCCGGCAGGTCGTCCAGTGATTTGGACCATTGCTGGCTAATGTCTATCCCCAGTTCGGCCATCACCCGGACGGCTAAGGGGTTGATCCGGCTGGGCCTGACGCCCGCGGACCAGGCTTTTACCTTGCCGGCCAGGAAATGGTTGACCAGGCCCTCGGCCATCTGGCTGCGGCAGGCGTTTTCAGTGCAGAGAAACAACACCTTAAGCATTGATTAGCTCCCCCCTCCGGCAACATCCAACTCCAGCCTCCACCCCAGCCGCGCCGCCATTGCGGTAAAGGGACCGCGCACTTGCGGCTGCAGAAACCCGGACCATTCCCGGAAAGGGAGTTCCAGGCGGGCCTGGTCCCCCCGGAGGCGCAGGCGCACCTGGGAAAAGCCCCGGCGGCGCAGCCAGGCTTCGGCCCGGCCCACCCGGGCCAGGGCTTCGGCGGTCAAAGGGGTGTCATAAGGAAAGCGGGTGGCCAGGCAGCTCTGGGGAGGCCGGTCCCAGGGCAGGCCCAGCTGGCGGCTCAGTTCCCGGATCGTAGCTTTTCCCAGGCCCGCCTCCAGCAGCGGGCTTTTTACTCCCAATTCCCGGGCGGCCTGGAGGCCGGGGCGAAAATCGGCCAGGTCATCCAGATTGGTGCCGTCCCAGATTTCGCCAAGGTCCAGGAGGGCGGCAAGCCTGCGGGCCTGTTCAATAATCGCCTTTTTGCAGGCATAGCAGCGTTGCCGGGTATTGTGCTGAAAATCGGGGAGAGTTAAAGGATTCGTTTCCCGGACCAGGTGCCGGACCCGTAGGCTGCGGGCCAGGGCAAAAGCCGCGGCCAGTTCTCCGGGCACGGTGTGGGGACCGGTAAAGGTGAGGGCCGTGAGGCCCGGCCCCAGGACCGGGGCCGCGGCCGCCAGCAGCAAGCTGGAGTCGAGCCCCCCGGAAAACAACAGCAAGGCCCGGGAACGGCCCTGGAGGTAAGTGGCTAACGTTTTGATGGGTTGACTTCTTTGGAAAGGAGAGAGTTATTGCCAATATTCATTTAGAAGCTTCTTAAACTCCCCCCTTTGGAAAAGGGGGGCTGGGGGGGATTTGGTAAACCTCCCAAATCCTCCTAAATCCCCCTTTTGCAAAGGGGGACTTTCAGAACCGTTCTGCACAATTAGCGGATTACGGAAGAACACCTTCCAAAACGTAAAAACTTATTACTGCCCCCTGGTCCCTGCCCCCTGTCCTTCAGCTATCCCGGCTGGCCGTGGGCACGCAGTGGATTTCTTCGCTGCCGGGGAGCAGCTCCACCGGTTCTCCCAGGAGGAACTGGCCCTTCTCGATCCATTCCTTGAGCATCTGGGCCACTTCCCGGGCCCGCACCAGGCTGGAGAGAGGCACGGTGGGGACCATCTGGCCGTCCAGGTCCATTTTGCCGCTCTTGAGCTGGGCATAACTGACATGGCCCAGGATGCGGCCCGTGGCCGCGGGGTAATCGTGGCCGTAATCGACGATGGGGGCCAGGAGCTCCTCGTCGGTCACCGCGCAGAAATGGGCGATTTCCTCGTTGAGCAGGGGAATGGGGATGCCCAGGCCCACGGCCAGGGAGCAGCCGTAGCCCAGGAGGCTCACTCCCACCAGGTAACGGGGGCTCATCTTTTTCAGGTCCCCCATGACCATCAGGGTGCCCGCGGGGCCCAGGGGCACGCCGTTATCCCCCCGGGGTTTGCCGGGATTGTGCTGCGTGCCGGGGAAACAGACGTAGCCTGCCCCTCCTCCCAGGAAGATGCGGGTGCCGATGCCGATGGTGCGGTAGTACGGATCATTGAATAGGGGGCTCAACTGCCCGGCCGTACAGAAATTGGCGTTGCCGGCCCGGGGGCGCAGAGGGCCCATATAGGTGTAAATAGTGCGGTTGGAGAGGTTGACCGCACAATTGTAGTTCTGGTAACAGTTGCGCGGGTTGAAGAGCACGGCATTGGGCAATTGTTTCAGGGTGAGGTCTTTTTCTACCTTTTTATTGGGATAGCAGTCGGTGCCGTAAGCTTCAGCCAGCAAGTGGACGGTTTTGCCGGCCACCAGGTCCTGGATCACGTGGCCGCCGCCGTACTTGAATTCGCCGGGATAAACCTTGTTCAGGGGATCGTCCGCGGCCGGCTCGGTGGCCCCCAGATAGACATCCACCGCGGCCAGGCCGGCGTAAGCCGAGACATTGTTGAGCCATACCCGGGAGGCCTTGATGGGCGGCCGGGTGTGGCCGAAATTGATGATGGCGCCCGAGGAGCACATGGGGGAGAAGGTGCCGGTGGTCACCACGTCCACGGTGCGGGTCGCCTCGGCTTCGCCTTTGCGGCGCACGATGTCGATGATCTCTTCCGCGGTCACCACCACTGCCTGGCCTTTTTTGATCTTCTCATTGATTTCCTGGTAAGTTTTATTTACCTGGTAATTTGCCATGCCTTTTCCTCCCCCCTCCGGGCGTCCCTCTCAGAACGTAATTGCCAATAATGCTGGCTTTTCAGCTTTATTCTCCGCTTCAGACGGCCGCGCGATTCAGCCGCACTTCCATGGCCTGGGCCGGGCAGGCCGGACAGCAATGTTCGCACGCGCTGCATTTGGACGCGTCGAAGGCTACGGCCATGCCGGGCCGCTCGATGTACAGGGCCCCCGTGGGACAGACCGCGGTGCAGGTGCCGCACTGATAGCAGCGCTCCTCATTACGGCGCACTTCCCGGGCCACCTGGCGCACCTTGACGCCGGTCTGCCGCAAATATTTGAGACCCCGGCGGAAGTCTTTGGGATGGCCCCGCAGCTCCATAACCATCAACCCTTCTTGCCGGGGGTTGATGGCGGCTCTGAGGAGATTAAACTCCAGGGCAAAATCCTTGACCAGCCGGTAGATGATGGGCTGGTCCACCACTTCCCGGGGAAACTGCAATACCAACATTTCCACGTGCATGATCGTTTCCTTAAATCTTGTCGCCCGGGAAAAAATCAAATAAGAGCGGCCCGCCAGGTCGCTCTTGATTTCTTCCAGTCCCGTGACCGGCAAATCCTGGCCGCGGGCCGGCAATCTTTAGGCAATTATCTCAGAAACATGCGGTACCTGTCAAGCTATACTATACTTGATTTGTATACAATAAATAATTACCCAGGGGCACTGCCCGCCTCACCCTTGACCTTTTCCCTGGCCGCCCTTATTTTGCCTATATGCTAATGGGGGTTCCCGGCTCTGCCACCACCTTTTTTATTACCGCCTTGATCTCTCTTTTCGTGATCATCGATCCATCGGGCAATATCTTCCCTTACCTGGCCCTATCCCAAGCCGCGGCGCCCCAGGAGAGGAAATCCCTGGCCCGCCATGCCTGCCTTTATGCCTTCCTGATCCTGGCCCTGTTCATTGCCGTGGGCCGGGTGATCCTGACCTTTTTCGGCCTCAGCTTGCCGGCCTTTCAAATCGCCGGGGGCCTGATCCTCTTCCGCATCGCCTTTGACATGCTGGAAGGCCGGGGCCATTTTAACCGTCTGGATACCTCCTCCAGCCTGGTGGCCGCGGACTACCGGGACATTGCCCTGGTGCCCATGACCATGCCCCTGCTGGCCGGCCCCGGGGCCATCTCCACCATCCTGGTGCTCACCAGCCGGGCCGATTCTCTATTGGAACAAGGGCTTCTCCTGGCGGCCCTGGGCCTCGTGATGTTATTGACCTACGTGGTCTTCAGGTTTGCCGAACAGCTCTTGGGTTTCTTGAAAGAAAGCGGCGTGCGGCTCTTAACCCGCATCATGGGCCTGATCCTGGCGGCCCTGGCCGTGGAATTCGTGCTCCAGGGGCTGCGTGCGGCCTTTCCCGCCTGGCAGTAAAACTACTAATAGAAATCCACCGGGTCGATATGGCGGGAGGCCGACCAATGGAAGAAGAGATTGCTGGGCAATCCCTGGAAAATATAGCGGTTGGGGGGCATCAGCAGGCGGCGGCAGATGGAGGAGAAGGAATAAAACTTCTTGAAACAGTTCCAGACCCCGGCTTCGCATTCCTCGGGGGTCATCTGTTTGGGGATAAAATTGCAGACCATGCCCAGATATTTTTCCGCATCCGGGTTATGCACCCGGCCTTCCTGGTTGAGCTGGTCCCACATGGGGGTGCCCCGCCGGGGGGTGGCCACGTTGAAAAAGGCCATGGGCGCCTTGATGTGATTCAGGAAGGCCAAGGTCTCGTCAAATAATTGCCTTTTATCGCCATCCAGCCCGAACATGAAGTTCAGGGAATAAAAGATTCCCCGCTCCCGGAGACGGCCCAGGAGCCATTCGTATTCCTTCACCGGGTTTTGCACCTTTTCAATGGAGGCGATGGACTCCTGGCAGACGTTCTCGATGCCGATATTGACGTGGTCGCAGCCGGATTTTTTGGCCAGGTCCAGCAGCTCCTCATCCCGGGAGGTATTGATGGTCCACAGGCAGCTCCAGCGCAGATTCAGGGGGATGAGGGCCTGGAACAGCTCTTTGGCGTAGTCCCGGTGGCCGGTGAGATTGTCATCGATGAAATAGATCTTCTTGCGGCCGGTGATCTTGACGTTGGTCTTGATCTCCTCGATCACCTCCCCCAGGGGCCGCCTACGGTAGGTATGGCCATACACAATGGGCACTTCGCAAAAAGCGCAGTGATAGGGGCAGCCCCGGGAGGTCTGGGTGGGAATGATCTTTACCCGGTAGTTCCGCCAATTCACCAGTTCCAGGCGGGGCCGGGGCAGGCCCACCAGGTTGTGAAACTCGGTGGCCTGATAACGGGGCTGCAGGCGCCGCACCCGGGCATCTTCCAGCACCTGGCCCCATACCGTTTCGGCTTCGCCCACCACCACCGCGTCGCAGTGCTCCAGCCCCTCTTCGGGGTGCAGGGTGACATGAAAGCCCCCCATCACCACCTGCACGCCCCGTCGCCGGAATTCCCCTGCGATTTCAAAAGCCCGTTTGGCCGTGGCGCAGGTGGCGGTGATACCCACCAAGTCATACTGGCGGTGATAAGGAATGGAAGCCAGGCGGTCGTCCACCAGGTCCACGTGAATGCCCTTGGGAGTAAGACCGGCAATGTAAGGCAGGGTGATCCCCAGGAGCCAGCGGCTCCGGCTGCGCAAGGGACGCTGATCAGGATAACAAGTCGTAGGCTGTACCAGTAATATTCTCATTGAAAACCTTAATCTATCCGGATAAGCTGTGCGAAGTACATTTAATTTACTGCAATCACCGGCCTAATGCCAATATAAAAGAATTTTCCGGCCCGGGTCGTTATTGGGGCTAGCCCGAAAAACCGCAGCCGTGCAAACCACCACCTGTCCGATCTGTGAGGCGGATCACACCCGCCTGATCCAGCAACGTCGCGAGCGGGGCTTGCGGTTCAATACCGTGGTCTGCCTTACCTGTGGGCTGGCCTATCACCAGCCGCCCATCCTCGACCAAGACCGCCAGAAATTGGAAGTCAGCCCCAGCCAGTGGCATACCGGCACGGGCATCACCTCCAGGCAGCGCCGCAAGCTGGAACGGCGCTGGGCCAACCAGTGGCCGCTGCTCCAGCCCTTCTTCCAGCCGGGTCTGCGGGTGTTGGAGATCGGCTGCAGTTGGGGTTTGACCCTGCATCATCTCCAGGAAAAGGGAGCCCAGGTGTTGGGCGTCGAGCCCGACCCGGAACAGGCGGCCCATGCCCAAAGGCAAGGAGGAATGCGGATTATCCAGGCCCGCTTCGAGGAACTGGATCTCCCCGGGGAGAAATTCGACTTGATCATGGCCTCCCACGTGATCGAGCACTTCCCCCAGCCCCTGGAATTCTTGCGGGGCGCCCGGGAGATGGCCCAGGCGCAAACCCGCCTCCTCTTGGAGACCCCCAATATACTGGCTCCCAAAGTGAGCCCCCGGCGGGTTTTTTCCCTGGCCCACAATTTCTACTTTTCTCCCCAGACCCTCCAGTGGCTGTTACTCAAGGCCGGCTGGGAGACGGAAAAGTTGCGGGTGTGGCGCCGGGATGCGTTCCTGATCCTGGCCCGGCCCGGCGAGCCCCGGCCCCCGGCGATTCCCCCCGGCGCGGCCCAGGAAGTGCTGCGAGCCATCGCCCGCCACCAATACCAGTATTATTTGAAATTGCTCTTTATCTGGCGCAAGATTCCCTGGTGGCAGAAACACTGGATGTATACGCTGGATCCCCGGTACGGGGGGCAGGGGTAGTCTTCCCTTACTTGCGCACCAGGGGGATGATTTTCCCCTTGCCCGCGGTAGTTGGGCTTTCGGGCTGGGGGGGAGCTTTAGGGGGGATTTCCGCCAGTTTCATGGGCCGGCCGCCCATGGTGAACTCATCTCCCTTAAGGTGGGCCTCTTCCAAAATCCAGACCAGGGTCTGGGGCGGCAGGGTGAGAACCAGCAGTTCCACCTGATACCAGCCCCGCTTGACATCGGGGTTGATGTCATTGATGCGGGCATAAAACGCGGGTTTCTGGTCCAGATAGACCAGCACCAGATCATTGATCGTGGCCATAGGCAGATAATAATACGAGAGAGCCGCCCAACACTATATTTTTCTGGACAATTGCCCGAGAACTAATGCCTCACCCTTAAATTATGAAAAGAATCGGGCGGGCGTCTCGCCCGCCCGTTTTAGCGCCGGCGAGACGCCTGCGCCACCAGGAAAAACTTTTCCAAGCAACTCCTCAGAGTAGTTGGCCCACTCATAAATTATGAAAAGGGGGTGGGGCGGGCCGCCGTGCCCGCCGGCGCCCGGCGGCCAGGGACGGCCGCCCCACCAATTTATAATTTTTCGGAGCAATCATTCACGGACCTGGGGGTCACCCACAAATTATGAAAATTTAAAGGTGCTGCTATTTCTTAGTCTGGAACTTTGAACCGGGATTCTGAAGGAGGTAACGATTATGTCTCCAGTGGAATTTCTAGATATTGCCGACCAAACCCATGAAGCCCCCCGGGGTTTCCTCTTTTTCCCCTGGCAGCAGGAGGTCAAAGAGGCCCAAGATGTGCTCCGCACCTTCCACCTGATCTCCATCGCCCCGGGCCAGGTGCGGGGCAACCACCTCCACCCGGGTTACCGGGAATACTTGTTCTCTTTCCATGGCACGGGAGTGCTGCTCTGGGAAGAAGCCCCCGGTCAGGTGCGGGAACGGCTGCTCACCGGCCGGAGCACCCTGGTCCGCATTCCTCCGGGCATTGCCCATGCTCTGCGCAATCCCGGCCCGGAGCCCCTCTACCTGGTGGCCTGGCGGGAGCGGGTCGAGGGCAGCCCGGCGGCACCCGAAACCGTGCGCCATCCCCTCACGGCCGCAGAATGAGGAAAATCTCACTCCTTGGGGAGCTGTCCCCGGCCCGGCGCCAACACTTTAAAAAGAATCGCCACCGCCAGGGCCCCCCAAAGCAGCAGTGCCAGCCAGGCCTTGCCCACCCCGATGCTGACCTCTTCCCGCAGCTTAAACAGAGCCCCGGCAAAGGGCAGGATGGACAACGCGGTGAGCAGGGAAGTGAAAAACATGGTCACCGCGATATCGAGCAGATCCAGAGTGGAAAAAACCAAATAGCCGGTAATGAGAATCAACACCAGATAGGCGCCCACCACCACTTCCGTGTGCGCCAGCACCACTTCCGCGGCGCCGATCCATAGATTGGGCTTAGTGAGCAGGAAAATAATCTTTAAAAGCACTATCGTCGCAAAAATTCCGGCCAAGACCTTTTTCCCCAGCATAATCCACCTCCGTGCTTTCCTCTCCCCTTATTTTAATAGGATAGTCAGGATCAGGAGGATTTCCAGGTGGAGGCTCTTTCAGACGATGGCGCCGGATTTGGCCCCGCAGACCGGGCAGCCCTGCAGACACAGGGGCTTTTCCAGGTTGCAGGAGTCCAGGAGTTCCTGGTTTTGCAAAATCTCCAAGGTGGGGCCGTCGGCCGCGACCCGGCCATCCTTCAAAATAATGGTGCGGGAACAGAGGTCCAGCACCAGGTCCAGGTCGTGGGTGGCGATAATGCGGGTGTGTTTGAAGGTGTGCAGCAGCTCGATGAGTTGGCGCCGGGTCTTGGGATCCAGGGCCGCAGAAGGTTCATCCATGACCAGGATGTCCGGGGACATGGCCAGCACCGCGGCAATGGCCACGGCCCGCTTTTCCCCGCCGGAGAGCCGGTAAGGGGGGCGGTCCTTAAGGTGGGAGGCCCCCACCGTGGCCAGGGAGGCGTTCACCAGTTGGTCCACCTCGGCCGGCGGCAGCCCCAGGTTCAGGGGGCCAAAAGCCACGTCATCATAGACGATGGGCATAAACAACTGATCGTCGGGGTCCTGGAAGACCATGCCCACGGTGCGCCGCACGTGGGCCAGGGTATCCTTGTTCAAGGGCAGGCCGCCGATCCGCACCTCGCCGGTCTGGGGCATCAGGCAGCCGTTCAGGTGCAGCAGCAGTGTGGACTTGCCCGCCCCATTAGCTCCGATAATGGCCGCGGCTTCCCCATGGGTGAGGAGAAAGGAGATGCCGTTGAGGGCCGCGGTGCCATCGGGATATCGATATTGCAGGTCTTTGACTTCCACTAAATGATGGCTCATCCGATCAACTCCGCAGCCAGGTTGCCCAACAGATGAGGGATATTATACCAGCGCAGGAGCACAAACAAGGTAGACCAGCCCAGGAGAAAGAGGACATCCCGGCCGCCCAGGTGCAGCGGCCGCAGCAGGTGAATCCTCCCTGCAAAGCCCCGGGAGAGCATGGCTAGATGGATGCGCCGGGCCCGGGCCAGGGTGCGCAACAGCAGCTGGCCGATCATAAAACTGAAGACTTTTAAGCCCAGGCCCCGCCCCTGGAAGGAACGCAGGGCCCGGGCCCGGACCAGCCGCAGCGCCTCGTCGGTCAAGACAAAGATATACCGGTAGAGAAACAGGAGCTGCATGACAAAGGCCCGGGGGGCTCCCAATTTATCCAGGGCCAGGCAGACCGCATTGAGGCCGGTCGCGGCGATCAAGATCAGGGCGGCGCTGACGGTGAGGCAGAAGCGGAGCATGATGGAGGCAAAGGAGACCCAGCCCCCGGAGATGGCCACCGGCCCCAGATGCACCAGGATGGTCCGGTCCAGCAGGGGGTTGAAGATGCCGATGAAAAAGGCAAAGGGAGCCGCCAGCAAGATCTTCCGGGCCAGATACGCAGGAGGCAGATCGCCCACGGCGATGAGGGCCACCGGATAGATGACAAAGGGAATGAGGCCGGTGATCTCGTATTTCCCAAAAGAAACCACGGCAATAATGAACACCAGGGTGGTGAGCAGTTTCACCCGGGGGTCCAGACGCTGCAGCGGCGTCTGCTGGTAGGACAGGGTCTCCAGGTAGCCGATGTTTAATAGGGAAGTTTCGATATTGCCCATCAAAGCCGCCAACGCGAGAATGGGCGGGGTTTAAACCTGCCACCCCGCCCCGGGTAAATGATTTTTTGCCAAGGGGAGGATTAAGTCCTAGCCCTTGCCTTGCGCATAATATCGTCTCAGGCCCAACCCGATGACCCCCACCAGGAGCAAGGTCATGGCCGCGCCCAGGACGCCGGCCAGGGATTTCCCGGCGCTGACTTCGGGCCAGCTTTCCCCTTTCTTTCCCCCCGGCTCCTCTTCCGGCTTTACGCCGCTGGCCTCTTCCGCCTTTTTAAAATCATAGTCCGGCAAAAAGGAAAATTTATCCTGAATCCAGGCCATGGCCCCGTGCACCCCCTCCTTGGGGGCTTCCAGTTCTTCCTTGCCGGTTACGCCCTTGACGGACCATTCCAGGCCGTCCGGGTGGGTGGAGGCGAACCAGGACAGCATCCCCCCGGCCACCAGGGCGAATAACGCCAGGCCCAGCAACAGCGGCGCATGGGAATGGGCCTTGGCCGGGGCGGAGGTCCTGGCCAGGGTCAGGATTTCCGGGTGCGCCTTCCAGACAAAGCTCGCCACCGCGGCGGTGACCAGCCCCTCCACGATGCCGATGGCCAGGTGGATGGGCTGCATGAGGAGTAGAAAAGTGGAGAAGGACAATTCCGAGATGCCGGAAAAC
>JAKAKP010000080.1 GCA_021813445.1 Deltaproteobacteria bacterium
CTTGCTGAGGTAGAGGACAACCTCTGCCTGGGACTGAATGATCTCGCTAATAACCCGGAAAAACTTCGTTCGATGACGAATTTTCCATATCTTAATATTACCTGTTAGATGGCAACTTGGTATTAGAGACCGCAGGATCGCGTTTTTACAAACGTCCTGGGAGCACACATGGGCGCCCCCCAGATCCACGCCGTTAGATTGCAGCTCGGTATCAGAATGGCAGCGACGGAGTCAGGTCCTGCTCCGCCCTGGAGGGGGCGGAGCAGGCAAGGCTTCCTGCCCTTTAGCGTCCGGGGGAGCGGGGCGGATGGGGCGGCAAGGGAGAGGGGGTCGGCACCGCCGGTGGCACTTCCTTGGGGACTACCGTCAATGTCGGCAAAGTGCTGGGAGGGGGTTGCGGCGTCCCCATATCGGTCCTGGCAATCCCGGGGGTGGGCAGCAGGCTGGTACCGGGAACCTGACCCTTAGTGGACAAGCCGGACGGCGTGCCTGCGCCGGCGAGCCCGCCCTTTAAGCCCACGGTCAACTGCCGTTGATATAGTAAGAGATCATCCCTGGTGGCTATGCTGGGTATGGTGGGGGGCAGATTCCAGCCCACCCTGGTGAATTGCATATCCTTGAGAATGACTTCTCCTCCCACCTCCGGATAGATATTTCTGGCGGAGACTCTGCCGGATTCATTCAGGATATCAGTGGCAATGGGCTGGAGCACGGCATACCATTTGGTCCCCCTGACCCCCATGATCGCGGTGTGGGTCTTCAAGAGGAAATCGGGCTTCTCAGTCTGCATGATGCGATTCACCACCGTATAAACCATGCCGTAAAAGATCTGGACCACCCCATTGCGCTGCTTTTTGGCGGCATCGTACATATAATCCTCGATGGCCACCCGGCTGCTGGGGGAGATGGTCATGGTGGTGTCGTCCACAAAAGTAACCTGGGCCCGGGCCTGGGACTTGGTGCGGATGACATCGCCGGGCTCGACACTATCCTCGAGTTTGACCGGCTTTGCCGGCAACTTCCCTTGCTTGAGCAGGTCCACGTCGCCTGTCACTTGGGTAAACCGGCCCACGGCTGCGGCCTGGGCGCCTGCGGGCCAAGCCAGCAACCAAATCAGGAGTGTAACGATCACGTAATTCATCTGCGTCATCCTCTCAGTAACGATAGCCCAATTGGCCCCCAACGATATGGCGGTTGTAATCATAAAGAGCGACATTAGAGGCGTCGCGCACGTAATAATAATGGATGTTGGCTTCCAGGCCCTTATAGATGGTATAGGTGGCCTGGGCCCCAAAAATCAGGATCTTATCATTGCGGGGCGAGCCGCTGAGGAATTGGGGCGAACCGATAAATTCGTTCACATACGGCTGCAACATGAAATCCACAAAGAGGCTCGTCTTGAGTTTGGAAGTCACCGGATAGAGCCCGGCAAAAAAGAAGCGGCAGGTGTTGCTGGACCAGTTATTGCCGGAAGCCCAATTGTGCTCATAGGAAGTCCGGGCCAGGAGGTAGCCTTCCTGGTTTTTAAAGAAATAATAGAGTCCCAGGCTCCCCCCCAAAATCCGGCCGCTGCGGTCGTCCGCGGGCAGGGCGAGGGGAAACCAGTAATATTGACGCGCCGCCCGCCCCCCGAATTCCAGCCCCCACTTGGGGGTGAGCATATGCAGATAAGTGGGAGAGAAAAAATAGGAGGTGTAATACTTATCACTTTCCACATCGGTATAATTGAAATTAAAGGGCAGATAGAGCCGTCCCTTCTCCCAGGTATAGATGGGGCTGACGCCCGCGGTATGGCTCAACATATCGAACTTGCCGAGGCGGGGGTGTAAAGTCTGGTAATACATATATTGGGTCAAGAGGCTCCAGGGGCGGCCGATGCCCAGGGTGTACTCCGCCACTGCGGTTTGGGTGTAGACGGCGTCGCCTTTGCCTGAGACCTGCTGGGCCGCGGCCGGATCCCCGGGCGCGAGGGTGACGTTGGAATCAAAGTCCCAACCTGCGGTCACCAGAAAGTGGAAAGGCCGGGTTTCCTTGGAGCGGCGCTCCAGCGCCGTGAGATAGCGCTGGCCCAGGTCTGCGGTGGGGGTGCCGGGGGCCACGGCAATGGCCTGTTCCATGGTCTTCTGGGCTTCCTGGTACTGCCTCTCGCCGGCCAGCACCAGGCTGAGCTGGAACTTGGCGTCCTGGGCCACCGCGGGGTCCTGTTCCGCCCGCCGCAAATACTCCACGGCTTGCTTCTCCTCCCCCCGGCGGGCGGCAATCTGGCCTAAAAAGAGGGCCGTGCGCCCGGGCTCGTAGCCGGAGGCCTCCAGTTGCTTCAGTTGCTCCTGGGCCAGGCTCCACTGCTCCAAACCCATGAGGACTTCGGCCAGTAGTAGGCGGGCTGCGGGATAGTTGGGCTTGAGCCGCAGGGCTTCTTCTAGATATTCCCTGGCCTTTTGATATTCCAGCCGGAAACGGTGTACCTTGCCCAGTAAGTAGGCCTTCTCCGCAGTATGGCCTTGCTGCCAGGCTGCGTTCAAAGCCTCCAGGGCTTCGTCATAGTTTTCCTGATCTATTTGCTTACTAGCCTGTTGGACCAGGCTTGCGTCGTCGGCAGTTATCCCCCATATGGTCCCGGGGGTTAAGATAAAGGTTGCGCATAACAGGATCAGCCAGTACCGCGCTCGCCCCTGGAAATCCCACATAGACATTCCCCCCTATTCTTTCCTCGTCACCCCTCAGCAACCGTCTAATTTCCCAGCATCCTGCCTTTTATTGGAGCAACAGTTGGAGCCAAGGCATCGCCTTTTTCTTTTCGGGTTGGGGTTCCACCCAGAGTCCAATTTTATAAGGGTCGACCACATTTGCATTGTCGAAGCCGTTGAGGCGGACTTCAAAATGCAGGTGATCACCGATGGTCTGACCGATGACCTGGCCCTTGGTCACCTGGGCATAGCCGTTTTGGTCGATCTGCGCCAGGATGTCGGCAGTCAGCGGGGCGTAAAGATACCAGGAATAGTAGCCGTTTTGGTGGTCAATGTATGAGCTTTGATAATAGTCGTAGCCCGCGCCGTTAACCGGGTCGTCCACGACCTTATAAAGCTTGCCGTCGGCAGTGGCCAATACCGGGGTGCCCTCGGGCACCTGGTAGTTGTAGCCAGGATTGCCCGCATAGGAGAGATACGGGCCGTTGAGGTAATTGAGGGGGCGCTGCCCCGCGGCGTTGGGCGGGAAGAAATCGGTGCCGTTGCTGTTCTTGTAAGCCGGCCAGTACTGGCCGTAAGAATCCATATACCTGGACCCGTATTGTTTTTCTCCAACTTCACCGTCGAAGGCTTTGATTACCTCGCCGGGGACGTAAAACTGAATGGGGGTGCGCTCCAGCACGGAGTTGTCCATCACCGCGGCCACCGGCGCGGTAAGATGTGTATATCCCTGTAAGGGGAAGGTCAGCCAAAATATATTTTGGATGGCCACCCTAAAATTATCAATGCCAAAATAATTTGATACCGCCCCCAAGATCTCTACGCTGCGGATGTTATTGGTTGTCGATGATAGATAGATTTTGTCCCAAAGACAATAATTCGCAGGTGAAGTCCCAGAGCATTTGGCGCCGTCATATTTTGTACCGATAGTATTTCCAGATGCCCTATCGATTAAGTTGCCGTCTTTATCATAGGCCGAAACAGTAATAGGCAACGAGATTTTAGCAGCAGAATAATAAAAATCAACCAGCTGAACTCCTTTATTGAATTTTATGGATATATCATTTTGATCCAAAAAATATGCAGCTGTAACTGGAGATGGTTCATTGGTGAAGTTACCTGTCCCTCCTGCATCGATAGAGATTAGCCCCAGCCAGGAACTGCCAAAAGTAATATTTACTTTTCCATAAATAGTTCCTACCGGGAAATTGTCGCCAACTCCCTCGAAATCCACTAAAATATATTCGGTTCCCTGGCTCGCCGCTGGGCTTGTAGATGAGTATAATTTCTCTAACTGCTTCCCTTTTTGTCTAGTTGTATCGAAAGAAAAAGGTGGTCCGATATCTTTATTATTAGCGACACTGGGACATATTAAGCATATTAACGTAATTAATGCCAAACCAATGATTGTTAATATTTTCATTTTTCAGGTCCTCCCAATAGGCGGGTTATGGGGCAGCCTGGACCAACGGGGTCAAAAAAAAGTTTTGTGTACCTATGTCATAGAGGCCAACCTCGCCATGTTCCCCCCGGTTGCAGCCTAATCCTCAAATCTGTAGAGTTTAAGATTTTCTGGCATAACCCAACCGTTCAGAGGAAAGACTGGCTTTATTTTCATGGCTCCAGGTCCGAATCAAAATGGCTTATGAAAAAAAAGGACTGCCTTCTCAGGCAACCCGGCTGTCTCGCATCCTTGAGACCCGTAGCTTTCCGTCCCCGCCTCACAACGGGTTTGGCCTTTTCAGAGTTTACAAATTAAGCCAAACTTTTTTATATATGTCAATTATAAAAAGGATAAAGATTACTCAATTTCACCAGAGGATCAATCTCTCAAGGTGGACGACCCTCAAGATGCTATGAAAGAATCAGGGTTGCTGCAAATGCTAAAAATCACCTGTTCTCTTGATAAGACATTAGAATCTAGTCTTGCAGCAACAATTGGATTATTGGGCTCAGATCTTTCCTCGCAACTGCTTGCCAGAGTCCCAGCTTATAAGGATCAACCACGTTGGCATTATCAAAGCCGTTGTAGCGTATCTCAAAATGCAGGTGGTCGCCGATGGTCCTGCCGATAACCTGCCCTTTAGTCACCTGGGCATAGCCGTTGGCGCTGATCTGCGCCAGGATGTCGGCGTTCAACGGCGCATAGAGATACCAGGAATACCAGCCGTTTTGATGGACAATGTACGAATTGTAGTAATAATCGTAGCCCGCGCCGTTGACCGGGTCGGTTACGGCTTTGTAAAGCCTGCCGTCGGCAGTGGCCAAGACCGGAGTCCCCTCAGGCACCTGGTAGTTGTAACCGGGATTGCCCGCATAGGAGAGATACGGGCCGTTGATGTAGTTGAGGGGGCGCTGCCCCGCGGCGTTGGCGGGGAAGAAATCGGTGCCGCTGCTGTTCTTATAAGCTGGCCAGTAGAGGTGGTAGGAATCCAGATAGACATTCCCGTATTGCTTTTCTCCGGTTTCCCCGTCAAAAGCTTTGACTACATCGCCAGGGATGTAAAACTGGACGGGGCTGCGTTCCAGCACGGAGTTGTCCATCACCGCGCTCACCGGGGCGCTGGTCGAGGTATAGCCCTGTAAGGGAAAAGTCAAGCTAATGGTAAATTTGACCTCGATGGTATGGTTGGTGGTGACGTTGGTAAAGAGGTAACTGTTCCTGGGGCCCACAGAACTCCCGTCCACCAAGACGTCCGCCACCCGGTTGCCTTGGGCGGGGCGAATGGCGAAGTTCTGGGAGGCCCCGGAGTATACCGTCACCGTGCCGGCAGGGGAGATGGTCCCGCCGTCGTTGGCGGACGCAGTTATGGTGTAAGTGCCGGTGGCAAAGTTGGCGCTGATGGTATGGTTGGCGGTGACGTTGCTGAAAGTGTAATTGGTCACTGCCCCCACGGACCCCCCGTCCACCAGAACGCTGGTCACGAAGTGGCCGCTACTGGGGGTGATGTAGAAAGTCTGGGACGCGCCGTAATCCACTAACACCGCACCGGCGGGGGAGATGGACCCGCCCGCGCCCGCACTGGCGGTAATGGTAAAATTATTGATGGTGAAGCTGGCGCTGATGCTATGGTTAGCAGTGACGTTGCTGAAAGTGTAACTGCTCACTGCGCCCACGGAACTCCCGTCTACCTGGACGTCACTGATATAGTAGCCGCTGCTGGGGGTAATATTAAAGGTCTGGCTGCCCCCGTAGTCCACCGATACCGCACCGGAAGGCGATATGGAGCCGCCCGCCCCGGCGCTTGCGTTAATAGTGAAAGTGTCGAGGGCGAAATTGGCTACGAGGGTGTGGCCCGCGGTGATGTTAGTAAAGGTGTAAATGGACACTGCTCCCACCGAAACGCCGTCCACGAGGACGTCGGCGATGTGATAACCGGTATTGGGGACAATACTAAAAGTCTGATTGGCGCCGTAAACCACTACCGCACCGCCGGGCGAAATGGAGCCCCCCGGCCCCGCACCCACGTTGATGGTGTAAGTGTTGATGGCAAAACTGGCGCTGAGGGTGTGACTTGCTGTGACATTAGTAAAATTGTAACTGCTCACCGCGCCCACGGAACTGCCATCCACCAGGACGTCAGTGATGTGGTAGCCGGCGTCGGGGGTAATGTAAAAGGTCTGGCTGCCCCCATAGTCCACCGTCGCCGACGTGGGGGAAATAGAGCCCCCCGCGGCGGCGCTGGCACTGATGGTATAGGTATTGATAGCGAAACTGGCACTTATGGTCTGGTCTCCAATCCACCCTGGATAGGTGAAGCTATAGGAGGAAACCGCGCCCACAGAAGTATTGTTCACCAGTACGTCGGCGATATGATAACCGGTATCGGGGGTAATGGTGAAGGTGTGGCTCGAACCATAAGGGGCTTCCACCCCGCCATAGGGTGAGATGGTGCCGCCGGCGCCGTTGGTGGCCCAGATGACATAATTGGCAGAACTGGTGAAGGAGGCAGATATAGAGTGGTCGGCCGTGACGTTGTTAAAGGTGTAGCTGGAGGTGGAAGGCCCCTGGGAGACACCATCCACCAGCACGTCTAAGATGCGGAAATAGGGATACGCAGAAATGGCAAAGTATTGACTGCCACCATCAGCCACGGCCACGGCGCCGGTTGGGGAGATGGAGCCGTTGGAACCGGCAGTGGCAGTGATGGTGTGGGTTACTTGGGCTGCGGTGCTATCGGGACCAAGGCCCATGAAGGCAAAGGCGGCAAGGAAGAAAATAAAAAAAAAGTCTATTATTTTTTGACACCCGGTAAAGGTTTGAGGGTTTCGTGACAACAACGTCATGGCGGTCCTCACCAGAGAAAATTGGTTTTTGAGGCAAGATAAATGGGGCGCGGCCTTGCACCAACAAAGGCTAGGCCGCAGCCTGGACCAATGCGATTATAAAACGTTTCTGAACCCTCCATCGGGGTCTTAAGCCCGGAAAATCCCTCTCTCGGTCCAATCGTTCTGCAGAAATAATCAGCACAAGGCATTAAATCTGGACGGAGATTTTACACCTCCGGGGTTTAACCTTGCTCGTGGAGGAAGACCTCACTAACCCTCCCACCTTTCTATGGTTTTACGTTTAGTCGTCAATCAAGGAAGAAAAGATTAAAGAAAAAAGTTAATATCTAGTTTCAAAAAAGTTTCCATCTATCAGCCCAATAAATCCTGTTTTTACAGTTGAGTCAACCCTTATTTCCCAGCAAGTTTTAATTTATTGAAATTATGACCAGAACTACTCCATATTGCTCCGCCGGCAGGGAGGGTTAGCAATAGCTGCTATTATTCTCGCTATCGTTGCCCGACCTTCTATCTATCTGATTAACTGAATCGACGCTAAATTCTAATGCACCTCGGACCCGCCCTTCCAAGAAGGTTTTTCTGTGGCCGCCAAAGCCTGGGCCACTTTTTCTTCCAGGTCCTGCTTATCGATGGGTTTGGCGCAGTAGGCGAAGGCCCCCAACTGCTGGGCCTGATTGGCGGTCTCCCGGGTGGGGTGGCCGGTGAGCATGATCACCCGGGTCCGGGGGGAAATTTTTGTCAGCTCCGCCAGGAGCTGCACCCCGCTCATCTTCTTCAGGCGGATATCCAGGATGGCTACGTCCACCGGGTAGTTGCGGGCGTAATCCAGGGCATCCGTTTCCTCTGTGCATACGGCCACCTGGTGCCCCTTCCTCTCCAGCAGGCGTTTGATCATCAAGCAGGCGTCAGCGATGTCATCAACCACTAAGATGCGACCCATGGCTTAACCCTTTGCTTGCCCCCTTATCCGTGGCCCGTGGCTCTCCGTCCCCCGGCGTAAGGGGGACATCAACAAGGCGGACGCACCTGGCGCCCCCCCTACGCCGGCGTCCCCTTACTCAGCCAAAGCGGCAGCCGGAACAGGCAAAGCCTCACCTGCATATTCCGGCGTTTCCTCTCCTGGCAGTGGCAGTTCCAAAAGAAAGACCGCACCCGGACCATGATCGCGGCGCTGAGCTTCGCTTTCCCCCAAATATTGGAGGGGCGCCGGACTGAGGGCCCGGATCTGGCCCCGGTGTTCCCGAATAATCCCGAAGGATAAAGAAAGCCCGAGGCCGGTGCCGCCGCCCGGAGACTTGGTGCTGAAGAAGGGGTCAAAGATTTTTTCCAAATCCTGGGGCGCGATGCCCGCGCCGGTATCGGCCACGGTCACCAGGGCCCGGCGGCCATCCGCAGATAGCCCGGTGGCTACGCGGATAACGCCGTTTTGGCCGATGGATTCATAGGCGTTATTCAGGAGATTGAGCCACACCTGCTTGAGCTTTTCCCGGTCTCCGATAATGGGGGGGAGCTCCGGGTCTAAGTCGGCCTCCACCTCCACCCATTCCTGCTTGAAAATGGGCTTTAAGATCTGCAGCACCTCGGACAGGGAGTCATTCAGGTCCATCTCCTCCATGTGGCTGTCCATATGCCGGGAAAAACTCAGGAGATCGGCAACGATGCGCCGGCAGATCTGGGCCTGCTTTTCAATAATGGTGAGGAATTCATAGCTCTCGGAATCCTGGGGCAGGTCCTCCAGGAGCATTTGGGCGTAGCCCAAAATGATGGCCAGGGGGGTGTTGATCTCGTGGGCGACGCCGCCGGCCAGCTTTCCCAACTCCTCCATTTTCACCGACTGGATCAGCTTCTCCTGATACCGTTTAATTTCCGTAATATCCCGGGCGGTGAAGAGCAGCCCCACCATCCGCCCCTCATCGTGCACCGGCACCTCGACCACGTGAAACCAGCGCTGCTTCGGCCCCTGGCCGATGAGGACCTCTTTGGAGACAGTCCCGCCGCTGGCGACAAGGCCCCCGTCTTCCCCTGGAGGATCGGCCTCCCGCCAGAGACGGGAAATCTCCGGATGCGCCTGCCCGATGAGCTCTTCCTCTTTCAAGGAGTAGAAGTTTAGAAAGGCCGGATTGGCAGCCCGGTAGGCCAGGGTTTGGTCCTGCAGGCTGACCAGGTCGGGGGTGGCATCCAGGATGGTTTTCAGAACCTGCTGCTGCCGAGCCAGTCTTTTTTGCGCGGCCCGCAGTTCCTCTAACCGGTTGCGCAGACTAAAGGCCATGACTTCGAAGGCCTCCGCCAGGTCCTGGATTTCATCCCCCCGGTTTTCCAGGTAGACCCGGCACACCTGGCAGTCGTTGATTTTCCTTTCGTAACCATCCTCACCGCAATCCGGACAGAGGGTGCCGCTCAGATTCCAGCAGCGCTGCAGGCGGTCGCCGTAAGCCGGACATTCTTTCTTCTGACAATTCATGAGGTCCCAGCAGTAACGGCGGGGGGCCAGGCCGGTCTTCTGGTCCATATTGCCCTTCACCATCTCCTCGGCGGAGCGGCGCAGGATATTCAAACGCCTGGTCACCGTGCCGGCAAAGAGGGTGCCCATCACCAGGGCAATGAGCGCCGCCCCGGCGGTGACGGCAAAGACCGTTTTGACCAGGCGCTGCACCTCAGCCTGGGCCTTTTCCCGGGATAGCCCCACATGCACCGTGCCCAGGCGTTGGGCGCCGATATGCACCGGCACGGCGAAGTCGTAGATAAAGTCGCCATCCGTGTCCAGCAACTGGATACTTTTTTGGGCGCCCGGAGGCAGGACATTGGCCTTCAGGAGCTGCACCGGAAAATCGGCGGGAAAGGAGTGGGAGAGCACCTGGCCGCTGTGGTCCTGGATATAGGCATAAAAGATATCATCGCTGGATTCCTTGACCTCATCCACCATGTTTTTCAGGCGCAGGAAATCCTGACCCAATAGGGGATCGGTGGACCTGGTGCTGAGATTCATGGCCAGGGTCAGGCCCCGTTTTTTAATTTCCGTCAACATGGCGTGGCTGGCCAGACGGCTGACCAGCAAGGCCGACAGCAGTCCGAATACCAGCACCACCACCATGATCCCCAGATTGATCTTGGTGCGGAAAGTCATCTGGGAGAAAAATTTAATCATCTACGCGCCCTTGGCAGTCTGAGAGATGCCCGGAGGCTGCCACGCCGTCCGGTCAATCCCGCTTCTTTTTCAGGTCCCTTTGGTTCGAGGATTCCGATTCCACCATAGCCGCCAGACGGCGGACCGGATCAAAGTCCCGGTCGTGGGCCGGGATGATGGCCACGAAGCGGGCTTGTTCCAGGATGGGTTTCTGGGCCGGGTTATTGATATTCAAAGCCAGCAAAGCCTTTTTAATCTTTTCCACCAGGGCCGGGTCTAACCCCCTCCGGGCAGCGTAAACCCAACCGGGGTACCACGGCGTGGTGGTCAAAACCCGAATCTGCTTCAGGTCAATTTTATTTCTCAAGATATCCAGGGCGCCTTCCCTGATGGCGCCGGCATCGTATTTGCCCGAGTACACGCTCATGATCACCTTTTCCTGTTTGCCTCCCGGACCCGGCGCAAAAGCGATCTCGGAGAAATCCTCTTTTTTCAATCCCTGTTCCAGCATCATGCTCCAGGGATAGAGGTACCCCCCGGCGGAAGTGGGGTCCACGAAAATGAAGCGCTTGCCTTTCAGGTCTGCCAGGGTGCGGATTTTCTGATTATCCGCCCGGCAGATGATCTGGCCCCGGAAATTTTCCTTTCCCACCGCCTCCACCACCCGGGCGAAGGCCCGGGCTCCGTAGCGCTCGGCGATTTTCACGTAGATAAAGGGATTGCTGAAAGTGATATCAATCAGACCCCGCCCCACCATATGCATATGTTCATCAAAGGTGTCCGGGAAAACCTGCTGCACTTTCAAACCGGTGGTCCGGGTCAGGTATTCCATTACCAGATGGTGCCGTTTATAAGAAACAGTGTGCGCATATTGGGGCAGGTATGCATAAGTTATACCCCGCTCCGGTTTATAAACCTTGATCTCCTGCCGCTGCGACAGATCGACCTTTTTTGCAGGTTCACTGTCCCCGCAGCCGGGCAGTAAACCCCAGGCGCAGATAAGCAAGAGAATGAGTCCGGCGGTCTTAATTTTCTTAATGCCTTCGCTAATCGTCGCTATTTCAAATTTGCGTTTCATAAGTCTGCTGGTGTCCATTTACGTGAAGGGTTTGAAAAATGCGAAGCCTTCCCAATATTCCCCTTAGAAATTGGCAAGTTGTCCCACAAGACGCTAAAGATTATGCTGCTTCAATCGCTTCCAAATGGTCACCCGGCTGACCCCGAGAATCCGGGCGGCCTCGGATTTATTGCCCCCGGCCTCCTCCATGGCCTTGAGCAGCAACTCCTTATCATCGCCTTTGCTGACCGGACGTCCGCTTTTCAGGGATGGGGACGGATAAGCCGGCCGCCGGGCCATGGGTGACGGCAGGTGCTCCGGCAGGATGCTGCCTTCCCGGCAGAGGACAAAGGCATATTCCAGGGAATTGAGCAATTCCCGCACATTGCCCGGCCAGCCATAGTGAATGAGCGTTTCCATGGCCTCTTTGCTGATGCCGCTGATGGGGTTGCGGGTCTTAAGCCGTAGCCGTTCAATAAACGCCTCCGTGAGCAGGGGGATATCCTCACGCCGGTCCCGCAGGGGCGGCAAATGGATGGGAATGACATTAATCCGGTAATACAGGTCTTCCCGGAACTTCTCTACTGCCATGAGCTGCTGTAAATTTTTATTGGTAGCGGTGATCACCCGTACCTCCACCGGCACGGGTTTTTGGTCGCCCACCTTCTCAATAACCTTTTCCTGGAGGACCCGGAGCAGCTTGGCCTGGGTATTTAGAGACAAATCGCCGATTTCATCCAGGAAGATATCGCCGCCGTGAGCGGCTTCAAAGCGGCCCACCCGGTTGCGGTCGGCGCCGGTGAACGCGCCTTTCACATGGCCGAACAGCTCGCTTTCCAGGAGAGACTCGTGGAGGGCCACACTGCTCACTTTAATGAATGGCCCCTGGCTGCGGGGACTGAGGCGGTGGATGGCCCCGGCCACCAGTTCCTTGCCGGTGCCGCTCTCCCCATAGATGATCACCGGTGCGTCGGATTGGGCCGCGGCGGTGATTAAGGAAAAGATCTGGAGCATCAGCGGGCTTTTCCCCAGAATGCCATGAAACCCGTCTTCCCGGCTGAGCTCCCGGCGCAGGCGGGTGATGACCCGTTCCTTCTCCACCATCTCACTGACGTCCGTCAGGGTCTCCACTCCGCCCAGCACCCGGCCATCGCTGTCCTTGAGCAGCGCCGCATTCTTCATCACATGCACCAGGCTGCCGTCTTTTTTGGCCAGGATGCACTTGCAGCGGCGGATGGAGCCGGTTTGAAACAATTCACACTGCTTTTTGCCGCCGGAGTTGAGAGAGGAAAAGCAGGCGTCGCTCTTAATCAGGGAGCAGGGATGGCCGATGAGCTCCTGGCGCGCATAACCGGTCATCTCCTCCATGGCCGGGTTGACAGAGAGGATGATGCCCCGGGAGTCCACCACCACCACCCCTTCCATCATGGTGTCGATGACCTTCTCGCACAGCCCTGAGTATTCTTCACGGAGCATCGCCGTTAATCCAGCATGGTTTAACCTTATGTTAACTAAACGTTAACACGTTATTAATATATACATTAACATTCCTGGTAGTCAATCTGCCTGGCCCTATAAATTCCTTAATTCTCCAATATGTTGCCCGCCGGCGCGGCAGATTTGCACGCGGCACTTATATTGCAAGCACCGAGATGCGGTCCTACTTTTCATACAAATTTCATACCGGCCCGGAACCGGCCGGATAACGAATTTACGGAGGACAAAAGACCATGTTTAAGAAGATTCTGGTGCCCTTGGACGGCTCAGAGCTGGCAGCCAAGATCCTGCCCCAGGTGGTGGAACTGGCCAAAGCTCAAGATGCTCAGGTAACTCTGTTGAACATTTATATTGACCTGGCAGGCGAGGTATCGGGGGAAGCAAAAGTAAAACTGATGGCCCAGGAGGTGCAAACCTGTGAGGCCTACCTGGCCAAAGTCGCCAACAATCTGGCAGCCCAGGGCGTTAAGGTAAAGACCGACTGCTTCAAGGGCATGCCCCCCCGGGACATCATTACTTACGCCGAGAAAAACGGCATGGACCTCATCGCCATGGCCACCCACGGCAAAGGGGAAGTGGCCTGGGTGCTGGGCAGCACCGCGGAAAAGGTCGTCTCCCATGCCACGGTGCCGGTTCTTCTCATCCGGGTGCTGGGAATGAAAGTCCCCGAATTAAAAGAGGCCTATCTGCCCCCTGTCCCCTAATGACGCGAGATCTCGTACTTATAAATATCCCATTTATCTTTAAATTAGGAGGTTCAGATGTCTAGAAGTGCTTGGAAGTTTCTGATTGTGGTTTCTCTGGCCACCCTGGTCTTGGGCGCCGTTTTCGCCTACGGGCAAACGGCCGCCAAACCTGCCGCCCCGGAAACCGCCAAAACGGCTCCTGCACCTGCAGCGGCTCCGGTCGCGGCGCCGGCCGCCAAAATGACCAAATTGCAAGCGGCCATTGCCAGAACCCCCCAGGGGACCGGCAAGGGCCAGATTAACCCCGCCGCGCCCAAGGGTTTCATGGGTATCCCCGGTGCGCCGAAACCCTTCTGGTTTTTCGGCATCCTTTGGGGGATTTGGGTGGGCTGGATCTTTTCCACCGTGGGCGCGTTCGGCGGCATCATGGCCGGTGTGGGCCACATCAGCGTCTTTGGGCTGGCTAATTACGCCTCCTCTTTCCGGCAAACCAGCCACACTCTGAACAAGCTCCTCACCGACTCCATCCGCACCTCCAATCAATACCTGGTGGGGTTGTCTTCATTGATGTCTTCCATCACCTATTACCGCATGGGCCGCCTGGTATTGCCCTTGGGACTGGCCCTGGCCATCGGTGGCATCGCCGGCGCCTACCTGATCCCGGTGCTCACCGCCGGCAAGATCACCCTGAAGTCCTACGTAGGATATTTCGGTCTCATCGTCTTCGTTATCGGCGCCTTCCTCTTCTATGACACCACCCCCAAGGGCCAGGCAAAGAAGAAGAAGGCCAAGGCCGCGGCCCAGGCCTTCCAGGAGGCCATGAAGAAAGGCGACGAAGCCGTGAAGGCCCAGGGAGTACAGGTGAAGTCCTGGGGCCTCACCAGAATAGATTTCACCTTTTATGGGGTGGAATTCCACTTCAATCCCGTTTGGCCGTTGCTGGGCGGCTTCTTCATCGCCGCTCTCTCTGCGTTTTTAGGAATCGGCGGCGGCTTCCTCTACGTGCCTTTTTGCACCAACGTCGTCAACCTGCCCATGTACGTGGTGGCCGGCACTTCGGCCCTGGCGGTGTTTATCAGCATGATCACCTCCATTTTTACTTATATGTTCGTTAAGGGGACGCCCATTGACTTTTTCTTCATCGGCGCCGAACTGGTGGGCATTGCCGCCGGGTCCGTCCTTGGTCCCATGACCTCCAAGTACATTCCGGATATCTGGCTGAAACGCCTGTTCGTTATCCTGGCCATTTATGTCGGCCTGGGGTACACCATCAAGGGATTCGTGGGAATCTCTTTGTTTCCAGGGTTATAAGACATCCTCTATTAACCACCTAACCTCGGCAGGGCTGGTCTGGGCCAGCCCCGCCGGCCCAGGGTAACTATATGGAAATGCATCCGTTCTATCAGGTCCTGGACCCCTACCTGATCTGGTTTTACCGGCTCACCGGCCACGCCGGGCTGGATTTTGTCGTCGGCACCCTGGTGCTGGCGGCTATCTGCCTGGTCCTCGGGGAAATCACCATTTCCCTGACTTTTCGGGCCCTGCGGCGGCGTCTCACGGCCAAATCCGAGGAAGCGGCGAAATATCATGACCTGTCCCTGGAGGCCTTGAAGGCCGGGAATAAGGAAGCCTACCAGGCCGCAAATGAATTGGCCAACGAGGCCTTCGGCCATTCCTTTTTCCAGCAGGCCGCCTTGTCGGCCGCGTTTCTCTGGCCCATCTTTTTCGCCCTGGCCTGGATGCAATACCGCTTCCTGGACGTGGAGTTTCCCCTGCCCTTCCTGGGGGTATCCCTGGGATATATCGGGGCCTTTATCCTGGTGTATATCGCCTCTTACCTGGGGTGGAAACGGCTCAAGAGGCTGGTCCCCAGCTATCGCCGGGTCCGGGAAGTTCCCCGTGCCGGCGCTGGCATCCTCGGGGAGACCGGAGAGGAGAAGTCAGCCCCCCTGATGCCTTGACCCTATTTTTTTTCTAAACATGAATATGTTAATTTAAATAAAAAGAGGTCGCCCATGGCGAATAGAGTTTACAGCATCTGTTTTATGTGTACGGTCCGCTGCCCCCTGGAAGTGATGGTGGAAAACGATGACGTGGTTTGGGTGCAAGGCAACCGCCATGTGCCCGGCCTGGAAGGGGCCTTGTGCGCCAAAGGCTCCGCGGGCCCGGCCCTGCTCCACGACGTTGAGCGGCCCCAATACCCCATGATCCGCACTGGCGAGCGGGGCGCGGGCCAGTGGCGCCGGGCCAGTTGGGACGAAGCCTTGGACTATGTGGCGGCCAGGCTCCAAGACATCATCCAGGAGCACGGCGGCCACAGCGTGGTCTTCGGCGAACGCACCAACCTCAACACCCACATCAGCAAGACCTTTATGAAGGCCTTGGGCTCACCCAACCACTTCACCCATGACGCCCTGTGCAAAGGGTCGGTGAACACCGCGTTCCGCAGCCTCACGGGCTACACCGACGCGGAAGTGGGCATCGACTACGCCAACACCCGGCATATCATCATGTATGGGCGCAACATTTTTGAAGCTATGGAGATCGCGCCTCTCAACAATCTCCTCAACGCCATGGAGAAAGGGGCCAAACTCACCTATATCGATCCCCGGGTCAGCGTCACCGCCACCAAGGCGGACCGCTATTGGATGATCCGTCCGGGCACCGATCTGGCCCTCAACTACGCCCTGATTAACACCATCCTCAAAGAGCAGCTCTACGATAAGGATTACGTGCGGCGGTGGGTCTCGGAGCTGAAAGAACTCCAGGCCTTTGTGGAGCCTTACACCCCGGAGTGGGCCGAGAAAGAAACGGGCATTCCGGCCGGGGAAATCAAGGCCCTGGCCCGGGAAGCCGCGGAGGTCAAGCCCAAGGTCATCTTTCATTACGGCTACCGGGGGTCCCACCACCCCAATGAGATCTACCTGCGGCGCTCTCTGGTGATCCTCAATGCCCTGATGGGCAGCATTGAATCCCCGGGCGGCATCTTCTTCAAGAAAGGCGCCAAGGCCGCGGGCCGGGGCGATATCGGCAAGTACGTCAGCCAGGAGTTTCCCAAAATCACCCAGCCCCGCTTCGACGGCTCGGGGGCCGCGGCCTTTCCCGTGGCCGACGCCGCCCACGGCAACCCCCAGCAACTGGCCCAGGCCATCATGACCGAGGACCCTTATCCCATCAAGGCTCTCTTCGCCAACCGCTTCGAGCCGCTCCAGTCCATCCCCGACAGCGCCGCGGTGCGCGCAGCCCTAGATAAGCTGGACCTCATCGTCGCCATTGACGTCAATTTCAGTGAAATCGCCTGGTATGCCGACGTGATCCTGCCGGAGTCCATCTACCTGGAGCGGGCCGATTCCATCATGATGGTTTCGGGGCTCAAGCCTTCCCTGCGCCGGCGGCAGCAGGCGGTCACCCCCCGGTACGACACCAAGCCCTCCTGGCTGATCCTCAAGGGCCTGGCCGACCGCCTGGGGATTGGCCACTATTTCCCCTATGAAACCATTGAAGACATCTGGAACTTCCAGTTAAAGGACATGGGCGTAAAAATCGAGGACTTCGACGCCAAGGGCTTTGTGTCCTTGACGGATAAGGCCATTTGGATGGATCGAAAGGAGGGCCTGAAATTCAAGACTCCTTCGGGCAAAATCGAGCTGGTCAGTTCACTCTTGGAAAAGGCCGGGCTGCCGTCGTTTCCGGCGTATGAGCCCGTGCCTCCCCCGCCGGAGGGCAGTCTCCACCTGATGGTGGGGCGTTGTGCGGCCCACACCCATGTGTCCACCCAGAACAACGCCTATCTCAGCGAGTTGGTGCCGGAAAACGAACTGTGGATCAACCCGGGCCCGGCCAGCCGCCTGGGGATTAAAGACGGCGCTTATGTGGAAGTGCTCTCACCCCGGGGCACCCGCGGCCGCCTCAAGGCCAAAGTCACGGAATTCATGCATCCCGAAGGGGTGTTCATGCTCCACGGCTTCGGCAAAACAGTGCCAGCCCAGAGCCGTTGTTATCAGAAAGGCGCCAGTGACGCCCTGTTGCAAGAAAACATCTCCGACCGGGTGGGGGGCAGCCCCGCGCTGGACAGCACGCTGGTGCAAGTGCGAGTAGCGGAATAAGACAATGGGGCAAGCAGGGAGAAAAGATTCACCACCAAGACACAAAGGACACAAAGAGGCGCCAAGTAAAAATTATGTTTTGTCGCTTCAGCGCCAAAACATAATCATTTCTTGGTGATTCTTGGTGATCTTCTTGTCTTGGTGGTTAAATGAAATACCCTGCATTCCCCGCACCAACGATTTGGAGGAAAGATGAGCAAGTATTACTTATTGCAAGATCAGAAACGCTGCATCGGCTGCTTGAGCTGCGAAGTTCACTGCAAGGCCAATAAAGGCCTGCCCCAGGGCCCCCGCCTGGGTCAGATCATCAACGTGGGCCCCAAGATGGTAGGCTCCGTGCCCCGCATGGCCTTTGTCTTTATGCCGTGTTTCCACTGCGAGGACCCCTGGTGCGTGCCGGTGTGTCCCACCGGGGCCATGCGCAAACGTCCCTCTGACGGCATCGTCTACGTGGAGCCGGTGCTCTGCGTCGGCTGCAAGTCTTGCATTACCGCCTGTCCCTGGGGCGCGCCCCAATGGCAGCCGGAAACCGGCAAGGTGGTGAAATGCGACTACTGCATGGACCGGGTGGACCAGGGGCTGGAGCCGGCCTGCGTCACCAAGTGCGTCACCCATTGTCTCAGCTTCGGCCAGGCGGAAAAACTGGATCAGAGCCGCCGGCAACGCTTTGCCAAGAACGTGGCCTTTGAGCTGGAGACCATTGTCAGCGGGCGCTAACCTGGGGCCCAGGTAAAACGGGGTGCACCTTGGGAAAGGTGCCCCCTCCTTATTGTTGCCGGTGGAAAAGGTGCCAGATCTCCTTTATTTTCTGATTTGGCAGGATACGGCGGGGCATGAAATAATCTCAATATTTTCTCCCCCTTGACCGAATTATCTGCATATGGGGAAGGAGGATAGACAAATGCAGTATCGTCAAAGGGCAAGAACCACAGGAATGGGATTAAAAAGATTCAGCCACGCCGTAATCGGTCTGATTTTTCTAAGCTTCGTCTCCTTAGTGGGGACCTTGTTTTATGGCAGCAGCCTTTATAGGCTGAGTTTATCTCAATATGTCGAAGGCCATGACGTATCCCAAGGCATAACCGATATGGTCGCCTTCGGTCTGCAGATGGGCCAGGCGACGCGCAATATCATCTTGGACCCCAAAAATCCCCAGGCTTACAAAAACTTCGAATGGGCTAACGATAATTTTAAAAAGAGGCTGGAGAATGTAAGTTCCCAAAAATCCAGCGAAACCTCGATATTCAGCCCGGCTGATATGGACCACATCTCCAAAGAATTAAAGGAGATCAGACAACTTTGGAGTAAAGATCTGGTCCTGCACCGACAAGCCCAAACCTGGGGAAAAGAACAGAAACAGCAGGAAGCTATCCAACTGCTTAATGAGAAAGAGACCCCGACCTGGCGGCAATATCGGGCCAAGTTGTTGGATTTGCGAAAATTTATGCAGGAGAAAACGCAAGCCCTGCTTGCCAGCATCAAGCAGAGGGAAATTAAACTGAAGTGGGTTACCTGGACTATCATCGGCTTCTTCTTTCTCCTGTTGTTCTTTATTGTTTGGCGGTGGCAGCTCGTTTTTCGGGAGTTGGGGAGATGCACCCTGGGGCTAAATTCCCAGGCCGCCAGCTTGGAAGATATTTCCCTGAACATGATCAACACCAGCCAGCAAATGGCGGAGGGAGCTTCGGAGCAAGCCGCGTCCCTGGAGGAAACCTCGTCTTCCCTGGAGGAGATGGCTTCTATGACCCGGCAAAACGCCGGCTACGCCAGCGAAGCCAATTCCCTGATGCAGGAGACCGGGCGGGTGATACAAGAGGCCGATCAGTCGATGCACGACCTCACCAACTCCATGCAGGAGATCTCCCAGGCCTCCGACGATACCGCCAAGATAATCAAGACCATCGATGAAATTGCCTTCCAAACCAATCTCCTGGCCCTCAATGCGGCCGTGGAGGCGGCCAGGGCCGGGGAGGCCGGCGCGGGCTTCGCGGTGGTGGCCGAGGAGGTGCGCAACCTGGCCATGCGGGCTGCGGAGGCCGCCAAAAACACTGCCACTTTGATCGACGGCACCGTTACCAAGATAAAAAACGGCACCGACCTGGTCTTTAAGACCGCCGAGGCCTTCAAGCAGGTAACCGGCAGCACCGCCAAGGTGAAAGGATTGGTGGAGGAGATCGCCGCGGGCTCCCATGAGCAGGCTGATGGTGCAGAGCAGATCAACAAGGCCGTGGCCGAAATTGATAAAGTGGTGCAGAACAACGCGGCCAACGCCGAAGAATCCGCCAGCGTGTCCCGGGAGCTCTCCACTCAGTCGGGGCAGATAAAGAGCATCGTCGGCGACCTGATAGCCCTGGTGGAAGGCAATGCCAGCCGGGGGCACCTGCCTGCCCAGGCAGCGGGAGAGACTGGTCCCAGCAGGCGCTCTCCCAAAATGCTGATTTCCCCCCGGAGGCCAAAGAACATCCCGATCGGGAAAATCTCCCCGGAAAAAATTTTGCCCCTGGAGACCACGGATTTTAAGGATTTTTAAGGAACCAAAACCTCTAACAATGCTAACTTATTTAAACCCGGCACCTAAATGGAGGGGACAACCCCATGGCCAACCAGGTTAACGGCCGTCCTTTAATCCGCATCAATGTTTCCACCTTCCCCGGGAAAAGCGCCAAAGCCGCGCGGGCGGTGGTCGATGCCTTCATCGCCGAGATGAAGCAGCGCTCCTTGGACGACCTGGGGCCCCTGGAAGTGCACCTGGTGGGCTGGCGGGGCATCGAAAACAAGGACGTGGTGGTGGAGGTGCGGGACTCGAAGGGTTCTCATCTCTATGAACTCATCACCCCGGACATGGCCGCCCGCATCGTCCAAAGCCATATCGACGAGGGCCGGCCGGTGCAGCGCTGGCTGGTGGGCAAGGATTACCGGGACTTTATCGACCACCAAAAGATGTACGTCTCCGAACTGGTGGGGCAGGTAGTCCCCGAATCCTGGGAAGAATACCAGGATTACGACGGTTATAAGGGGTTGCAGACCTTTTTCAGCCAGGGTTTCGATTCCTTTCTGCAAAAAGTGGTGGCTGCCGGATTCTGTGAGTTCGCCCGGGTGACCACCTCCCCCCTGGGGCCCAGGTGGTGCGAGCTGCGCCTGGAAAAAGACCAGCCGCTGCTGGTGGTGAATGCCGCGCCCCCCTTTGCCGGGGCCACAGGGGAGGCATTCCTGCTGGAAGGCTGCCCCCATTTGGTTCTGGAAGGGATTCTCCTGGCGGCCAAGACCCTGAAGGCCCAGGCCGCGATCATCTACCTGCCCGCGGAGTGCCAGTTGTCTTACCAGCGCCTGCAGCAGGCCTGGGAGGCCTTCAAGGCTTCCCATCTCTGGCCGCGGCAGGAGCGCCTCATCGATCTCCATATTGTCACCGGCACGGGCCGGTTCATGATGGAGGACGAGGACCTGCTGACCCGCACTCTCCAGGGCCTGCTGCCCCATAGTTTCTGGGACCGCTATCCCCGGCGGGTCTTTCTCACTCACAGCCTGGGGACCATCGCCTCCCTGCCTTTCATCGCCCAGACCCCCGTGGCCTGGTTCCGGAAGCTGGGGGTGGAGTGCGCGCCCGGGACCATGGTCTTTCGGCTGCTGGGCTCAGTGGAACGTCCCGGCTTCGTGGAACTCCCCCTATCGGCCACTTTAAACGAAGTGATCAACAGTATCGGCGGCGGTTTCCGTTACGGCCGCACTCCCAAGGCGGTGCAGGTGGGCGGCCCCCTGGGGGGAATCTTCCCCCTGTCGCTGCTGCATTTAAACCTGAGCCATGAGACCCTGCGGGAGATGGGGGCGTCTCTGGCGGTGGGCGCCATCCAGGTGCTGGACGACCGGGACTGCCTGGTCTCCCTGGTCCGGGACCAACTGGAGTTCCTCATCAACCAGCCGGGGGGCCAGTGCCCCTCCTGCCACGACGCCCTGAGCCGGATCCGGGACCTGCTGGCGGACATCGCCGAGGGCAGCGGCTCCCAGGAGACCCTCCAGGAATTGCAGCAGCGGGGGGAGGCCTTGAAGATAAAGGGGGCCTGCCACCTCTCCCGGCACGCGGTCAACCCCCTGTTGACCTCGCTGCACTATTTCCCCGAGGAATACCGACTTCACTTAGAAAATAAGCACTGTCCGGCCGGGGTCTGCCCCAAGCTGCTGCTGGCCCCTTGCCATCAGGCCTGTCCCGCGGGCATCGATATCCCCAGCTTTATGGGCCTCATCGCCCAGGGCCAGTTCCAGGAAGCCTGGGAGGTCATGCGGGAGGACAACCCCTTTCCCTGGGTCTGCGGCCTGGTCTGCCCCCACCCTTGCGAGCGGGCCTGCGTCCGGGGCAGCCTGGATCAGCCTCTCAACATCCGCTACCAGAAGGCTTTCGCGGCGGAATGGGTCTTTAAGCACGGCTCCTTCGCGCCGCCCCCCACGGCGCCGTTAAACGGCCACCGGGTGGCGGTCATCGGCTCCGGGCCCGCGGGGCTGTCCTGCGCCTATTTTCTGGCCCTCCAGGGCTACCAGGTAACGGTTTTCGAGGCCCTGCACCGACCCGGGGGCTTGCTGGTGGCCGCCATTCCCGACTACCGCCTGGCCCGGGAAGTGGTGGCCCAGGAAGTGAACCTCATCAAAGCCCTGGGCGTGGAGATCAAAACCGGCATCGCCGTGGGCCAGGACCTCACCCTGGACGAGTTGCGGGAGGAGGGCTATGAGGCCTTTTTCCTGGGCATCGGGGCGCATTTGGGCTACAAATTGAAGATCGAAGGAGAGGCGGACTTCCCCCAGGTTTACGATGTCATCTCCTTTTTGCGGGGCATCTATCTGGGCATCAAGGAAAGGGCCTGGGACCGGGTGGTGATCATCGGCGGCGGCAACGCCGCCATGGACGCGGCCCGTACCTGCCTCCGCCTGGGCTGCCAGGAGGTGCACGTCTCCTACCGCCGCACCCGCACGGAGATGCCGGCCCACCCCGACGAGGTGGAGCAGGCCCTGGAGGAGGGAGTGCAGATTCACTTCCTCACCGTGCCCATCAAGATCGGCGGCGAGGACGGCCGGGTGACCCATGTGGAATGCCTCCGGGCCGAACTTGGCCGGCCCGACGCCAGCGGCCGGCGGCGGCCCATCCCGGTGCCGGACAGCAACTATCGCATCGAGGCCGACGCGGTGATCACCGCCATCGGCCAACAACCGGATTTCTGCGCCTTCCCGGAGCCGCCGGTGCAAATCACCCCCTGGTGCACCATCGCCACCGAAAGCGGCAGCACCCGCTGCACCGTCAAGGACATTTTTGCCGGAGGTGATTCGGTCACCGGCCCGGCCACGGTGGTGGAGGCCATCGCCGCAGGCAAGCAGGCGGCCGCGGAAATCGACCATTATCTGCTGGGCGGGGAATCTCCGGCCCTGGCCATCAACCCCCAGAAGCGCCGCCGGGTGGCGTTCCAGACCATTCCCGCTACGGCCAAGACCGCCAACCACCGCACGCCCGTGCCCATGCTGGACCTGGAACTGCGCAAAACCACTTTTATCCCGGTGGAACTGGGCTACTCTGAAACCCAGGCCCAAAAGGAGGCCCAGCGCTGCCTGCGCTGCGACATCTGCATCCGCTGCGGCGCCTGCGAACGGGCCTGCCACCAGATGCGGGTCCATGCCCTCAAGTTCAGTCAGATTTCCACCACCGAGCGGGTCCTCACGGACTACCCCCACGCGCAGCAGGCCTGCATCGCCTGCGGCGCCTGCTCCCTGGCCTGCCCCACCCAGGCCATTGACTATGTGGAGGCCCCGGGCTCCCGGGAGGTGCGCCTCTGCGGCACGATCCTGAACCACCTGGATACGCCGCGCTGCCCGGTGTGCGGCGAGCCCATGGCCCCTTCCCGGTTCATGGAGTATGTGGCCCACCGCAGCGATGAGGCCATGGGCAAACAAGTGCTGCGCCGCGTCTGCCCCCAATGCGCCCGGAAGCAAAGGGCCGCTAAACTGGCCAACGTGTGGTAGGAGCAAAGTATTCCACAAGTTAAGAAGCAATTTTTTCAAGTTTCTCTTTGCTGGCACAGGCTTTCCAGCC
>JAKAKP010000125.1 GCA_021813445.1 Deltaproteobacteria bacterium
ATCTGGATGAGGTAGAAGACAACCTCTGTCGGGGCTTGAATGATCTCGCCAAAGACCCGGAAAAACTTCGTTCGATGACAAATTTCCCATACCTGAATGTTACTTGATAGATCGCAACTTGGTATTACTACGAATAGCCCTGAACAAATAGCCGTGGAAACCTCAATAAAGGATACCATGCCAGATAAAACAATTATCCTCAAGCAGCAAAAATATCCGGATATAATCTCAATATTGAAGGTATTAAGATCATGGGAAGAATCAGACATCCGGATACGCCATCTTATAGGGATCGACCAGGCGGTCGAACTCCGCCGCGGTGAGATAACCCAGCTGCAATGCGGCTTCCTTGAGGGTCAGCCCCTGGTTGTGGGCCAGAAGGGCGATTTGGGCTGCCTTATCATACCCGATCACCGGCGTCAGGATGGTCACCAGCATCAGGGAGCGGTGCAGGTAGGCGTCAATCTGCCCCTGGTCCGCGTTCAAGCCCTTCACGAGGAACTCGGTAAAGTTCCGGCAGCCGTCGGCTAACATGCGAATGGATTGGAGAACGTTGAAAATCAGCAGCGGCGCATAAAGGTTCAGCTCCAGGCAGCCGCCCGCGCCCGCGAAGGCCACGGCCGCGTCATAGCCCATGACCTGCACGGCCACCATGGTCAGGGCCTCGCATTGGGTGGGATTGACCTTGCCGGGCATGATGGTGGAACCGGGCTCATTCGCGGGAATCTCCAATTCGTGCAGCCCGGCCCGGGGGCCGCTGGCCAATAAGCGGATGTCATTGGCGATCTTGTAGAGGGAGACGGCGAGGGTCTTCAGGACTCCGCTGACCAGGACCAGATCGTCGTGCGCGCCCATGACTGCAAACTTGTTGGCCGCGGGCGTCAGGGGCAGACCCGTGAGGGCCGCCAGATGCCGGATGGCCAAGTCTGCGAAGCCCGTGGGCGCGTTGAGGCCCGTGCCCACCGCGGTGCCTCCCAGGGCCAGGCGGTGGAGGCCGGGCCGGGCCGCCTCGATTCTCTCCAGATTGTCGTCCAGCATGGACACATAACCGGAAAACTCCTGGCCCAGGGTCAGGGGCACCGCGTCCATCATGTGGGTGCGGCCGATCTTGACCAGCGCCGCCCAGGCTATGGCCTTCTCGTCCAGGGCGTCCCGCAGGTACTTAACTTGAGGAATTAAGCGTTCCTGGAGGGCCGCGGCCGCGGCCAGGTGCATGGCCGTGGGAAACGCGTCATTGGTGGATTGGCTCAAATTGACGTGATCATTGGGGTGAATGGGGTCCTTGCTCCCCAGGACCCCGCCCGCCAGCTCAATGGCCCGGTTGGCGATGACCTCGTTGACGTTCATGTTGGCCTGGGAACCGCTGCCGGTCATCCAGACGTGGAGGGGAAAGTTTGCGTCCAGCTTCCCTGCCAGGATTTCCTCCGCGGCCTGGATAATCCAGGCGGCTTTCTCCCCGGGGAGCCGTCCCAGTTCCCGGTTGGACAGGGCCGCGGCCTTTTTGACCAGGGTCAGGGCCCGGATCACCTCCAGGGGCATCAAGTCCCCGCCGATATTAAAGTGGATGAGCGACCGCTGGGTGCCCGCGCCCCAGTAACGATTGGCCGGGACCGCGATTTCCCCCAGGCTGTCGCATTCCTGTCGGGTCTCAAGTTTAGGGCTCATTGGGCAATCTCCATTAAAAGTTCAAATTATCGATTATTGTCTTAGCTCCGAAAAAATAGAGTCTTGTTTTGAGGCGTTCTTATGTGAAAAAAACTCCCTCCCCCTGCGAAGGGGGAGGGGTGGGGTGGGGGTGGCGTCTTGAACCAGCGCCACCGCAAGACGCCACCCTCCCCCTAACCCCCCTCCCCTCAAGGGAGGGGGCTTTAAGGCCTTTTTTCAATATCTAAGGCCTAGTCCTTGGACCCTTTTGTTCCTTTGCGCTTAGGTGCAATCGGAGTTAAGGCAATAATCGTTTTTCTTTATTCGGGATGCATGCAGTATATCGGTCAAGACAGAAAGTACCAAAAACTCAGATTACCATCTTCATGCCGTCCCCAGGCGTGCACCCCATCCCCCTCCGGGCGGACGCATGGGTCCGCCCCAACATAAAATCATTAATGAACCCGCGGCGATATGCCTCTATACCGGCAGCTTGGCCGCCAGCACGTCCAACTCATGGATTACAGGCGGCTGGGACAACAGCTCGGGAGCCCTTTCCATTAACGCCGCGGCCACCCTTCCTGACAGATGCTCTTGCCGGCCCTTATCATCCGGGAAGGCGTCGAAGATGCCGAAAGTGGATGGTCCCAGGCGCAGGGCGAACCAGGCGGTGGTGGCCGGCTCCTGCTGCACTACGTGTAGCCCGCTGCGCAAAAAGTCTTCCATTTCCTGCTCTTTTCCCGGTTTGGTCTCCAGCCAGATATATAATGCTACCTTAACCATGGCTCACCCCTTTCAAGGTTTTATTACTTAAGGTAGTAATGAGTTCCCGCCTGCGCAAATGCCCGGGTTTTCTTTGGTAGCGGCGGGAGTCCCCGCCCGCCCCGGGCGCGCAGGCGAGACGCCTGCGCCACCAAACCCTTTTCTAGAATTTTGCGTCTTGCTTTGCGTCTCTGCGTCTTTGCGTGAGGCCTATCTTTTCAAGCTGATATTTTGCCGTCATCCGGGCACTTGACCTCAGAAGGATCAGCCAGATGCTCCAGCTTCTCCGTAAGTCTGGTGTTCTCCGAGTAGTCCACGGGGCAGGCGATGACCGAGACCGTGTCCGCGGCCAGGGCCTCGTGCAAAGTCGGCAGCAGCTCGGCCGCCTCCCGGATAAAATAGCCGTTAGCTCCGAAGCTCCGGGCGAACTGGACAAAATCGGGATTGCCGAAATCCACGTGGGAAAAGCGCTGAAGCTGCATTTCCATCTTCCACTTGATCAGGCCGTAGCTGCCGTCCACCCACACCAGGACGACCAGGGGAATTTTTTCCCTCAACGCGGTTTCGATCTCCCCGGAGTTCATCAAAAAGCCCCCGTCCCCGGTCACGGCCAACACCTTTTGCCGGGGGTGGGCCAGCTTCACCCCCAGGGCTCCGGGCAGGGCAAAGCCCATGGTGGACAGACCGTTAGAGACCAGACAGGTGTTGGGCCGGTAAGTGGGATAGAGCCGCGCCATCCACATCTTCACCGCACCGCTGTCCACCAGGACAAAATCCTCCCGGCCCATCGCAGCCCGGATATCCGCCACCAGCCGCTGGGGCTTCAAGGGATAGGAGGCGTCGCCCCGGCCACGCTCCAGTTCCTCCCGGAGGAGACAGCGGATTTGCCGTTCCGCGGCCACCAGCCCGGGCTTGGGGGAGACCTGGGCGGCCAGGGCGTCCAGGGCCGCGGGGATGTCCCCGGCCACGTCCGCGGTGACGTTGTAATAGGCATCCACCACCGCAGCCAGGCGGTGTAGATGAATAATCTGCTTGTCCCCCTGGGGGTTGAGGCGGGCCGGGGCGAATTCCTGCAATTCATAGCCCACGCAAACCACCACATCCGCCTGGTCGAAGCCGAAGTTGACATAATCGTGGACCATGAAGCCCATGGTCCCCAGGGCATAGGGATGATCGTCCGGAAAGACGCCCTTGCCGTGGTAAGTAGTGGCCACCGGGATCTTGAGCTTTTCGGCAAAGCGGATCAAGGCCGCCTGGGCCTGGTGGCGGGCCGCGCCATGGCCGGCCAGGATGATGGGGGTTTGGGCTGCGTTCAACAAGGCCGCGGCCTGGGCGATCTGCCCGGGGTCAGGGGCTTCTGCAGGCACCGGGTGCGCCTGCAAAGGCCGCAGGGAGGGGGCCGCGGGCATGGCCGCCACATCCTGGGGAATGGCCAGATAGACCGCACCGGGCCGCTCCGCCTGGGCGACACTGAAGGCATGGCGGATCATCTCCGGTGCGGCCCCGGGGGTGAGCAGGGTGTCGGCCCATTTGGTCACCGGCTTGAACATGGACACCAGATCAACCACCTGGTGGGTCTCCTTGTAAATACGGCCCAACCCCACCTGGGCGCTGAGGGCCACCAGGGGGGCGCTGTCCGTTTGGGCGTCCGCCACCCCCAGGAGCAGGTTGATGGCCCCGGGCCCCAGGGTGGCGAGACAGACCCCGGCCTTGCCGGTGACCCGGCCGTACATGTCGGCCATGAACGCGGCCGCCTCTTCCGAGCGTGTCAGGATAAAGCGGATGGCGGTGCCGTTGAGGGCATCCACCAGGGGGATGATCTCTTCGCCGGGCAGGCCGAAGATATAGGCGACTTTCTCGTTTTCCAGGCACTGGGCAATCAGTTCGGCGACGTTCATCTTGTCTGGGTCTTTTAAATAGTTCCAAGTTCAAAGTTCAAGGTTAAGACCAGGGTTCTATAAAGCATTTCAATACCTATTTCCGGAGTCAATTTTCCTAAACCAGGATAAGGCTAATGAGGACGAATTTCCCCCCCTTTGAAAAAGGGGGTAGGGGGGATTTATAAGCGCCCCCAAATCCCCATAAATCCCCTTTTTCCAAAGGGGGACTTAAAAGCAGTTTCCCCCAACCTTTTGCCGGTTGATATCATCTTTGTAGCCCTGATCAGGTTTTGCACTAGCTTCTGGGAATTTTCATGATTAAACAGGTCCATGAACAAGAGGCCATCGGCCTACTCCCCAACCCGCTTCAGCCCGTAAAGAGTCTGGATGGATTCATGCAGCCTCTGAGCCATGGGCGGGGCCGCCATCTTCTCCGTCATCACTTCAATAAACGCGCCCCTGCCGCAGGCGGCGGCCTGCTCCATGGCCGCGTCCAGTTCGCCATTGGTGGCCACCCGGGCGGTAAACCAATCGCTACACCCCAAGGCCTCGGGCAACTGCTGGTAGTTCCAGGGGGCCAGGTCGTTGTAGCATTCCCTGGGGTCTTTACAGAGCAGTCTCTCGATCAGATACCCCTGGTTGTTGAGGCAAAAGATAATCGGTTTGACGCCGTAGCGGCAAAACTGGCCGAGCTCCTGGACCGTCATCTGGTGGGCGCCTTCACCGGTAATGAGAATGGTGCGCCGCGCGGGCGCGGCCAGGGCCGCACCCAGGGCCGCAGGAGTGGCCCAGCCGATGGAACACCAGAGGAGCTGGCTGAGAAAAACCGAGCAAGGGGGCATCAGGCCGAAGGCCAGGCCCATGACGGCCGTGCCCGTCTCGGCGATGAGCACATCACCGGGCCGGAAGAATTTCTCCCAGCGGGGGTAGAGGTAATCCGGGGTGATCTTGTCCCCCGGCGCGCCCTGGGGCTCTCCCAGCCCGTGGACTTTGGGGGCCGCTACCTGTTTTTTCCGGACTTTCCGGGCCAGCGTCCCCAGCGCGTCCCGCATCTCGATGTTGGGGAAAATGGCCCGGCCTACCCGCACGTGGTGATGCATCACCGCGATCATTTTGGACGGGTCGATATTGGCGGTAAAGGCGCCGGTGTTGAGATCGCTCCACAGGGCCCCGAGATTGAGAATGCAGTCACAGCCCTCAATAAATTCCCGGATTTCCGGGTTCATGATGCGGCCGTCATACATGCCAATATATTGGGGATGGGTTTCATCCAGGGCGGTTTTGTCCATGCACATGGTGGCGAAGGGGAGGTTGGTGGCCTCCACCAGGGCCAGGGCCTCGGCCTGACACCCCAGGCGGGGAATGAGATAGCCCGCCAAAATGGCCGCGGTCTTGGCCCGGGCCAGCTTTTCGGTGATGGCCGCCATCGCTTCCGCCAGAGCCGCATGGTCCGTGACGGGGGCAGGGGCGGGGTCCACGGCCGCGGCTCCCTTGGGCAGGGGGGCCGAGGCGAGGTCCGCGGGAATCCCTAGATAAACCGGACGGCGATGACTGACGGCCGCAGTCACCAGGCGCTCCATCTCAGTGACTGCGTTCTCCGGGGTCAGGATGGCACTGGCGCAGACCGCGGGCTGGGCCATCTTCAGGAAAACGTCGAACTCGCCTTTCCCCAGGGTGTGATGCACCAGCCGGCGTTCCCGCTGGGTAGTGGTATTGGGCATGCCCACCAGGTGGAACACGGGCACATGTTCGGTATAGGAGCCGGCAATGCCGTTTAAGGCGCTTAGTTCGCCCACGCCGAAGGCCGTGCACAGGGCGCCAAGCCCCTTAACCCGGGCGTAGCCGTCCGCGGCGTAGGCCGCGTTCAGTTCATTGCTGGTGCCGATCCAGCGCAGGTCCCGGTCATGGCAAATGGCGTCGGTGATGCCGAAGGAGAAATCCCCGGGAACCCCGAAAATTTCCGTAAGGCCCAATTGTTTCAAGCGCATCAACACGTGCTCGATCAAGGTCTGCCGCATGCGGCTCTCCTCCCTAATGATTCATCTCTGATGATAATAGTTATTAAGTTCGCCACCAGGATTTGGCAATACTTCTATTATGGCGTCCCAGGAATACCATACATAACTTACCCGGTCTTTTCTCCCTCCCCCTTCGAGGGGGGAGGGTCGGGGTGGGGGTGGCGTCTTTTGGCTGATTACAGCCAGTTAGCCAAAGTCGCCCCCCTCACCCTAACCCTCTCCCCCCAGGGAGAGGGAATAATATTTGGCATATTCCTAGTCGATATTTTGTACCTTATTTCTAGGACCCAATACTATCTCCGCATCTCTGAGGATGAGTGGCCTTGACAGGGGGAAAAAGAGGCTAATGTTATTTCTCAAGCGGCAACAGAAAGTTTAATAGCCTAAACGCAAAAGTTCTGGAAGGAGGCCCATTCATGGCTGACATCCTGCGTTTCGCCGATAAGTTGGGGCCGGCCAAGATCATCCAGGTATATGAACCCACCATCGATCTCAAGGCGGTTTTGGTAATCGACAATATTGCCATGGGCCCGGCCGTCGGCGGCATCCGCATGGCCCCTGACGTTTCCATTGAGGAATGCATACGCCTGGCCCGCAGCATGACGTTAAAAAACGCGGCTGCGGGTCTGTCCCATGGGGGCGGCAAGACCGTGGTTTATGCCGACCCGAAGATGCCCAAACCCGAAAAGGAACGCCTGATCCGGGCCCTGGCCTGCGCGTTGCGGAATTTTCCGGAATACATCATGGGGCCGGATATGGGCACCGATGAAGAGTGCATGGCCTGGATCAAAGACGAAATCAATCACAGCGTCACCGGGCTGCCTTCGGAAGCCGGAGGCATTCCCATCGACCAGATCGGCGCCACGGCCTGGGGTATCAGACATGCCATAGAAGTGGCTTTGCCCTATTGCCGTTGTCCGGCGGGCTTCGGTCTGGCCCAGGCCCGGGTGGCCATCCAGGGCTTCGGCGCGGTGGGAATGAACTCGGCTCGTTTTCTGGCCGATCAGAAGGCCATCCTGGTGGGCGCGGCCGACTCTCAGGGCTCGGTCTACGACGGGGACGGTATCGATGTGAATAAACTTATACGGTTAAAAGAAGCCGGCAAAAGCGTGGTGGAATATCCCGCGGGGGAAAAATTCGACCGGGACGCCATTGTCGGTTTTGAGTGCGATATCTGGATTCCCGCGGCCCGTCCTGATGTGATCAATGAGAACAACATGGAGCAGTTAAAAGCCAAGCTGGTGGTGGAAGGGGCGAATATCCCCCTTACCGAGGCCGCGGAAAAATACCTGCATGGCAAGGGCGTCTTATGCGTGCCGGATTTCATTGCCAACTCCGGCGGGGTGATCTGCGCGGCCATGGAGTACCGGGGCAAGATTGAAAGTGAGGCCCTGGAGGTGATTGAAAAGAAGATCCGGAGCAACACCCGCCAGGTCCTGGAAGAATCAAGGATCAAAAATATCACGCCCCGGGAGGCGGCCTTGGATCTGGCCGTGACCCGGGTGGAAAAGGCCATGTCCTACAAACGCTGGTCGATTTATTAGGGGCCAGGGGCCAGGGGGTAAGTAGGGCGGGCACTGCCTGCCATCCTGACGCTTTATTCTCACGCAAAGCCGCAAAGCCAGAAGTAGGGCGGGAAAGCGTAGCGCATCCCGCCTTCGGTAACTTTTTCAGACATTCACCGCCAGCAGGCGCATCTCCGTGAGTTCCTCGATGGCGTAGCGCAGGCCCTCCCGGCCAAAGCCCGAGGTCTTGACGCCGCCGTAAGGCATGCTGTCCACCCGGAAGACCGGGGAGTCATTGAGGATCACCCCGCCCACTTCCAGGGTCTCGAAGGCCTGCCAGGCATGGGCCAGGTCTTTGGTAAAGACCCCGGCCTGGAGCCCGTACACCGTGTCGTTGGCCATCTCCAGGGCCTGGGCGAAATCTTTGAAAGGGGCCAGGACCACCACCGGCCCGAAGACCTCCTCCCGCCAGACCGCCATCTCCCGGTTCACCTTTTCCAGAACGGTGGGCGGCATCAAGGGACCTTCACCCAGACCCCCGGCCGCGAGGCCGGCCCCGGCGTCGATGGCCTCCTGGACCCGCTGCCGCACTTTGGCCGCGGCTTCATGATCGATGAACGGTCCCACCACGGTTTCCTCCAGGCAGGGGTCCCCGGCCCGGACCTTTTCTTTCAGGACCTTGAGGAAAATTGCTTTGAAGGGCTCATAGATCTCCTGGTGCACCAGGAGACGTTTGACCGCGATGCACACCTGGCCCGCCTGGCAAAACGCGCCGATTGCGGCCCGTTGCGCGGCCAGCTCCAGGTCGGCGTCTGCGTCCACGATACAGGCGGCGTTGCCTCCCAGTTCCAGGATGACCTTCTTGCGCCCGGCGATACTTTTCAGATGCCAGCCCACCGCGGCGCTGCCGGTAAAAGACAGGGCCTTGAGGCGGTTATCGGCCACGTATTTTTCCGCCACCCGGGAGGAGCTGGGCAAGACCTGCAACCCCCCGGGGGGCAATCCGGCCTGCTCATAGATTTCCGCCATCAGGAGCGCGGTGATGGGCGTGGCCGAGGCGGGTTTGACAATGATGGGGTTGCCCGCGGCCAAAGCCGGGCCCACCTTGTGGGCCACCAGATTGAAGGGGAAATTAAAGGGAGAAATCGCCAGGACCGGGCCGATGGGAAAACGCCGGGTCAGGCCCCAGCGGCCCCGGGTGGCCGCGTTCAAATCCAGGGGCAGGACCTCGCCGCCGATGCGGGCCGCCTCCTCCGCGGCCAGGCTGAAGGTGAACGCCCCCCGGGCCATCTCCACCCGGGCGTAGGTGACGGGCTTGCCGCCTTCGGCCACGATCATCCGGGCCAGCTCCTCCTGGCGGTTCTCCACTCCCGCGGCCATCTTCTCCAGCATCTGCTTGCGCTCCAGGCTGGAGAAGGACTTGAAGGCGACGGCCGCTTTTTGCGCCGCGGTGATCGCGGCTTCCCATTCCTGGTCGCCGGCCAGGGACACCTCGCCCACCGTCGCCCCGAACCAGGGATTGAGTACGGCCAGCTTTTCCGGGGTTTCCACCCAGGTATTGTTGATGAAACAGCCCTTGGTCATCGTGGTTTCCTTTTAAATTGGGGATAGTATGAGGCTTTTGCAAAATTCATAGCTTCTTCTCTGCGTACCTCTGCGTCCTCTGCTTCTTAAAGTTCCTGAGCGGTAGCACAGGCTTTCCAGCCTGTGCGGCTATCCGGGCGGGCGGGGACGCCCGCCCCTACGTTCCCCTTTTCATGCTTTGCGGGTGGGCCGCAGGTCCATGAGGAACTGCGGTGAATCTTCTCTTTGTTCACCGCTGGGACGCAGAGCGCAGAGAATTCGCGGAGAAAGACATTTTTTAAAAGGCTTGATAGTTTGTTTTTTTAAATATTGCAGTTTATTACGAAAAACCAAAAACTAAAAACTAAAAACGGTCTTTTAAAGCTTCTCCGCCACCGTCTTCATTTCCAGAAAAAGCCGCACATAATCCGGGCCGCCGGCCTTGGCATTGGTCCCGGACATCTTGAAGCCCCCGAAGGGCTGGACTCCCACCCGGGCGCCGGTGATGCCCCGGTTGATATAGAGGTTGCCCACGGCAAATTCCCGCTTGGCCCGTTCAATGCGCTCCCGGCTCCGGGAAAAGAGGCCGCCGGTGAGACCGTACTCAGTGCCGTTAAGGAAGGTTACCGCCTCATCAAAGTTCCGGGCCCGGATCACGGCCAGCACCGGGCCGAAAATCTCAAATTGCCCCAGACGGGAATCCGGCGGCACCTCCGCAAAGATAGTGGGTTCAATATAGTAACCGCCATCCAGATCCAAAGCTTTGCCGCCCACCAGAAGTTTACCCTCTGCTTTTCCATTTTCGATTTCGGCCAGGATCTTCTGATGTTGCTCCGCAGAGATCACCGCGGCCACGGGAAAGTTCGCCTCAGCCGGCCCCACCCGCAAATCCTTTGTCGCGGCCACCAGCCTTTCCAGGAAAGTGTCGTAAATTTCCTGGGTGACGATGACCCGGGAAGCCGCGGAGCATTTCTGCCCCTGGAAGCCGAACGCACTCTTCACCACTGCGACCGTGGCCGCGTCCAGGTCCGCGGTCTCGTCCACCACCATGGCGTCCTTGCCCCCCATTTCCAGGAAGACCCTTTTGAGCCAATGCTGGCCGGGGTTAATCTGTGCGGCCCGGGCCGCGATTCTGAGGCCCACCTCCTTGGAGCCGGTGAAGTTGAGGAAGCGGCAGCGGGGGTGGTCCACCAGATAATCTCCCACCTGGCCGCCGCCGCCCGGCAGGAAATTAATCACGCCCCCGGGAAAGCCGGCCGCGGCCACCGCGTCCATGAACTTGGCGGCAATCATGGGGGTAGGGGACGCGGGTTTGAGGACCACGGTGTTGCCCGCAACCACCGGCCCCAGGGTCATGCCCGCCAGGATGGCCAGGGGGAAATTCCAGGGGCTGATGACCGCGCCCGCGCCCAGGGGTTGCAGCCAGGACTGGTTGATTTCCCCCGGCCAGGCCATAACGGGCACGGGCCGGGCCAGTTCCAGGGCCTGCCGGGCGTAATACTCGCAAAAATCTATGGCTTCGGCGACGTCCGCGTCGGCTTCGTACCAGTTCTTCGAGGCCTCCAAAGTCTCCCAGGCCGCCAGCGCCAGCTTGCGGCGGCGCAGCTCCGCGGCCAGCTTGACCGTGGCCGCGGCCCTTTCTGCCGCGGGCCGATCCGCCCAGTCCGGGAAGGCCCTCCAGGCCGCGTCAAAGGCCAGATCGACCTGGGGCGCACCGGCCGCGGCCACCGTGCCCACCACTTCCGCGGGCTTGGCTGGATTGAGGCTGGTGATCCGGGTCCCGGTATCCACCGCGCGGCCGCCGATGATCAACGGTTGGTGCAGGCCGAAGCTGCGGCGCACCCCGGCCAGGGCCCGGCGGTAGGCCGCGGCCTGCTCCGGGTCGGTGAAATTACTGAGGGGTTCATTTTGGAATGGGGCGAACATGGCCGGCTCCTTGATCCAAAGTTCAAAGTTCCAGGTTCAAAGTTCAAAGTTAAGTGCACAACCCCGCGAACTTTCATGATTTATGGGTGAGCCAATGGCCCTTGCGCATCAATTCTGAAAAGATGTGCCTCACGCCAAGATGCAAAGGCACAAAGAAAGACGCAAAATATAAAGAAGACTTGGTGGCGCAGGCGTCTCGCCTGCGCATACTCTGGCGGGCGAGACGACCGCACCTACCAACTCTTGCAAATGGCAATTTGGGATAAGTTGGGTTGCAGCCTCAGCCTCAACCTCGAACCTTAAACCTTGAACATTCCCCACCAAAAGCTCAAATAACAAATTTCTCTGGGGGTACGGCCCGCTCCTGCAAGCCCAGGCCGGCCACCCGGAACTCCCGGCCATCGGCCAGTTGCACCACATCCAGTCCTGTAAAACGTGCGGCCACAATGCGGCCCACTGAGTCGGCCTTCATCACCCCGCTGCCGCTGCTGCCCCCCGCCACCAGGGCCCCGGCCAGAGGCTCCACGAAAGGCGTACTGTCCGGCGGATGTTCGTCGTAGTGCCCGGCCCAGGCATGGGTGGGCGCGCACTCCTGAAAGACCGGGAAATATCGCACTATTTGGGGACGGATGCGCTTCTCATAGAAATCCTGCTCTGCCTGGGGCGGTTCTTCCAGGCCCGGGGCTTGATCCGGGTTGGCAAACCCCAGGATGAAAGAGGCCGCGGCGGGCCGGAGGTAGGCGCCTCCCGGCAGGATAGTAAAAGGCAACAAGTTATGACCATTGAAACCGGGGGTCGCCAGGAGATGGCTCAAAGGACCTTCACGGGCAGGAATCGAAAATAACTGCCTTTTTCTGGGAATGGTGGGCACTTCCAGGCCGGTCAGGGCCAAGGTCGGCCCTGTCCAGGAACCGGCGGCGATGATCACCCCGTCTCCGGAAATTACCTCCGGCCCCAGCCTGATGCCACTGATCCGTCCCTGGGCGTCACGGCAGAACCCGGCAACCTCACAGTGATACCGTATATTTCCGCCCATTCTGAGGACTTCCTGCTCATAAAATTTCGTGAGCCGGGCGGGGTCGAGAATGCCGCAATTGAGCCCCAGGATGCCCTGGCTGAGGTCCAGGAGGCGCAGCTCCGGCAGCCGGGCTGTCAAATCCCGCGGCTCCAGAATTTGGAACCTTACCCCGGCCCGGGCCATGCCGGTCAGGACCCGGGCCCACTTTGCCATCTGCGCCGCGGTGGCCAGCCAGAGATAGCCGATTTTTTTCAGGCCGATGGGGTGGAACTTATCCAGGTGTTCGTAAAAAGCGATGGCAGCCTGGCTGAGGTGGCGATTCACCGGGGAAGAGAACATATCCCGAAAGGCCGCGGCGCTTTTGGCCGTATTCCCCTGGCCCGGGCCCGCCAGCCGCTCCACCACCAGGAGGTCGAGGCCCGGTTGGTTCCGCAAGAGATGATAGGCACTGGCCAGACCCAGGATGCCGGCGCCGACAATGATGGCCTGATGGCCTCGAGACATGGGCGGCAGCCTCCTCGATGCTAAATTCTATACCCAAGACAATTAAGCATTCTCCCGGTCTGGCGCCAGAGCCGGAAACCGGTTTTGCCCCGAGACGGTAAATAAATCCAAAAACTTATCAATGAGGCCGGAAAAATGCTGCTATAATTGGATCAATGAAACCCGAGAGGCGGCGATGATGAAAAAAGTCATCATCATGGGCGCGGCAGGCAGGGATTTTCACAATTTCAACCTGTTATTCAAGGATAATCCCGCTTACCGGGTGGTGGCCTTCACGGCCGCGCAGATTCCCCTGATGCACGACCGCATCTATCCCCCGGAACTGGCCGGGGCCCTCTACCCGGAGGGCATCCCCTTCTACCCAGAGGAGAAGTTGGAGAGCCTGATCCGGGAGCACCAGGCCGATCTCGTGGTCTTTTCTTACAGCGACGTGGCCCATGTGGACGTAATGCACAAGGCCTCCTTGGCGATGGCCGCGGGGGCCGGTTTTTTGCTCCCGGGAGCGGCCCAGACCATGCTGGCCGCGGCCAAGCCGGTCATCGCGGTCTGCGCGGTGCGTACCGGCTGCGGCAAATCTCAGACTACCCGGAAGATTTGCGAAATTTTGCGCGGCTTGGGGAAAAAGGCCGTGGTGGTGCGCCACCCCATGCCCTATGGCGACCTCAGGCAGCAGGTAGTGCAGCGCTTCGCCGCGTTCGAGGATTTTTCCCGCTGGCAACTGACCATTGAAGAAAGGGAAGAATACGAACCGCTGGTGGATCAGGACATCGTCGTTTACGGCGGTATCGATTACCGCCAGATCCTGGCCCAGGCTGAGGAGGAAGCCGATATCATCATTTGGGACGGCGGCAATAACGACACTCCTTTCTTCAAACCCGACCTGCAGGTGGTGGTCTTCGACGCCTTAAGGCCCGGCCATGAATTATTGTATTGTGCAGGAGAGACCAATATGCGGTTGGCCGACATCGCCATCATCAACAAGGTGGTGGGCGCCAGGCCCGAAAATATCGAGATAGTGCGGGGCAATATTACCAGGAACGCACCCCGGGCCGATATCCTCCTGGCCACTTCCCTGCTGCAGGTCAAGGAGCCGGAGCGGATTCAGGGAAAAACCGTGCTGGTGGTGGAAGACGGCCCCACCTTAACCCACGGGGGCATGGCCTACGGGGCCGGCTTTCTGGCTGCGGAGCGCTGCGGCGCCGCGCATATTGTCGACCCCCGGGCCTTTGCCGTGGGCACCCTCCAGGCGGTTTACACAGCTTATCCCCATATCGGCCGGGTGCTGCCCGCCATGGGCTACAGCCCGGAGCAGATCAGGGATCTGGAAGCCACCATTAATAGCTGCGGTTGCGATCTGGTCCTCTTTTCCACTCCTATCCATCTGCGCCACCTGCTGTCCCTGAATAAACCCGCAATCCGGGTGCGCTATGAGTATCAAGATTACGGCGAGCCGACCCTGCAGGAGGTGTTGGCGAAAAGAATGGGTGCGTGGGCGCGCTTTTAATATTGCTGGCCGGTTGATGAATTTATGCTAACATTGATTTCCTCCATCCATGGCATTGGAAAAAGTGACCTTCTCCCGGTCTTAAGCATGGGCTGAGCCGTCACCAGCCCTTGGATGAGCAGGCTGCTAAAGGTTGCAATATTATCTTGATCAAGATGATACTCTAATAGAGAACAATAATTTACTAATAATCTAGAAAAGATGGAGTCTACTCAGTGGTTGATAAAGAAATATATATTACATTTGGCGTTAGCGACTTGCAGCCAGGAACTATAGTTACATTTGATCTCTTTAATAAAATATATAATTCAAAGAGTGATGATTATGTTTACAAAATCGTTATTTCTAGGGGAGATGTTTGTCAAAAGACATTGTTTAGTGAGCTTAAGAGCAAAGATATTAAAGAGCTTTATTTCCGCAAGCAAGATGGAGCGGAAGTGCTCCAGTATCGTAATCGTAATCGAAAGATGAAGACCCTCGCGAATATTAAAGTTGATATTTCGCAGAAGCCATTGGATGTCAGTCAAATCGCCCTCGATCCGGGTTTTGAGGAAGATGAAGGTTACATGTCGCTACCTCTCCGGAACTTGACCCCGGGCTTGAAAGTCCCATTCGATGTCTTTGTCAAGACCATAGCAAAAGAGTTCATGAAACCCAATTATGTCAAGTGTTGCGAACGGGGCGATGTTTTTCAAAAAGACTGGCACTTAAAGCTGCACGAGCTGGGGATCCCCTTTGTTTATTTATCTCTGCAAGACATTGCAGAGGTTCAGCAATATCTCTATCATAACATTGAAATGGTCCTGGCGGATGAAACTCTAGACACCCTGGAAAAGGGAGTGCGGATTTGTGACGCCACGCATTTGTGGACTTTTAATTTCTTCAACTCGGATGAGGCCCGCACCGCCAAAGAGATCAAAGCGGGTCTGAAATTTTTAGACACGCTGTTTAAAGTAATCGGGGGCGACCATCATAGTTTTCTTTCTTTAACGGAAATCAAATACCACAGTTTCCATCTTTACACCCATTGTCTCAATGTCTGTCTCTTGGGATTGGCTTTCACCATCTTCCTGGGTTGGAGCTGGGAGAAAATCCAGGAATTCGCACTGGGGGCCTTGATCCACGACATCGGCTTGACCAAGACACCCCGGAACATTCTGGAAAAAAACGGCCCCATTACTGAAGAGGAATTGGCCCAGGTTAAGCGCCACCCCCTGGAAGGGGTCCGGATGTTGCAGGCTTCCGCCCACCTGTCTTGGGAATCCCTGCAAATGATCATGCAGCATCATGAAAATGCCGATGGCTCCGGCTATCCGGAGGGTTTGAAATCCGAGAACATCCACGATTGGGCCAAGATTTTGCGCATTTTGGACACCTACGAAGCCATGACCGCGGACCGCCCCTGGCGCCCCGCCAAAGAGCCAAAAGAAGCCTTGTGGGTGATGCGTAATGACTGGGAGAAGGGCAAGGTTTTCGACCGGAATTACGTCAAGACCTTTATTTTATTTCTGGCCGATATTTCGCGGGCCCAGCCCCAGCCAAAGGCAGTTAAAACTTAAGCCCTAGAAATAAACCATCTCCGTGAGATGACCAGCCAATAAATCCACAAACTTCTTGCCTCAAGCCATTTGCCGACAACGCAAAAACCTCTGAGATTTTATTAAGATAGGCCTTGCGGCCAGGCAGCTCTGGCGGCCAAATCCGGAGCCATGGGGCATTCCCATCTAACAGCAGGCAAGCGTCCTGGGCCCGGGATATGGACGGCCACCACTGCGGAAAGAGACAACTCTTTTAAGTTACTGGCGGCATTGCCGATAGGATAAACATTATTTGTCACTCTTAAGGCGTAGTACTGCAACAATGCCTGGCTATTTCATAAAAATTCTAAGGTTTGACCAACAGCACTTAACGGGCGGACCGGCGAGTCCACCCCTGTAATTGTAAAAATCTGGATGTTTCGGAAAAATCAGGAAATCCCTGAGGCCCAATTCAGGGAAGCTCCGATTGTGGAAATTATTTAAAAGACTTATAGAATTTCTAACTGATTAGAACCTATCTCAGCTTGGCGCGATTTAGGAAACAGTCGCAGACGGGCAGGGTAACAGGCGCATGGCCCCCGGGGGAGGACTCTTATGAAAATCCGGTATTTTCTGGTGGCTGCTTGCTTAACCCTCTTGTGGGGCTGCGGTGGCGGCTTCCGGGGCAACATGGGTCCCAGGGATTACTACCACTCCTCCATGCCTGCGAGCGAGGCGCCCGTCTCCGATGAGTCGGTCAAATTCGATGTCCCCGTCCAGGTAAATAAGCAGGTCAAGAATTACCTGGTCTATTTTTCCCGGGACCGCAAAAAGGTCATGCAGCGCTGGCTGGCCCGGGCCCCCCGTTATCTGCCGATGATTAAAGGCATTTTTCAGGAATACGGCCTGCCGGAAGATTTGGCCTACCTGGCCATGATCGAGAGCGGCTTTAATCCCAACGCCCGGTCCCCGGCCGGAGCGGTGGGCATGTGGCAATTCATCAAGGGCACCGGCCGGCGCTATGGATTGATCATCGATAATTACGTGGATGAACGCCTGAATCCGGAGAAATCCACCCGGGCGGCAGCCAGATATCTGCTGGATTTATATAAGCGTTTCGGATCCTGGTACCTGGCCGCAGCCAGTTACAACTGCGGGGAAATGCGGGTGCAGCGGGAGCTGGGCAAAGGCAACAACCGGAACTTCTGGGAACTTTCCGCCAATAAGTGTCTCCCCAACGAAACGAAAAATTATGTGCCCCAAATGATTGCGGCCACGATCATTGCCAAGAATCCGGAGAAGTTCGGATTTACCCATATCCCCCCGGAGCCCCATCAGGAATATCGGCAGCAGGTGGAGCCCGCCGGCGAACTGGCTTACGCGGGGGGCCCCAGGCCGGCGCCCAGGCCGCATCCGCCCGTCGGGCGCTGGGCCTGGTCCTCTGTCAAAGCGGAGGAGGAGCCGCCTGCCCCTGCGGCCCTAGCTCATAAATCCCGGCCTGCGGCCCAGGCTTATGCCAGGAAGTCTGCTAAGAAGCAGCGCCACCAGGTGCATGAGGCGGAAGCAGAAGCCGACTCCTCTCATTACACCGCCTCTTTGCTGGGTTCCACCCACGATCATCATCCTGCCAAAAGCATTAAGGGCAAAAAGACCCGGCACCAGCAGTTAAGGGTCGCGGATAAAAAGAAACAGAAAAAGCACATCCAGGTCCGGGCCCACGCCGGCAAAAAAACGAAATCCCATCATCTAGCCAAGAAGCATGAGACCAAAATCGCCAAGGCCCATCACCGCAAGAAAAAATATTCTTCTCACAACCACAACAAAGAGAAGGTAGCGAAAAGAAAATCCAGGCCCATTGTGGTTTCCGAGGCTCGTTAAGAGGCCCGCGGTCCCATTCCGGCTAGAGCCCGCTTGTCGTGGTTGATCCCAGTCCTCCCGGGAAAAATCAATACGTCTTTGCAGGACGTGGCCGATCCCGGCAAATAAAAGGGACGGGCAGGTTTACCTGAGCCGTAGAAGACTTAACTTATGGATGAAATGTGCTATCATTCCTTGCAAGAAAAAGCCTTGGAAGATGAGGCGTGAGTCCCCGAGGGAGTTAAGCAAGTGGACACTTCTACAGCCACGCTGAAAAGATTTATGGTCTGTGTCGGGCCGAGCCCGGCCAGCGCCGATTTAATCAGGGCCGTCGCCCATCAGGCCCAAGCTGCAGAGGCTGAATGGTGCGCCGTCTATGTAGAAAACCCCGAAATGCTGCGGCTGCCGGAAGCAGAGAGAAACCGCGCGGTCTCCAATCTGCGGCTGGCCGAGAACTTGGGCGCGGACACCATCACTCTGCGGGGCCGCAGCATCGGGGAAGAGATTGTCGCCTTCGCCAGGCAGAGGAAGATCACCAGGATTTATGCCGGCAAACCCAGACGCCGGCCATGGTGGAAAGAAATCCTCTCGAAAAGTCCCCTGGAAGGATTGCTGCAACTGAGCAGTGATTTGGATGTCTTCTTGATCCGGGGGGAACCGGCCGCATTGCCGGAAGCCGCGGCCCAGGTGCAAGGAAAGCGGGTCCCCTCGGACTATGAAGGGGCGCTCCTATACCTGCTGCTGGCTACCGGACTCTGCTTTTTGATGTATCCTTATTTCGACCTCCCCAACCTCATCATGGTCTATTTGCTGGCGGTGGTGGTCACTGCCATCCAGTGCGGCCGGGGGCCGGCCATGCTCAATTCCCTGCTGTGCGTTCTGGCCTTTGATTTTTGTTTTGTCCCGCCTCGCTGGTCGTTTACCGTGGAAGAAGCCAAATACATTGTCACCTTTGTGGTGATGTTTCTGGTGGCCGCGGTCATGGGGCATCTGGCCACCTTGATCAAGCAGCAGGCTGAGGCCGCGCGCCTACACGAGCGCCAGACCGCGGCCATGTATGCCCTGAGCCGGGAGCTGGCAGGCACCCGGGGCGATGCTGAGATCCTGCAGGTGGCAGTGCGGCAAATCTCGGAGATCTTTGAGTGCCTGGCAGTGGCGCTGCTGCCGGATGAAACGGGTAAGTTGCACCCGGCTGCCGGTGATTTCTCCGCGGTCTTCCAGCAGGACCTGGTGAAAGAACTGGGCGCGGCCCAATGGGCATACAAACACGGGGAGATGGCGGGTTGGGGGACTCAAAACCTGGTGGATTCCCCTATCCTCTTTGTGCCCTTGCCGGAGACCCATGCCACCATCGGCATTCTAGCCCTGCGGCCTAAAGATCCCCAGGCCCAGAATTGGCTGCTGCCTGAGCAATTGCGGCTGCGTCTCCTGGAATCCCTGGCCAAGCAAGTGGCCTTGGCCCTGGAAGTGGAACGTTTGCAGAAGGCGGTTTAGATTTTCCGGGGCGAGACGGCTGGTTGGTTCATCTCTATACTTTAATGCAGCAGCAACAGGTTTAAATGTGACAGAGGCAGAATGGACGTTACCAGGTCTTAGGGGAGAGAATTCTTTCCCGAGTTACACCTTCCTGGCCGAGCGAAAATTTCCGCTACCACGGAAGTTATCTCCGGCTCAAACCCCTGGCCAGAATCACCAGAAAGTCCTGGACATTGGTCAAGATCCCCCTGGCGGCCAGGGAGCCGCGGTTGGTCAATTTCTCCGCGGCGAACTCGCTCATGTCCACCACATAGAAAAAAACCGGCCTGACCTCCCCGTTCGACAGGACGTGATAACCGGGGACCATATTGCCCGCGGCGATGCTGTGCAATTGGGTGGCCACGGCAATCACCGTGGTGGCCCGAGCGGTGAGGTCGCGCATGGCGTCCTGGGCTTTAAGGACATCGGTGATCACCTCCGGCAGCGGCCCGTCGTCCCGGATGGAGCCGGCCAGGACCAAAGGTATCTGATGTTGCCAGAGCGCGTGCATCACCCCGCCGGTGATCAAGCCGGTTTCCATGGCCCGGGCCAGGGAACCGGCCCGGCGCACGGCATTCAAGGCGTCCAGGTGGTGGTAATGCCCCAGGTGCACCGGACGTTTACAATAAATTTCCTGCCCCAGGGCCGTCTGGAAAAGTGCGGCCTCCAGGTCGTGGACCGCCAGGGCGTTACCCGACAGGAGACCGTGGACGTAACCCTGTTGGATCAGCGACACCAGGGCGTTCCGGGAGTCCTGGTCAAAGACCGCGGCCGGACCCGCAACCCAGAGAATGAAGCCGTTTTCCCGTTCATAGTCCAAAAGTTCGTATAGCTCGTCATAATCTATGGAAAAGGAGGTCTCCCGGGAGAGATGGGTGCGGAACGCGAATTTTTCGGCCATCCCCCGGGCCGGGGCAAAGGCCTCATGGTGGACGAAGATGCCGTCTTCCCCGTTTTCCCCCCGGCCCAGGGCCACCTGCTCGCCCGGGGTGAGATGGCGGAATTCCTTGACCAGCAGCAACCCCTCTGGTGGTAAGACCACCACGCAATCCATCCGGGACTTTTCAATTAAGACCCAGCGGCCTTTCTCCAGTTGCAGATACTCCGGGAAGATGGTGGTGGCGTGGTAATTGGCGGGGGCCAGCCCCGGCTCCGCGACCGGGGCGAAGCTCACCACGGGCGCGTCTTTGAGCGGCGGCTGGCTGAAATCCGGAGGATGATAAGGAGGGGGCGTGAAGGCCATATACTGAACTCCTCGATAAGAAAATGGAAAAACAGATACACCACTAAGACACCGAGGCACAAAGAATCACTAAGGAGACTATTATTTGGCGTCCTGAAATTCAGGACGCCAAATAATAATTTCTTGGTGCCTCTTTGTGTCTTGGTGGTGAGGTCTGAATCTTTGCCGATCCCCACCCGGAGTTCACGGAAAAATATGCGTGCCGGTGCGGCCGTGCAGGGCCGCGGCCAGGTTTTCGGGCTGGGTGATCAGCACCCGCTTGCCGCCCTGAGAGAGAAAATCCACAGCCGCTTCGATCTTGGGGCCCATGCTGCCGGCCGGGAAATGGCCCTCTTCAAAATACTTCCGAGCTTCAGCCGCAGTCAGTCGCGGCAGGGGCCGCGGCTGCGGCCGCTGATAATCTGCATAGACATAATCCACCGCGGTCAGGAAGATCAGCAAATTTGCGCCGATTTCCTGGGCCAACACCGCGGAAACCCGGTCCTTGTCAATGACCGCTTCCACTCCCTGCAGATCGCCGTCAGGCCTGCGCACCACCGGCACGCCGCCGCCGCCCGCGGCAATGACGATGAAGCCGCCTCGCAGGAGATAGGCGATGATCTCATGCTCAATAATGGTGAGAGGATGAGGGGAAGGCACCACCCGCCGCCAGCCCCGGCCTGCGTCCGCCGCGAGTCGCCAGCCCCGCTCCCTCTCCAGACGCTGCGCTTCTGCGGCAGGATAGAAAGGGCCGATGGGTTTGTCAGGGGCCAGAAAAGCGGGGTCATCCGCAGCCACCACCACCTGGGTAATCACCGTGGCTACTCCTTGTGTCCGGCCGCGGCGATGGAGCTCATTGACCAGGCATTGCTGAATCAGATAGCCCAGACTGCCTTCCGTATCGGCATCGGAAATAAATAAAGGCATGGGCGGCACCAGGGCCCGGGCGCATTCCATCTGCAGCAGCAAATGTCCCACCATGGGGCCGCTGCCATGGGTGATGACGGTGGCGAACCCGGCCGTAATCAAGTCCGCGGTTTGGGCCATGGCCTGGCGGATGCGGCGGTTCTGTTCTGCCAGCGTTCCCGGTTCCCCAGGGCGGATGAGGGCATTGCCTCCCAGGGCCAGCACTATTTTGGGGTATTGCCGCGGTTCGATGGGTATCATGGACGCTGGTGATCTCCCGGTTAATTTCTGCCAATATCCTGCATTGCTTTGAATATAAGCACGCTTAGATTAATTGGTAGTGGCGGCAACTTTGAACCTGAGACCTCTGTGAAGGTCCCCTTAAGTTGTCATTCTGAGGGAGTGAAGCGACCGAAGAATCTCAAGTATACCAACAAAATACGAGATTCTTCACTCCGCTACGCTCCGTTCAGAATGACAGGAAAAGGACTCTTCCAGAGTTCACAACCTTGGACCGGGAACTTTTCTTATAAGAGGTGACAGGCATGTACAAGGTAACCCTGGAAGCAGAAGAAATGGTGATCCGCATCAAGCGGGAGTTGATGGATCAGGCGGCCATTGCGAGGCTCCTGGACCTGGTAAATTTAGCCGCGGTGCCGCAGTCCAGCAGATTGGCGGATGAGAAGGAAAAGATCCTGGTGCGGATGCTGGGTTTCCCACCGGCGTATTGCGGGATGGCTTGGATCTCTGGGGGGATGAAACCGGAATCCGGATGAGCCTTTAAGCGGGTCGTCTTTTGGGGAAAGCCGCCCTAATTTCTGGGGCCTGCCGGGGTGGGACTATGGCCCCATCCCGGCAAGTCCTCGGCGGCCAAATTAGCTCTTGTAAGAATGGTCGTAATGCTGACTCTTATAATAATCGCATTGCATGCAGTTGGTCAATTTCAGGGCAAAGGTCCCCTGGACTTTACCTCCGCAGAGGGTCCCGGCCACCCGGGCGCAGTGGACGCCATGGTGGGGATAGGCGGGGCAGGTGCTCTGGCGGTCGCATTTCATAAATTCCCAGCAATTCATTGTTCCTTCCCCCTAGGATTAATCATAATCCCGTTTGCTTCTGACTTCCCCGGAGGGTAATTTCTTTATCGGCAAAGGGGGGTGCTATCTTAATGCTAAATAATTTCCTGCGCCGGTCCCGGATTCCCGCGCCTTCGGTGGGATGGTCAGAAGGGAATCTTTAAAATTATGGAACCTGAGGAATGATGATATCCTCCAGTCTCCTTTTGGGCACATGGTGTACCCCCTGGGCGTCCCGCCAATACTTGATGTCGCCGCCGGGGGGCGTGCTTTCCAGGACCACTTTTTCCCGGGGCCGCCCCAGGGCCAGGACCAGGAGAATCTCCAGATTTGGCGGCAGGTGCAGCAGTTCCCGTAAGCGGTCCCGTTGAATACTGCCGAGGATGCAGCCGCCCAGGCCCTTTTCCCGGGCCCCCAGGAGGATGCTTTGGGCGGCGATGCCGTGATCGCAGCCGAAGTTCTGGCTGATGCCCTTATCCCCCAGGATGACGATATAGGCTGCGGGCCTCTCTCCCGCCCCGGGGCCGGGCCAATCTTTCATACCAAGTTGCCATCTAACAG